>CAYLIM010000042.1:0-27487 GCA_964383805.1 uncultured Acetatifactor sp.
TGGTACTCTCTATTTATTTTCTCTTAGGCAACTGACAAAAACTTTACTCTATATGCGATTCATAAATCTGTTGATATACGTAAGGAATCTCTGGTATAATGAAAAAAACAAAACAGCACGAGGCCCTCCATGCATAAAAACAAACACCCCCTACCCATCATCTTCACACTCCTCTCCACCCTCCTTCTACTGTGCATATGTATAGCCGTCATCTACCCCAAAACACAGACCCCGCCCATGGAGAGTTTTGCGAAATACCTCGAAGAACTCTGCCGCGAGGGCCGCAGGTCGCAGCTGGATCAATGCGTCATCTCCCGGCGGCTGAGTCTGGAGGAGGCCGCCGCGCTGGCGGACAGTTCCCTGCTTCTTGAGCACATGGCGGGCTATGCGGAGCATATGCCCAATATCAACACAGCCGGAATCTGCGTCCTGACGGCGGATGTTGACGGGGATGGGCTTGAAGACGTGATTGAGTATGGCCCGGCGGATGAGAGCGACGGGGCGAATATGCTGGCCATATACTTGCAGGAGAAAGAGGGAGGCTATCGGCTCTCCTACTCGCAGCCTGTCTTTGAGACAAACATATATTGGGCACACATCATTGAGGTGGCAAAATATCAGAAAAATACATACCTTCTTTTTATTCCCCGCTATAACCAGAGCAGGATCATAGCCTATCGACTGGCCACAGGTATCCCTCGGGAAAAAATGGAATTCACTTATGTATGCAGTAATGTGAAAGCGGAAACGATATTTTGCTCAGAGGGATATGATGTGGAGAGCGTGCTGAGATGCAGCGCGGATTTTTACCACACGGCGGATTACTACCACTGCGCGTATGCCGATCGAAGATGGAAACCGAAGGAACGCGGCAGCGCCGAGACGGAAGTTGACAAGGAGGAATGGGAGGAAATAAGAGAATTATTCAATAAAAAATACAGGGAGGAGCAGCGCCCGTATATAGAAAAGTACGGGGACACTTTGCTGAAATTCTTGGGCTGGGGTTTCACAGACGTCTTTGAGAGCGATATGAATAACAACGGCGTCAGGGAGCGGTATATCAAGAAACTTGAGAACCTGTTTTTTTACGAGGAAGGAATTCCGGCAATGGGTCTGTCGATAGGACTTCCCTTTATGACGGGGGAGTATTACGGTTCCCACGAGGGCAGGATGGGCCTGTGGTACTGCATAGAGGAATCCGGGGAGGAAATGGATTTCCTTAGTATGTGCGGTCTGGATATATGGGAGGGGGAGATGACGCCGAAGTTCTTTTGGGTGGATGAGACGGAACGGGGGAATATAACCTGCATCATCTTTCAGGACGGGGAGGCGTTTGAGCAGCGCGTGGACGGATATTTTATACAGGATGGGACATACGAGCAAGTATTTTCGGTCTCATACACCCCGGAGATAAGCTGCCGGACCACATACGATTGCGTAGAGGACGAGAGCGTTGGCTATATTGTATATCTGACAAAAGACAAGACGGGGATGGAACTGATGTGGAAGGACGGGGAAAAGGCGGAACCGGTCAACTCCCATATCCGGGAAATGCTGAAAAAGAAAGCGGCGGATGCGGATTTGCAGGAAGGCAGTATATCCGCTGTCCAATATTGGCCCACATACGCCTCCGAGGAGGTCTTTGCTGCGGAATGTATGATATTCTACGATAATTACTGGGAGGAAGGGCATACAGCGCCCTTCTATATAAGCATAGATTTGATGACGGGAGAATGCAGGGAGCTGAGCTATGAGGAGTGGATAGCTAAGTGAATACTTGCATAAATTCGCGGCATACAGTACAATAGGGACAGGTAAAATATAGCGGTACCAGTTGAAATCAAAAAGACATACAGAAAGGAATGGGATACATGGACGAATTATTAAAACAGAAACTGATTGAGAATGGTGCGGATGTGGAGGGCACTTTGCACCGGTTTATGGGAAATGAGGCACTCTTTTTAAAGTTCCTGCTTAAATTCAAGGACGATATGAACTATCGGGGGCTGCTGGAGAGCCTGGATCAGGAGAATTATGGCGAGGCTTTCAAATACGCGCACACACTCAAGGGGGTGAGCGCCAACCTGGGCCTGGATCCGATCAGCAGACCGGCGTCGGCCCTGACGGAACTGCTGCGGGGCAAGGAGGAGCCCGAAGTGGACAGAGAACAGGTGACGGCGCAGAGGGCGGCGCTGGAGGAGGCCTATACGCTCTTTGTGGAATTAATTGGATAGACGCAAAGGCAGCGCACGAATTCTTGACAATTCGTGGCGCATATGCTAAAATCGTTGGTGAAACCTGCGTGATGGTTTATATGCGGTTTCAGGTGACAGATAAGTTGAAAAATTTTCAGAATTCGCGGGGATTGAATGGGTATGGATGAGCAGAAGATTGTTATTGTTGAGGAAGAGGCAAAAAAGGTTGAGGCAAAGCGACAGAAGATTCTGATCGTGGACGACGAGGAAGTGAACAGAGCCATATTGGATAATCTGTTCCATGACGAATATGACATTGTCCAGGCGTCCAATGGCCGGGAGGCCATCCAGCAGATCACGGTGAATCAGGACCTCGTATTGATCCTGCTGGATATTGTCATGCCCGAGATGGATGGTTTCGGCGTGCTGGAGTATATGAAATCTAAGGATATGATCGAGCATCTTCCTGTGATACTGATTACCAGCGAGACGATCAGAAACAGTGAGGACAGGGCGTATGCCTATGGCATTGCGGACGTGATCCACAAGCCGTTCTATCCCGATATCGTAAAGCGCAGAGCGGAAAATATTATAGAACTTTATCAGAATAAACACAATATGGAAGTGCGCCTGAAGGAGCAGGAGATAGAGATATTGGCGCAGCAGAAGAAGATTCAGGACAACAACGAGTTTATGATAGACGCGCTCAGCTCCGTGGTTGAGTTCAGAAGTCTGGAGACAGGGGAACATATCCGCCGCGTCAAGTATTTTACCCGGATACTGCTGAAGTATATGCAAATGTATTTCCCCAAGTACGGTCTGACCAAGGCGCAGATAGACGCCATATCCAGGGCATCCGCGCTGCATGACATCGGTAAGATCGGTATTCCGGACGCGATTTTGCTCAAACCGGCAAAGCTGACGCCTGAGGAGTTTGAGGTGATAAAGACTCACCCCACTATCGGCTGTGATTTTCTGGAGAAATTCCGCAAGAGCCAGACGGACGAATTCTATCGTTACTGCTACGAGATCTGCCGCTGGCACCATGAGAGATGGGACGGGAAGGGGTATCCGGATGCACTGGTAGGGGATCAGATTCCTCTCAGCGCCCAGGTTGTCGCAATCGTGGACGTATATGACGCGCTGGTGAGCGAGAGAGTTTACAAGGGCGTGTATGGCAACTCTCTGGCATACCAGATGATTCTCAATGGGGAATGCGGACAGTTCGCCCCGGACGTGCTGGAGTGTTTCCAGCTGGCCAAGGAAGATTTCTTCAATATTGTTGAAGTGATTAAGATGTTTGATTTTTCAAATTAGTAATTTCCATACATAAAACAGCGGAACCGCGTCAAGGGGTTCGTTGTTTTTTGTGGGGGATTCATGCGAGAATTACCAACATTGCATGGAGAGGTGAGTTTCTATGTGCCGGCAGAATTCGGGTATGTTTCCTTTTGACAATATATTGGAGATAATACTGGCATTTGACGACAATGGACTGATTACATATGACAATGCCGCGGCGAGAGAAAAGCTGGGATATGACCAGGGGCTGTGCGGTGTGTTTATCGGCAATGTCTTTCCCGGGGCGTTCCACAGAGAGAACGAGGGCTTGGCGGCTGTCTATCCCTTTGGGACGGAGATACACCGCGTGACGGCATACCGCAAGAATCAGACCTGTTTTCCTGCGGACATGAGGGTGGTGCAGCAGGAAGGCTCCTGTCTCTGCATGGCAAACGATGTGCTGGAAAAGGAGTTTTTGAGTCGTGAGCTTGAACAGGTGAAGGAGGAGGCACAGGCCGCCATGCGGGTCAAGTCGGAGTTTGTGGCCAATGTCACCCACGAACTGCGAACCCCGGTCAATGGGATATCAGGTCAGGTCAGAGAACTGCTGCCTCTGGAGACGGAGAAAGAAAAGCTCCGCAAGCTGCAGCTGATTGAGCGCTGCTGCGGGGAGATGAACAAGATCATCAACAATATCCTTGACTTTTCCAAGCTGGAGGCAGGTAAATTTACGCTGGAACAGCGGCGTTTCTCGCTGCGCGGCATGATAGATTATGTGATGGCCAGTCACAAGGGCCGCATTACGGAGAAGGGGCTGGACTTTTTTGTGACAGTTTCCCCGGGAGTGCCCGAGTATGTGGAGGGAGACGAACTGCGAATTGTACAGATTTTGAACAATCTGCTGTCCAATGCGCAGAAGTTTACCAGCGTCGGCAAGATCACGCTGGAGGTCATAAAGACTGCGCAGACCAAGGATTCCATAGAACTTTTCTTTTTGGTAAACGATACGGGAATTGGCATAGAGGCGAAGGATCAGGAGAAACTGTTCCAGAGCTTTTCTCAGGTTGACGCATCCACGTCCCGCAAATACGGCGGAACGGGCCTGGGTCTTTCCATCTGCCGTCAGCTGGTGGAACTCATGGGCGGAAGTATCAATGTGGAGAGCGCGAAGGGAAAGGGAACCACGTTTTCGTTCTCCGTCTGGGTGGGGAAAGACCCGGAGGCCGAGGCGGAGACCGGCGAGGAGACCGTGGTGGCGCCCAGACCCAAGCTCTCGCTTGGGGGCGATGCCCCCCCCGAGCAGCAGGATGCGTCCCACTATGGGACGGCGCCCAATCGCGAGGCCCTGCAGAAAAATCTCTCCAAGCTGATTCTGTCTGTGGAGATGGAAAACTGGGAGAAGGCGGAGATGTTTATGGAGACGATCCGGCAGCTCACCGCAGACGCCCCTCAGGAAGTAAGCCGTGCGGTGCTGCGGCTCAAGATGGCCATTCAGAAGGAAAATTATGAGAAGATTTCTGGCGGAATAGATACCTTGAAGGCTCTGACAGAGACGGAAGGGGGGGACGATACATGAAGAATTCGGCAAACGGAGTCGTCCTGATCGTGGATGATGTGGAGACCAACAGAGTGATTCTCGGTGAGATCATCGGCGCTATGGGCTGTAAAGCAGTGCTCGCGGAGAATGGGGTCCAGGCGCTGGAGCGGATATCGGAGGAACTGCCCAATCTGGTGCTGACAGACATCTCCATGCCGGAGATGGACGGATATGAGTTGTGCAGAGTGCTGAAAGCAAATGCCGAGACCAAGGGAATCCCCATTATCTTTATCTCTGCCTTTGACAATCCCAAGGATATTGTCAAGGGATTTGATCTGGGCGGCGGGGACTATATCACCAAGCCCTTTATTCCGGAGCTGGTACAGGCACGGGTGAATGTTCACCTGAAACTGTACGAGGCCACCGTGGGAATCAGGGAGGCGAACAGGCGCCTGCAGGTCTCAGTCAACGAACAGCTGCGGCAGATGGAGCAGGAGCGCAAGAATGTGTTGTATGCGCTGGCGAGCGTAGCTGCGGAGAATTCCTGGCACAGCGCCGACTACATAGACAGGATGCGGTACAACTGCGGTATTCTGGCACAGAGTTTGCAGCTATCCCCTCTGTTTGAGGATCAGATATCGGACAGTTTTGTAGAGACAGTGGAATTTGCGGCGCCGCTGTGCGATATTGGCAATATAGGCATTCCCAAGGAGATTTTGCAGAAACAGGCGGTCCTCGACGATGAGGAGCGGGAGCAGATGAAAAATCATACCCGAATCGGAACAAAGCTGCTCAAGGATTTAAAAGTTACCAACGATTACAACGATTTTATACAGATTTCAGAGGATATTACTCATTTCCATCACGAGAATTGGGATGGGAGCGGTTATCCCGACGGAAAGAGAGGAAATGAGATACCACTGGCTGCGCAGATTGTCGCCATGTCCAGTATGTTCTGCGCTCTGACGGAGGAGAGAAGTTACCGCCATCGTTACGAGCGGGAGGAGGCGCTGGAGATTATGCAGCAAGAGGCTGAACAGAAATTCAACCCCGACATTTTCAATATATTTTGTAAAGTTGCCAGACAACTGCGCTAGAAGAATACTATGAAGATGTGATGGAGGAATGGAACAATGATGACGGATGAGGAGTTTTTAAGGATTGCTGGTCACATGAAACAGCGCTACGGTATCGACCTGAGTCAGAAGAAGGTCATTATGAACGGTAGACTTGAAAACCACATTAAGTCAGGAGGCTGGAGCAGCTTTCACGCATTTATGAACGATTTGGAGAAGGACAGCTCGGGGAAACTGGAGAAGGAGCTGGTAAATCTTCTCACAACAAACCACACTTATTTTATGAGAGAGTTTGAACATTTCGATTTTTTCAAGAGAGTGGTATTGCCGGAGTTGAAACAGAAGGCGCAAAACACAAAGGATCTGCGGATCTGGTGCGGCGCGGCGTCCACCGGGGAGGAGCCTTACATGATCGCCATGGTGCTCAAGGATTTCTTTGGACTGGAGTCCTCATCCTGGGACACCAAAGTGCTGGCGACGGATATTTCCACCAAGGTGTTGCAGCAGGCGATCGCGGGAATTTATAACGAGGAGCAGTTGAAGAGCATTCCGGATCAGTGGAAACGGCATTTCTTTAAAAAGACTTCGGAGGGGATGTTCGAGGTTAAGGATGAGTTGAAACAGGAGGTCATATTCCGTCAGTTCAACCTGATGTCACCTTTTCCTTTTAGGAAGAGAATGCATACTATCTTTTTGAGAAATGTTATGATATACTTTGATGAGAACACAAAAAACGAGCTGCTCCAGAAAGTATACGATTTTCTGGAACCCGGCGGTTATCTGTTCATAGGCATGACGGAGACGCTGGACCGGGCGCAGGTTCCCTTTGAACTGGTGCAGCCGTCAATATTTAGAAAGCAGGGGAGATGATAGATGTATGCAGCCGATTAAAGTATTGATAGTTGAGGACTCCATGGTGTTCAGGGAACTGCTGGTGCAGAACCTCAATCGGGACCCGGCCATCAAAGTAGTGGCTACTGCAAAGGATCCCTACGAGGCGAGAGACGCTATTATAGCGCACAAGCCGGATGTTATGACGCTGGATGTGGAGCTGCCCAGAATGAATGGTATCGATTTTTTGCGCAAGCTGATGCCGCAGTATCCCCTTCCGGTGGTGGTGATAAGTTCCCTGAGTGACAAAGTGTTCGACGCATTGAATGTGGGAGCTGTGGATTTTGTGGCAAAGCCGGCGGTGTCGTCCAGGGAGCAGCTTGAGGCATTTATCCGAACAGAGCTGTTGGTGAAGATCAAGATTGCTTCCACTGCCAATATCAGCCGGATCAAGCAGAAGGTTATGCAGCAGCAGGAGCAGTCCACGGCCCTGTCCGCCAAGGGCAGTGATCTGGTGGTTGCCATAGGGGCGTCCACCGGCGGGACAGAGGCGATCTTTTCCGTGGTGCAGGGATTTGGAACGGATATTCCCGGTGTGGTGATCGTGCAGCATATGCCCCCGGGGTTCACCAACATGTACGCCAAGAGGCTGGATAACCAGTGCAAGGTGATCGTCAAGGAGGCGGAGACAGGGGATCAGGTAAAGCCCGGACATGTGTTGATTGCCCCCGGCGGCGACAGGCATATGCGGCTGGTGAAGGTGAACGGTGTATATCAGGTAGAGTGCAAGGCGGGACCGAAGGTAAACGGTCATTGTCCCTCTGTGGATGTGCTGTTTGATTCCGTGGCCAAGGTGGCAGGTCCTAAGGCATTGGGGATCATCCTGACGGGCATGGGAGGAGATGGCGCCAGAGGCCTGTTGGAGATGAGAAGAGCGGGGGCGAGGACTATCGGGCAGGATGAGTCTACCTGCGTAGTATATGGGATGCCCAAGGTGGCATATGATTTGGGAGCCGTGGAATTCCAGGATAAACTTCAGGACATTGCCAAGAGAACCTATGCGGTGCTTAATAAAATGTAGAGGAGAAGGTGGATATGAAGATTTTATTGGCTGAAGACGATTTTGTCACAAGAAAATTTATGGTTGGCTTTCTGTCCAAGTACGGCGAGTGTGACGTCACTGTGGATGGCATGGAGGCGGTGGACGCTTTCATGATGGCGCTGGAGGATGGGGAACCTTATGACCTGGTGTGCCTGGATATCATGATGCCGGTAATGGACGGCTATCAGGCGCTGATGGGTATCCGCAATCTGGAAAAACAAAGCGGAATCGCGGAGGACGAGAGGGCCAAGGTCATTATGACTACAGCGCTCAATGATGAGAAGAACGTGAAAATGGCATTTGAGTTGGGATGTACGATCTACTCGGGCAAGCCCATTGACAAGGAGAGATTTGAGCAGGCCATGAAAAAACTGGGTCTGATATAACGAGTAAAATGCTCTGCAATTAACTCTTCTGATACAAGGTATAATCCTAATAAAAAAATACAGGAAAGGAGAAAGTATGGCTGAAGAATTTAACACAGAGGGAATGTTGGACATCTATCTGTTTGAGAATGAACAGCTTCTGGAACAACTGCAGGAAATGGTGTTAGAGCAGAAGGACGCGGAATGCTTTGACCAGGACAGCATCAATGAAATATTCCGTACCATGCACACCATAAAGGGTTCTTCGGGTATTATGATGTTTGATAATGTCACTGCGATTGCCCATAAGCTGGAAGATGTATTCTTTTATCTGAGAGAGTCCCATCCCGAGCATGTGCCACACTTAAAGCTGGTGGAGCATGTGCTGGAAGTGGCAGATTTCATCACCGGAGAGATGGATAAGATCCGCAACGGCAACACAGCCGACGGAAAGCCGGAGAGCATCATCAAGGAGTTGGATGTCTTTCTGGATGCCATCAAGAAGGGAGTGGGAGAGGATGCTCTGATGCCGGAGAACGTGCATGAGGAGCCTAAGCAGTTCTATATAGCTCCCGTTGCCACGGACGCAAGCCGTTTCTACAAGGTGTATATCACATTCTCACCGGAGACGGTAATGGCCAATGTCCACGCCTACAAGGTAGTCTACGCATTGAAGGAAATTGCGGAGGACCTGCTGTATTCCCCGGAAGATATCATTTCCGATGAGTCCAGCGGTGAGACTATTCTGAAAGAAGGTTTCAAGATTCTGCTCCAGGCCCAGTGTACGGAGGAGGAGGTCAGAGACCTGATCGGCGTTGGCTACGACATTGAAAAGGTTGACGTCTACGAGTGTAAGGCGGAGGAATTCCTGCTGGGCTTTGATTTCGGAGATAAGCAGCCCCAGATCGATCTGGAGTCCAGTGTGGAGGACATTGAGGCCAAGGCGGAAACCACTGAGAAGAAAGAGGATGCGAAACCCCAGATGGCTCCCGGTGACTTCGTCATCCAGACCAAGGAACCCGGTCGTCCCAAGAAACTGGCAAAGGATAAGCAGAAAGCAAAGGATGCATTCATCAGTGTCAATGTGTCTAAGATGGATCAGCTGATGGATCTGATCGGCGAGTTGGTTATAGCGGAATCCGTAGTACTGCAGAATCCTGACCTGAAAGTGCCGGGATTGAACCTTTCCAATTTCAATAAGGCGGCGGGACAGATGTCCAAAATCTCCACGGATCTGCAGAATGTGATCATGTCCATGAGAATGATGCCACTGACCAATCTGTTCCAGAAGATGAACCGTATCGTCTTCGATGTATCCCGCAAGCTGGGCAAGGATATTGAATTTGAGATGATCGGTGAGCACACAGAGGTGGATAAGAATATTATTGAAAATATTTCTGACCCTCTGATGCATATGGTGCGTAATGCGGTGGATCATGGCATTGAGACCAACGAGGAGCGCAAGGAGAGCGGTAAGACCGAAAAGGCAAAGGTCACTCTTTCCGCCAGGACGGAGGCCGGCAAGGTGTGGATCAGCGTCACGGACAACGGAAAGGGTCTGGATCGGCAGAAGATCCTGGCAAAGGCCAGAAAACAGGGCATTTTAGATGATGGAAAGCTGGACAGCGAGTACACGGATAAGGAAGTGTTCAAGTTCATTACGCTGCCCGGATTCTCTACCAACGAGCAGGTGACGGAATACTCCGGACGAGGCGTGGGCATGGACGTGGTGGTTCAGAACATCCAGGCCATCGGCGGTACGCTAGAGATTGAGAGTGAGGTCGGTCTGGGAACCACCATGACCTTGAAGATTCCTCTTACTTTGGCGATCATAGATGGTATCGTGATGGAGACGGGTACATCCTCCTTCGTGGTGGAAACCAGCGTGATCAAGCAGTTTGTCAGCGTCAGAGAGAACATGATGATACATGAACCCAACGGAGACGAGTACATCATGATCCGTGGAGAATGTTTCCCCGTTCTTCGGCTGGGTGAGTGGTATGGCCTTAAGGATTACCGCAAGTCGGTGGAAGACGGCATGATGCTGATTTTTGAGGTGGAAGGGAAAGCCATATGTCTCTTCGTGGACAGATTGATAGGCGAGCAGGAGATCGTGGTGAAACCCATCCCGTCTTATATCAAAAAAGTAAAGGGTCTGTCCGGCTGCACGCAGTTAGGAGATGGCAGCATTGCGCTGATACTTGATCCGGTAGGATTGATAGAATAAACGCATGAAAAGGAGGTAGCTGCATGGAGGTAAACAGTGAAGCAACAAGGCAGACAGACAGTGGACCGGGCATCCATGATGAGCGCGATGCCCAAAAGATCATGTACATGACATTTAAGTCAGGCAATGAGTATTTTGGCATGAAGATCCAGTATGTCAACGAGATCATACCGTACCAGGCGATAACAGCGGTTCCTGAGACGGAAGATTATATCAAAGGACTGATTAATCTCCGAGGCAAGATCATACCGGTTATTGATACCAGCCTTCGGTTCAAACAGGAGCCCTTTGAGTACAACGACAGGACCTGCATTATGGTGATCAGTGTGCAGTCCACGGTGGTTGGGCTGATCATTGAGAAGATCGCCGAGGTGGTGGAAATTCAGGAACAGAATATTCTGCCCCCGCCGAGCATTGGCAAGTCCGACAAGGCGCAGAACAAATATGTATATGGCATCGGAAAGGTAGGAGACTCGGTAAAGCTCTTGCTAGATCCCGAAAAGCTGATAAACGATGAAGATATGTCAGTTTTAGAGCAGGCAAATAATATGGACGCAGAAGAGAGAGAGGTATAAAGTGATGAAAAATATGTCTATCAAAACAAGATTAATTATTGGTTTTGCCATTCCGGTTGTGTTGACAATCGTCAATGCGATCATAGGTATTTTGTCCATCAGTTCAGTGGAGCATGCGGCGGATCCTGTTGCCTATGGCAGGAATGCTCAGCTCTTCTTCGTGGGTGTAACTGCGATAGCGATTATCATAACTGTGTTGTATAGCATTTCCCTTATCAAGGTCTTTAGGGTATCTATGGATCAGCTCACGGCAGCCGCCAGGAAGATCGCTAACGGGCAGACGAATGTGGAGATGGTGAAGTATAACAATGACGAGTTTGGCGAACTGATAGATGACTACCAGAAGGTGATCGACAATATCAAGTATCAGGCCGGCATTGCCGAGGAAGTAGCCAAGGGTAACCTTACCGTGGTGGTAAACCCCAAATCCCCGGAGGATCTGCTGGGCCACTCTCTGAAAAAGCTGGTTGAGGACAACAACCATGCACTGAGCAGCATCAGTGAGGCCGCATATCAGGTGACGATCGGTTCCTCCCAGATGGCAAGCGCAAGTCAGTCTCTGGCACAGGGTTCCACAGAGCAGGCCAGCGCTATCGAGGAGATCACTGCTTCTATCGACGAGATCGTGGAGGCAACTGTCCAGAACGCTGAGCAGGCTAACAAGGCCGCAGAGCTGGTAGAAAATGCCATCAAGGATGTTAAGCAGGGCAATAAGCGGATGCAGGATATGATGTCTGCCATGGAGGACATCAACAAGTCATCCGAGAGCATTTCCAAGATTATCAAGACCATTGACGATATCGCATTCCAGACCAATATCCTTGCTCTGAACGCTGCCGTAGAGGCCGCAAGAGCTGGCGAGGCAGGAAAGGGCTTTGCAGTGGTGGCAGAAGAGGTGAGAAGCCTGGCTGCGAAGAGCGCGGCTGCAGCCTCTGAGACCGCAGGACTGATCGAGGATTCCATCCACAAGGTAAGCCAGGGCTCCCAGATGGCCGATGAGACTGCAAAGGCTCTGGAACTGATCACCGAAGTGGTAAATCAGAGTGAAGTGCTGATCCACAATATCGCTCAGGCCTGCAACTATCAGGCAACCGGCGGCGCACAGATCAAGCAGGCAATCACACAGGTTTCCCAGGTGGTACAGACCAACTCCGCTACCAGCGAGCAGTGTGCTTCCGCAAGTGAGGAGCTTTCCAGCCAGGCAGACCGGATGCGTGAGAAACTTTCCGCTTACAACCTTGGAAACAGGAGTTCTTCCTCCTCTTCCAGCATTGGTTCTTTTACCGCCTCCAGTGCCAACGAGCAGATTATTTCCCTCGACGGAGACGGCTTTGGAAAATATTAATTGTAAATAAGTACTCAGTAAATCGGCTGTGTGGAGAAATTCACACAGCCGATTTGTGTGCTGCTCAAGAAAATGATTCCACTGTGAACATATATGTGCTATACTGATATTTACAGCAAATTTCTAAATAGTTTGGAGGCCGGTTTGCGTGGAGAATGGAATGACGAAAAAACAGTCCGCGATACTGCAGGGGGTGGCTATATGGATGATGCTGTACCACCACCTGTATTCCTTTGCGGTGGAATATGAGTCTCTGCTGCCATTTATGCAGGTGGATACTGTCCAGCGGATCGCCTGGTTCTGTAAGCTCTGTGTGGGCATATTTGCCTTTGTCAGCGGTTATGGCATGTATTATGTGATGAAGGGGCACAGCGGGGAACGATTCGGCGGACGGCTGCTGGCTGAGTATCGCGGCGCGCTGCTGCGAATCCTGAAACTGTATGGAAGGCTCTGGCTGGTGTTGGCGATCTATATGGCAATATTCTTTGGTATACTGAGGCAGCCCTTTATGGCGGATCAGCTTTTAGGAAACCTGACGGCCTTAGATCCGACCTACAACGGGGCCTGGTGGTATGTGGAGCAGTATGCCAAGACTCTGCTGATGCTGCCCTTGCTGGATCTGTTTCTGACCCATTTTAAACAGCCGCAGGAACGCAGGAAGAAATGGATATTTTTCCTTATGCTGGCGCTGGTTGGGGCGGGCGCGGCGCTGGTTGGACGCCTGTGGTGGCCCGCGCTCTGGGATCTGATGCTGGCGGCCGTAAAGAGCATGAGGATATCATTTCTGCTGATAGCAGTGGTGGGGTATCTGACGGCCCGGTATGCCCTGTATCAGCGGGTAGATCGACAGCTGCGGCGATTGGGCGGATGGGCGCCGGTATGCGTCTCCGTAGTGCTGCTTGTTTTGGTGACGGTGCTGCGGGTGAAATTGGCGACGGATGCGGCGTATGCAAAAATTGATTTTCTGTTGACGCCCCTGCTGATATACGGATTGCTGACGCTGCTCGCCCATGCGGGACCGCTCTGTGCGTTTCTGGCGTGGTGGGGGCGGCAGTCTACCTATATATGGCTGGTGCATGGTTTTGTGTTCGGATTTCTCTACCTTGTGATCAGACCTCTTGTGCGGCTGGATATCTGGATATATCTGGCGGTGCTGCTGGTGTCGGCGGCGGTGGCGCTGGCATTGAATGCGCTGGAAAAGCTGCCGGGCAGGCTGCGCGCCGGGCGCAGAAAGTAAAAGTGTATGCCGAGAATACATTGCATATAAGGGGGGACTTCGGTGGCGTCTATCAAGGAAGTGGCCACAAGAGCGGGAGTGGCTATCTCTACAGTATCAAAGGTTTTGAATCACTATCCTAATATCAGCGAAACGACTAGGCAGAGAGTGAATGCCGCTATCGAAGAGCTGGGTTTTGTGCCCAATGCTGTGGCAGCGGCGCTCTCCTCCAAGCAGGCGGGCAGGATCGCATTGCTGATTCATCTAAACACCAATACGCAGGCCATCGATGAGATCAGTATGCAATATCTGGCCGGGGCCTTGGCCTGTGCCAGAGAGTATGCGCTGGATGTGGTGACGGTTTTTTTCTCCATGCTGGAAGGTATGAGTACGGAGGAAGTGATCGGATATTTCCGCTCCCAGAGTATCAACGGCATCATTGTCTATGGCATATCCAGGGAGGATCAGGTGCTGCAGGAACTGGTCAGACGGCAGATTTTTCGGGTGGTGCTGGTGGATGCGCCGCTGATAAATGAGAGTACCTCCTGCGTGTGGATCGATCAGGCGGGAGCGCAGTATGCGGTGGCGGAAAAGACTATGCTGATGGACACCATCCTCTACAAGAAGGTGCTGTATATCGCGGGAAAGAGCAACGGCTATGTGACGGGTGAGAGAATTCGAGGCATGGAAAAGTTCGCTGCGGACTATGGGTTGGAGATGATTGTCCATAACGGAGAGTTCTCAGAGAAAAAGGCTAGGGAACTGACCTTGAAATATGCCAAGGATCAGGACATGGTGGTCTGTGCGTCAGATCTCATGGCCATTGGAGCCATGCGGGCGCTGACGGATATGGATATCTTTCGACCGGTGTGCGGGTTTGACGGGCTGACGCTGATGGGCTATGTGGGGCAGCAGATGAACACGGTGCGCCAGGACTTTGCCAGAATATCCAAGGAAGCTGTGACGGAGCTGCAGACGCTGATGAGCGGCGGCAGCGGCAGGGAACTGGTGTTGGACTACTCACTGGCGAGACTCAAGTATCAGGATATCATACGATAGCGCAAGAGCGGGACGTCCCAACGGAGGACGTCCCTTTTTATTCCTGCGAGCAACGAGTCAAATGCCTGCACAGATATCTGGTTTACCGATTATGAGGTCAGCAGTTCAGCACATGCAGCTCGTGCAGCGCCCGGGTGGCAGCCACATACAACAGCTTGGCCTGCCGGGGATCGTCGGGACCGCGCTGCATGTCCAGATTCCACAGAATCACAGCGTCAAATTCCAGGCCCTTCACCAGACGGATGGGCAGTATCATGGTGCCGGTAGAGAAGTTGGAGGCGGCTCCGTCGGTCAGAGGCGTCAGGGGGGAGAGCAGCTCTCTGGCTCTGGCCGCCGTCTCCTCATCCCGGCAGATTACGGCGGTGGTGTGATAGCCCTTGGCCTGAATATCTGTGATAAGTCCGGCCGTATGTTCCGCCATCTCCAGGTCGCTCCAGAATCTGGCCTCCTCCACCGGTATGCCGTGGCGTATCACCGGCTCGATCCGGTAGCGCCCGGAGGAGGCCTTCTCCAGAATACGTCCGGCGTATTCTGAGATTTCAATGGTGTTTCGGTAGCTTTTCTGCAATAGCAGGAACTGATCCCGCTCATTTTTCAGAAAGAGTTTCTGCAGCTCGTACCAGTCGTTCAGTCCCGTGTCATAGTGGATATTCTGGGACACATCCCCCATGATGGTAAAATAGGTGGCGGGCAGCAGCGTCCGCAGCACATAGTAGACACCGATGCCGAAGTCCTGGGCCTCATCCAGAAACAGCAAGCCGAATTCCTCGTTGGGCGCTTTCTGGTATACCCGGTAGTGGATCAGCGCCAGGGCGGCAATGTCGTACACATCATATTCCCTGCGCTGCAGACGGTCCAGGTGGTTCTGCCAGACCTCGGCGGTGCGGGAGCGCTCCGGTTCCTCCGAACCCGGCATATTTCCGTGGGTCTCATGCCACAGCCGCAGATATTCCATATACAGTTCATAGATGCTTGCGGTGGGGCGGGCGGCTTTATAATGTCCGGCGTATTCCCTCAGCTTGGCCTGCAGCTTGTCCCTGTCCTCACCGCTCATCAGGAACTTGATCCGGGTCTTGACCCGCTCGTCCAGCGTACTAAGCAGAGTGCAGATACTGAAGGTGGGATTCTCCCGGTACAGCGTGGCGTTGTTGCTCTCCGAC
Source organism: uncultured Acetatifactor sp. (assembly GCA_964383805.1). GTDB lineage: Bacteria > Bacillota > Clostridia > Lachnospirales > Lachnospiraceae > Acetatifactor. The sequence goes on from CAYLIM010000042.1 coordinate 15,970, forward strand.
AGGATGATGCCGATCTGCTTATCCTGCAGGGGGGACAGATTTACAAGATTTTCCCGCAAATGCAGCAGGTACAGCTCCAGCTCCTGCATAAAGGAGAGGGTACAGCGCAGGGGAGCGCTGTCGTCCGGCTCCAGGCACTTGTTTTTCTTGATCCAGTCCTTTTCGCACAGGCGGGCAAAAATCTGATCCATGCGCATATGCTTGATATTGGGTACATCCAGCTCCGGCAGACCGCTGGTAATGTAGTTTAGCAGCAGGTCGTTGCTGCCGACAATACAATACTCGTTGGATTCAAAGCGGTGCTTATAGTTGTAGAGCAGATAAGAAATGCGGTGCATGGCCACCGTGGTCTTACCGCTGCCCGCGACTCCCTGGACAATCAGATTGACGAAGGGGGACTTGCGGATAATGGCATTTTGCTCTTTTTGGATCGTGGCAATAATCTCACCCAGCACGGCGTCCTTGTTTTTGGACAGATATTGCACCAGCAGCTCATCGTTGGAGGCAACATCGCTGTCGTAATAGCCCAGAAGTCGTCCGTTTTCCACGCTGTAGGTCCGTTTCAGGTGCAGATCGATGAGGATGGGTTTCTCGTCCGGCAGGCCGTATTCCCCCTCGCCCAGCTCATTCTCATAGTAGACACTGGAGATGGGAGCGCGCCAGTCCGCAATCAGCACGTCCGTCTTGTCGCGGAACACGCCGTTCTTGCCGATATAGACCTGCTGTTCCAATTCAGCGGCGCTCTCGCGGTAATCGATGCGTCCGAAATAAGGTTTGTCTTGTGCCGCCCGGTTCTTGCGCAGGGAGGCCGCCGCATGTTCCTCCAGGCTGCTGGCGGTCATCAGCTGGTTATACAGCTCCACATCTCCGCTGTTTATCGCCTTATACAGCTCCTGGACCTGGGCATGCCGCTGTTCATATTCCTGCTCATACCTTGTCACGTTCTGTCCGATAATGTCCAGACACTCCTGAAAGTGCAGCTGCTCCAACCGCATTTCCTGTTCCTGATTAGCCATCTGTCTCCTCCGTTCTCACTAATAGTGAACAACATTAGAAATTTCAACGTCGTTTACTGTATTTGTTATATAAAAGAAATTATACGGGAAATAATAAAAAATACTAGACTTTTATTTTGGGATATGCTATGATGCTTACTAGAGTCGTGCCTAAAATAGCTATCGTATAAGCGATAGCTATTTGACGTATAGGAGTATATTTATGGTTAATTTCTTTGTAAGTCTCATTGCGGCGATATTTATGGGGGACAACTATCTAAAGGAGCGTGTGGAGCGGGAGCTGGAGCCGGGGGAGACTCAGGAGGCCTGGGGCGGACGGCTGCTGCTGCGCAGACACCACAATCCGGGAATTATGCTGGGAATAGGAAAAAAGAAGGGGACGGTGGTGACAGCCCTGTCGTTCCTGCTCACCGGATTTGCCGCGCTGGTGTTTGTCTTAAGTCTGAGCATATATGGCAGCAATATACTGCGGGCGGGATTATCCCTGCTGCTGGGAGGCGCTTTCAGCAACACCTATGACAGACTGAAACAGCAATATGTGACAGACTATGTCAGTCTCAATGTAAAGTGGGGACCACTGCGCAGGCTGGTGTTCAACGTGTCGGATTTCTGCATTATCATAGGTGCTATGCTGTCCGCTCTGGGGGTGAAATGTCAGGAGCGGAAACTTCGTAAACTGGTACAGAAACGCAGGAAGACAAAGGCGGCCGGAAAACATTCCCTGCCTAGGCAGTGATTACGGTTCCATTTTTGCCCTTCAGTGCGTCCTTTAATGCCTCCATGGAGGTAATCAGCACCCTGCCCTGGGGATTCTCACCAAGGTACACAATGGCGGCCTCGATCTTGGGCAGCATGGTACCCGGCTCAAACTGCCCCTGGGCCATCAGCTCCTGTGCCTTTGCCACTGTCATGACGGCGATGGGTTTCTGATCTTCCCTGCCAAAATTCTCATAGACCTGTTCCACGCCGGTCAGAATAATCAGCTCGTCGCTGTGCAGATCGGCGGCCAGTCTGCCTGCGATGGCGTCCTTCTCAATGACAGCGGAAGCTCCCTTCAGCACATGTTTTTGCTCGATGACGGGAATACCGCCGCCGCCGCAGGCGATAACCACCTGGTCGGCCATAGCCAGGGTGCGTATGGACTCGATCTCCACGATGTCAATAGGTCTGGGCGCAGCGACAACACGCCGGAACCCTTTGCCGGGAAATTCCCGGACATAGTTTCCTTTTTTTATCTCCGTCTCCGCATCCTCCTGAGACATATAGCGGCCTATAACCTTGGTGGGCTCATAGAAGGCCTCGTCGTAGGGGTCCACTGTCACCTGTGTCAGAATCGTGCTCACGGGCTTGGAAATGCCGCGGGACAGAAGTTCGCTGCGCAGGGCGTTCTGTATGTCATACCCCACATAGCCCTGACTCATGGCAGAGCAGACACACATGGGAGCAGGGGTGTAATCGATGTAGACCCGGCGCAGCTCCGTCATGGCCTTGTGGATCATGCTGACTTGGGGACCATTGCTGTGAGTGATGGTCAGCTGGCAGTCCGCCTCCACCAGATCCGCCAGCGCATGGGCGGTTCTCTTTACCGCGTCCCATTGCTCCAAAGTAGTATATCCCAATGCATCGTGTCCCAGGGACACTACCACATGTTTTTTATTCATAACGATGCCTCCAATCTTTCCATTCATATGTATAGCATAAACCCAAAACAGGTATAAGGCAAGAAAAAAGTCATATATTTTCCAGGTGTAAATTAATTAATTTCTTGACATTTATTGTAGGATCCGCTACACTTAAAGCAGGAAGGGAGGGAGCACTGTTATGGCACAGAACGAGCGGGGCGCAGGGAGAAAGCCTGCTATATCGGAGGAGGTCTTGCGGGAGATTTGCAGACGGCATGAGGCCGGAGAGACAGTCACGGCGCTGGCTCAGGCCTACGGAGTATCCCGGCAGACGATGCACAGTTACTTGAAGGGGCCGGAGGATGAGCACAGAAAGATATACCGGAGTCTGAAACAGTGGCAGAGGCTGAACCGGGATTTCCCGGGAGTGGACGTCCGGGACTATATGATACGCATGGACTATATGAACGAAGATGAGTGCTGCAGCCGCCTGCTGGTGAGTTTCCGGAACCGTCAGGTGGTGGTGGAGAACGGAACGGACATACCTTTCCACAGAGCTTTTGGCATGAAGGCAAAGCCTACCTGGGAGGATTTCGAGGAATTTCTGGAGGAACGCTGCATGCCCAGAACCAGGGATCGGCTGCGGCTGGTGCTGGAGGATATCGGCGTGGACAGCTACGATCCCATGGCCATTATTGAAAAGACTCAGGGGCGCATGGCAGAGGACCGGCAGTGGCTGAAGATATCTTATTTTGATCCGGAGGAGGAGCGGCATGAAGGGGAAGGTGAAGGTTCCGATCATACAGGTTGAGGGGCAGACTGTCGAAACTGTGGGACATACCAGCAGAGGCAATCAGCTGAAATGGTTTCAGGACGGCTGGTGGTACAAGGCGGACGCCTTTGGATATGAGGGTCTGGCGGAGACCATGGTGACCCGGCTGCTTAGAGAGACCGCATGGACAGGATATGTGTGTTATGAGCCGGTGACTGTAGCATGGAACGGCAGGCTGTACCGGGGCTGCAGGAGCCGGAATTTTCTGCGGGAGGGGGAGGAACTGCTGCCGCTGGAAAAGCTTTACCGCAGCGTGACAGGGTTCAGTCTGGCCGAGGAGCTGGCACACATCCGGGAGGTGGACCGGAGGATTGAGCACACCGCAGCCTTTGTGGAAAATCTGACGGGAGTGTCGGATTTTGGGGCTTATCTGTCAGGCATGCTGGAGATGGATATGTTTTTTCTGAATGAGGACCGCCACACCAACAACATTGCGCTGATCTATCGGCAGGAGGACAAAAGCTACAGGCTCTGTCCCTATTTTGACATGGGACTGTCCCTGTATGCGGATACCAGGGAGGCATATCCGCTGGATATGGAGGTGGAGACCTGCAGGCAGCGGGTCAGAGCCAAGCCCTTCAGCCAGGACTTTGACGAGCAGATGGATGCGGCGGGCAGACTCTATGGGTGGAGTCTGCATTTTTCCATGGACCGCAACGAGTTGTGGCACATGTTGGAAGATATGCAGACGGCCTATGAACCGGCGCCGGAGGCGCCCTGGTACAGCGAGCGGGAATGGAAAAGGATACGGGCGGCGGTCATGGACCAGGCGCTGTCGTATCCCTGTCTGTTTGAGACATAGCCCGGCGCTTACAGCTGTGCAATGCATTCCGCCAGCGTCTCATAGTATTCCTCAAATGTTTTGCGGCAGCAGCCGGGATTGTCGATGACGATTCCGGCTGTTTTCAGTCCCGTCAGAGTAAAGCCCATGGCCATGCGGTGATCCTCATAGGTCTGGATGGTGCAGGGGCCGGGGGTGCCGGGGTAGACCGTGATACTGCTGTCTGTGGATTCGCAGCGGATTCCCATGCGTCCAAGCTCTGTGACGATGGCGTTTAGGCGGTCGCACTCCTGAAAACGGATATGCCCAATGCCGGTGATGGTGGTGGGAGAGTCCGCATAGGGGGCTATGGCGGCCAGAGTGATGGCCTGGTCGGAGCAGGCGGACATGTCCGCGTTGACGCCGGACAGACGTCCGTCCTGCGGCGGCAGCAGGATCAGTCCCTGGGGGTTCTCCTGTAAAGTACAGCCCATCCGTACCAGAATATCCAGAAAGGCCATATCCCCCTGCATGCTTTCCCTCTGTACTTGCAGAACCTGTATGGGAACGCCCAACAGTGCTCCCAGTGCATAAAAGTAACAGGCCGCGGACACGTCCGGCTCAATCTGATAGTCCAGCGCCCGGTAGCTCTGCCCGGCGGCAATACGGTATCCCATAGGCTGGGTGCTGTTGACACAGCCGCAGCAGTCATGCTTGTCTCCGCTGCCCATGCAGTAATACTGCGGCTGAGCATGAACCCCAAACTGCTCCATCATCCGGGTAGTGATCTCGATATAAGCCATGCCGTGGCTGCCCTCTATGTGGATGGTCATATCCTCCGGGCACAGGCAGGAGGATATGAGCAGAGCGCTGAGAAACTGGCTGCTGTGCTCGATATTTACGGTAATCAACCGTTTGCCAAAGCCATGGCCCCTGACAGTAAAGGGAAAGAATCCCTCCGCCTTCTCACAGAGAATCTCACAGCCCAGTTCCCGCAGAGAGGCGATCAGCGGGGCCATGGGCCGCCTGCGCATCTGTTCCGAGGCGTCCATGTGATAAACGCCCTGTGACACGCCCAGGAAGGCGGTCAGGAACCTGGCGGCAGTGCCGGCGCTGCCCACATAGGGACTGGCCTGGGCCCTGGGAATGGAGCCACCCAGTCCGGTGACTTGCACTTCCCGTTTCATCTCATCCACCTTTGTCTCAAATCCCAGCTCCTGAATGCACTGCAGGAAGTGTCGGGAGTCGTCGGAAAACAATACTCCCCGCAGGGTGGAAGTGCCCTGGGCCAGAGTGGCCAGCAGCAGGGCGCGGTTGGTTACGCTTTTGGAGCCGGGCACAGCCACCCGGACAGGGGAGCGGCCGACCAGGTTTTTTCCCTCCTTATATACATAGGGTACTGCAAAAGTATTTTCTGTTATCATACGGTAGCCTCTTTTCAATATCTGATATTACCAATAACTTACCAAAAAAAACGCCGCGGTGCAAGTTTTCTATTATATTTGTGAAAATTCAAAAAAAGAATTGACAGAAGGAAAAAAAAGGTATATAGTCTATTCATAATATTCATATAGAATAAGTAGGAAATGAATGGAGGGATTTATTATGGCTAAGATATATAGCAAGGCCACAGAGTTGATTGGACGCACCCCGCTGCTGAAAGTGGAGAACTACATGCAGGCACAGGGCATTGAGGACGCCACGATCCTGGTGAAACTGGAGTACTTAAACCCGGCGGGCAGTGTGAAGGACAGGATTGCGCTGGCCATGGTGGAGGATGCGGAGAAGAAGGGTATCTTAAAGCCGGGAGCGACCATTATCGAGCCTACCAGCGGCAACACCGGCATCGGCCTGGCCAGTGTCGCGGCCGCCAAGGGTTATCGGGCGATTCTGACTCTGCCGGATACCATGAGTGTGGAGCGGCGCAATCTGCTGAAGGCCTACGGGGCGGAGCTGGTGCTGACCGAAGGGGCCAGGGGCATGAAAGGGGCTATTGCCAAAGCGGAGGAGCTGCAGCAGGAGATTCCCGGAGCGGTGATTCTGGCGCAGTTTGACAATGCGGCCAACCCGGCGGTTCATGCGGCAACCACCGGTCCTGAGATATGGGAGGATACGGACGGTCAGGTGGATATTTTCGTGGCAGGCATAGGAACGGGTGGCACCATAACAGGCGTGGGTACTTATCTGAAGTCCATGAATCCCAAGGTGCAGGTGGTGGCTGTGGAGCCTTCGGATTCGCCGGTACTCTCCGGCGGTCAGCCCGGTCCTCACAAGCTGCAGGGAATTGGAGCGGGCTTTGTGCCCTCCATTTTGAACACGCAGGTATATGACGAGATATTTACCGTGACCACGGAGCAGGCATTTTCCACGGGCAGGGAGATCGCCCGCAAGGAGGGCGTGCTGGTGGGCATCACCTCCGGCGCGGCGCTGTATGCCGCATCTCAGCTGGCGCTTCGTCCCGAAAATAAGGGAAAGACTATAGTGGCCCTGTTGCCGGATTCCGGGGATCGGTATCTGTCCACGGCGATGTTTGCGGAATAGTATAGATGTGAGGTAAGCATGAAGATATCAACCAAGGGGCGTTACGCAGTGCGGGTCATGTTGGACCTGGCGCTGAACAACAGCGGAGAATGTATCAAAGTAAAGGAGATTGCGGGCAGACAGGGGATCTCGGAAAAATATCTGGAGCAGATCATCGCCGTGCTGAATAAGGCTGGCTATGTGAAAAGTGTCCGGGGTGCCCAGGGGGGCTATCGCCTGGCAAAAGAGCCGGAGGAGTACACCGTGGGCATGGTGCTGCGGCTGACGGAAGGGTCGCTGGCTCCGGTGGCCTGTCTGGAGGAGGACTATGGAGTCTGTGAGCGCTGCGATACCTGCGAGACGCTGCAGGTCTGGAAGGATGTGTACGAGGCTGTCAACAATGTGGTTGACAACGTGACCATCGGAGACCTGGCCGCAAGGAGCAGACAGCGGACGGAGTCAATGGATTATTCCATCTGATGTTGTCATGAAACAAGAGACTGCGAGGGAAACTTTGCAGTCTTTTTTGCTTGACGCAAAGGGGATGTTTTGTTACTGTTAGAATAGAATCGAGGTTCGAGAAACTGTTGCGGAGTGTAATTACACGGTTTCGGTTTACTGGAATATCCGAGAGGTGTCTGCGCGATTGCCAGAGGATTGGAGAATTAATTATATGAAAAAAATTAGAGAAAAGGTATTTATATTTATGTGCATTATATTTTTATTATCAGGATGCGCGTCCCGTTCCTCCGAGACAGGGACTGCGCTTGAATCATGGGGGTCTTTTACAGCGGAGCCAGCTTACAGTTATGACGAAAAATATTATGCGATACAGGAAGTGGAAGAAGATCCGAACGGCGGTGGGCAAAATATAAATGTCTGTATTTACGAGACGGAGACAGATACCCTGGTCTACATGTTTTGCCCGGCCAGAGCCAGAGATTTCTGGGGAATCTGCTGGGAGAATGACACCTATAATATCTGGACTCAGTCTGCCGACATTGGAATTCATTGCTACAAATATGAGGATATGCAATGGCAGAGAGATGAATCTGCCCGGCGCCCGGAATATATCATATCAAAGTATGACAAATAGTATCTGGACCTGCCGCGGCAGGTGATGGCGGAAAGGGCTTTGTAGTTAAATAAGGAGGACGTACATATGAACAGACAGGAATTCAGCAATCCTCTGGACTTAAAACAGATCCAGGTGACAGACGCCTTTTGGCACAGAGAGCAGGAGTTGGTGCGCACGGAGGTAATCCCCTATCAGTGGGAGGCCTTAAACGACAGGGTAGAGGGGGCGGCCCCCAGCTACTGTATGCGCAATTTTAAAGTGGCGGGCCGCATGATGCGTGAGAAAAAGGAAAAGGGCGCGGCTTATGTGGCTCCCGCCTATACCTTTCGGGGCTTTGAGGCTCTGCCGGAGGACCCGGCGCACCCCGATGAGGACAAATTTTATGGATTTGTTTTTCAGGATACGGATTTTTCAAAATGGATAGAGGCGGTGGGCTATTCCCTGTTGCAGCACCCGGACCCGGTGCTGGAGCGGACGGCGGACGAGGCCATAGATATCGTGTGTGCCGCCCAGCTGGAGAACGGCTATCTGGATACCTACTATATTATCAACGGCATGGACCGGGCTTTTACCAACCTCCGGGATCATCATGAGCTGTACTGTCTCGGGCACCTGGTGGAGGGCGCTGTGGCCTATTATCAGGCCACCGGCAAGGATAAGCTGCTGTGCGCCGCTGAGAGATTTGCAGACTATTGCTGTGAAGTTTTCGGACCAAAGCCGGGGCAGTGCAAGGGCTATCCCGGCCACGAGATCACGGAGATGGCGCTGGTGCGCCTATGCGAGGAAGACAATCAAGAAAAGTATCTGGAATTGGCAAAGTTCTTCCTGGACCAGCGGGGTACACAGCCCTACTATTTCGATCAGGAGGAGAAGGAGAGGGCGGCTCATGACGGACAGCCCTACAAAAAAACCACTGACAATGCCTATCATCAGGCCAATCTGCCCGTGAGGGAGCAGTCCGAGGCTGTGGGCCATGCGGTGCGGGCCATGTATCTGTACAGCGGTATGGCGGACGTGGCCAGAATGTGCGGGGACGAGGCCATGGAGGCGGCCTGCGACCGACTGTGGAACAATGTGACCCGGGAAAAAATGTATGTGACCGGCGGCGTGGGCGCCACCCACATGGGGGAGGCATTCTCCTTTGGCTATGATCTGCCCAGCGATACGGCTTATTCCGAGACCTGCGCAGCCATCGGTCTGGTGTTCTGGGCCAGAAGAATGCTGCAGTTGAAACCCCGGGGAAAATATGGGGACGTGATGGAACTGGCTCTGTACAATACTGTGCTGGCTGGCATGGCCCTGGACGGCAAAAGCTTTTTCTATGTGAATCCCCTTGAGGTAGTTCCCGAGGCATGTCATAAGGACAGCCGAAAATTCCATGTCAAGAGTGTGCGGCAGAAATGGTTCGGCTGCGCCTGCTGTCCGCCCAACATCGCCCGGCTGGTCAGCTCTGTGGCGGCTTATGCCTACACGGAGTCGGATTCACCTGAGGCGTGCGGGGCCAAAGCGGGCGGAGATGAACAGTCCGGGGGCGAAGGGGCCCCTGATACCCTGTGGATGCATCTGTATATGGGTAGCGTACTGACCAAGCATGTCTGGGTGACCAGAGAAACCAAAAAGACGTTGGATGTAAAAGTAGAGTCACAGCTGCCTTGGGAGGGACGGGTAAAGGTGCTGCTGCACGGAGACCAAGTGCCCTGCAGGCTGGCATTTCGTGTCCCCGGCTGGAGCGGTGGGATGAAGGTGAGCTATCGCTGCGGCGGCAGGCAGGGGGAGCTTACCGTTGACGCGCAAGGGATGGCCGTGAAAAAAGACTGCGCGTGCGGACAGCGGGGATCGGCGGCCTACAGAGAAGGCTACCTGTACATAGACGGAATCTGGCAGGACGGCGATGAGGTGATTCTGGACATGGATATGCCGGTGCGGATTCTGGAGGCGGATTCCAGAGTTCGGGAGAATATCGGCAAGGTCGCCATCGCCCGCGGCCCTATAACCTATTGCCTGGAGGAAGCGGACAACGGCAAGGATCTGCACCTGTGCAGAGTAGATCTGCAGACTCTGAAACTCTCGGATATTGAGGCAGAGGTAACGGAGGAACTGGGCCATCCCATAACCGTGCTGAAAGTGCCCGGCAAGCGGCTGGTCCCGGAGGAGAGCAAAGAACTGTACCGCTCAGTCCGGCCTGCCCGGGAGGAGGACGTCACCCTGCGCATGGTACCCTATTACGCATGGAACAACCGGGGCGAAGGCGAGATGAGCGTCTGGGTGAGAAAGGGCTTTTAAATATTTTCCCGTATCCGGATATCCACCGCCACATAATTGTACTCTTTCTCCGGCAGCTCTCCAGTGGTCAGGTAAGCGAACAGCAAAGTCAAGGGCTTGGACCCCTGAATCTTGGGCTGCTGGCAGATGGTGGCGGCGATAATCCCTTTTTTCACCAGGGCCTTGGTGGTGGGGACCTTGTCAAAGGCGATAACCCGGATCTGCCCCTCCCGCCCCAGCAGGGAGATGCTGCGGCAGCCGCCGTTGACGCCGCCGGCGGCAAAAAACAGGGCGTTGATCTCCGGGTGCTCCGTCAGCAGACGGGTGGTTTTCTCGTAGCTTTCAAATTCATCATCGTGATTCTCTATAATATCCACGATCTCCATATCGGATTTGTAGCGTTTCAGCGAGTTGACAAAGCCGGCCACCCGTTCTGTGTGACACAGAATATCCGGAGAGCCGGTGACGATCCCCACCCGGATCTTGTCGGTGGTCATCAGGTGCATAAGCCCGGCGGCAGTCTCGCCGCTCTTGGCATAGTGGCTGCCCACATAGGCGATACGCCTGGAATTCTCTATGTCGGTGTTGAAGGTCACAACAGGGACGCCCTGCTCGTACAGGTCATTGATACGATGGCGGATTCTGTCGTCGTTGTAGGGCGCCAGGGCGATGCCGCTGACCTCCTCTTCCACAAGCTCCTCTATGGCCTGCAGCTGCTGCTCCACCCCATAGGTGATATGCTTGACGACAACGGTGCAGTTGTATCCGGCAAGCTCCTCCGCTTTCTCCATAACCCCCTCCTCCACATCGATAAAAAAGGGGTTGTCCGCAGAGAACAGCACTACGCCCAGTCTCAGCCTTTTTTTCTGGGCCGCCAGCACCAGCCCGGCGATGTTGGGCTTGTAATCCAGCGCCCTGGCAATCTCACGAATCTTTTCCGCCGTATCCGGATTCACCGATCCCCGATTATTCAAAACTCTGTCAACCGTTCCTCTGGACACGCCTGCCAGAGCCGCAATCTCCTTAATGGTCGCCATAGCTCATTCCCTCCTGTCATATTTATGTTTACCCTATCATAAATATAGTTTCAAGTCAAACGGAATATGGACGTGCCCGGGCACGGGCAGAGTCGCTTTTGCCGCCTCTATCATATTGACCAGTTTTCCACACTGAAAATGTGCATAATCCCGAAAATGCAAAAGAGATATTGATTTTATCGACTAAAACGAGTATGCTATTATTATGTGTACATACACAAGTGCCCGTACACAATCTGCGTGTCAGCGCAGGGATGCGGGAAAAAGAACGAACAATTCATACATGCAGGAAACGGAGGGCAAAACATGTTATACATCGGAATTGATTTAGGCACGTCGGCGGTGAAACTGCTGCTGATGGACGGCACAGGCAAGATTCAGAACATAGTCT
>CAYLIM010000043.1:0-26562 GCA_964383805.1 uncultured Acetatifactor sp.
TTTCAAGTTCCGTAACAGCCTCTCCAGCACCTTTCCCGGCAGAAAAAATCCTGTCCCTTGGCCAGTATTTTTTCTGGGCACTGTTCGGGCTGTTACTGTTAAATCCTGTCATACAAATCTTTGTTGTTAATTATAAACCTTTCCCCTTGAATGTCAACACAGAAAAACGGTTTTTCATAAAAGACACTACTTTTGCGCAACCAGGAGAAAACGATGACTTCTCCCCTCGATCACTCCATCTCGCTCCAATATTTGCTGGGCTTGATAAAGATTTTCCAGACAGTCCCGCACATTGAAATCCGGGAATTCCCACTCAATGATTCGCGCAAACCAGACGAGGGCTCCCACATCCCAGAATCTGATCGGTAGAAATGCCTCGTCTGCCTCCAGTATGACAAATCCCCTGTCTTCAAAATCAGCCCGGGCGATTCTCAGATACTGCCGGGGAAACGGCAGCTTGGGCTCATTCTTCAGCAGCAGCCGCACAAGCTCCCTGTCGTTCTCCGCCCCCACCTGCTGGGTGATAAAAACACCGCCCTTCTTCAGCACACGCCATATTTCATCGGGGTTGAAATCTCCGTGCCGGTTTATAACCACGTCAAAGCTTTGGTCGCAAAAGGGCAGTCTGCCGCCTCCGTCCGCCGTCTTAAAATCAATTCCCAGCGGCAGCAGTTTTCTCCGGCATAACTCCACATTGGGCGGGTAGTTCTCTGTCGCCGCCAGATTGTCGCAGGGATGGCCGAGAGACAACAGAAATTCTCCGCCCCCGGTGTCGATATCCAGCAGTTTTGCCTCGGGTCTCAGATAATGTCTTACAATCTCCTCATAATCCCAGGGCAGATCCCGGCCTTCCTCATATTTTCCCCTGATATGGGAAAAATCCCATCCGTGAATGTGAGCTGTCCGCTCCTCCTGTAACCATACCTTTAACAATTCGTCTCTGTTCATAATATAACTACTCCTTTTCGTATTTGGTATTGTTGATTTCTCTACGAACCGGTGCAGTTACCTGATAACATAATCCAGTATATTAACCTCGATGCAACCTGTTATCAGGATTTACAACTGCACCGAGTAGTTACCTCGAACAAATGACATACCATTTCCTCCCTTTTACTCAGCGGCCCTTACGCTCGTATCTCAAGAACTGATAGGCTATATCAAAATAAGTCTGTTCATCACTGTCCGCCGTGATCTCCCAGTCCGGGTCCTGGTCCAGATTGGGGAAAAAGGCATCCGCCTCATAGGCGTGGTCAATTTTGGTCACATGGGCCACATTGCAGTAGGGCAGCAGCTGACGGTACACGCTGTCCCCACCGATGATATAGATATCCTCCTCATCGTACTCCTTAAGCCGCTCCATCAATTCCTCCGTGGAGTGTACCACAACAGCGTCTTTGACCTGGTACTTAGGGTCGTGAGACAGGATGATGTTGGTGCGATTCTTCAGGGGCATCCCCTGAGGAAAGGTCTCCAGCGTCTTGCGGCCCAGCACCACCACCTTGCCGGTGGTCTCCTCCCTGAAATGCTTGTGGTCGTTGGGGATGCGCACCAGCAGGTCCCCCTTGTTGCCGATGGCCCAGTTGTTGTCTACAGCTACAATGATATTCATAAAGTTATACTCCTTTTTTAAATGGTAGACGATTGTGAAACTCCCTTCCAAGACGCAGGGAGTGGGCAGTATAGACAAAATAAGGGCGACTTGCCACTGCCGAAGTTAATTTGTGAAACAAATTTACTTCTGAGCCCGTTTTTGTCTATATTGACCAGTCCCGTCACTCGCAGAGAATGTATGCACTTGCCTAATTTAAATAGCGATGGGAATATCCTTGATCTGCTCTCCGGTCACATAGCCGTCCACCCGCACATCATCCCGGGTAAACTGGTAGAAGTCATGGACGTCGGGATTGAGCCAGAAAGTGGGGGCCTCATGAGGCTCTCTCGCAATCAGTTCTTTGATAATCGGCACATGGCGGTCATAGATATGGGCGTCCGCAATCACATGCACCAGCTCGCCCACCTGCATATCGCAGACCTGGGCCAGCATATGCACCAGCACCGAATACTGCACCACGTTCCAGTTGTTTGCCGCCAACACGTCCTGAGAACGCTGGTTCAATATGGCGTTCAGTGTCAGCTTGTCCTGTCCCGGTTTCTGGGTCACATTGAAGGTCATGCTGTAGGCGCAGGGATACAGCCGCATCTCATGGAGGTCCTGGTGCACATAGATATTGGTCATGATGCGGCGGCTAAAGGGATTGTTTTTCAGGTCGTAAATCACCCGATCCACCTGGTCCATCATCCCCTCTTTGTACTGGTGTTTCACACCCATCTGGTAGCCGTAGGCCTTGCCGATGGAACCATTCTCATCCGCCCACTCATCCCAGATGTGGCTGTGCAGATCATGAATATTGTTGGACTTGCGCTGCCATATCCACAGCACTTCGTCCGTGGCGCTTTTGAGCGCTGTCCGCCGCAGGGTCATAATCGGAAACTCTTTGGACAGATCGTACCTGTTTATCACGCCAAACTTTTTGATGGTGTAGGCCGGGGTGCCGTCCTCCCAGTGAGGGCGCACCTTCTCTCCCTCAGTGCTGGTGCCGTTCTCCAGAATGTCCCGGCACATATTGATAAATATATTGTCCGCTACGCTCATTGCTCCTCTTATCTCCTTAGATATTTCTCTCCCACTTGTCACACAGCGAGTTGATCTGATCCGCAAACTTCGCCAGATCCTTGTTGGCCCAGCCGTCGCACTTGGTAATCATTGCCGCCAGACGCTGACCTGCGGCTACCAGGCGGGCAAATACGCCGGTTGCCACCACAGCTTTCTTCTTGACGGGTACAGGCTCCGCCTCGTAGGTGAATTTATTGGCAATCAGGTCAAACTCCGAGCCGCTGTAGGGCGCGTAGGCCCTCTGGCCGTGCTCAATCTTCAAGCATTCCACAAAGTTCATGCACACGCTGTCCTCGCCGTGCACCACAAAAACCTTTTTGGGCTTTTCCTCAAAGGCATTCACCCACTCAAGCAGCCCGTCTTTGTCCGCATGGCCGCTCATGCCCACCAGTTTTTTGATGGATGCCCTCACCTCAATGGGCTCACCGAAAAGCTTGACCTCCTTGGCTCCCTCCACTATAGCGCGGCCCAGAGTGCCCATGGCCTGATAGCCCACAAAGAGGATCGTGGACTCGGGACGCCACAGGTTATGCTTTAAGTGATGACGGATACGCCCCGCCTCACACATGCCGGAGGCGGAGATGATCACTTTGGGCGTGTTGTTAAAATTGATGGCTACGGATTCGTCGCTGGTAATGGACAGGCGCAGTCCCGCAAAGGACAGGGGGTTGATGCCCTCCCTCGCGTATTCCAACGCCTCCCCGTCAAAGCATTCCATCCGGTTTTCCTGGAAAATATTGGTGGCCTCCACCGCCAGAGGACTGTCCACATACACGGGGAAGTCCTCGTGTCCCTTCACCAGACGGCCCACCTTGACTTTCCGCAGGAAATACAACAATTCCTGGGTACGCCCCACCGCAAAGGAGGGAATCACCACATTGCCCCCCTTATCAAAGGTCTCCTGCAGAATCTGGGCCAGCGCCCCCACATAGTCCAATTTGTCCTTGTCATGATACCGGTCCCCATAGGTGGACTCCATAATGACATAATCCGCCTCCTGGGTGGGATGGGGATTCCTGAGCAGCGGCAGGTCCTTATTGCCGATATCACCTGAAAATACAATCTTGCGGGTGGTGCCATTCTCCGTCAGCCACACCTCTATGCTGGCCGATCCCAGCAGATGGCCAATGTCCGTAAACCGAATTTTAATGTTCTCAGCAACCTGTATCTCCGTGTCATAACTGCAGGGCACGATGCGCTTGATACAGCCCTCCGCATCCTCCATGGTATAGAGAGGTTCCGTGACCGATTGCGAAGCGCTCCTCTTGGCTTTCCGGTTCTTCCACTCCGCCTCGGCCATCTGTATGTGGGCACAGTCACGCAGCATGATACTGCACAGGTCCGCCGTGGCATTGGTCATAAATATCTGCCCCCGAAAGCCCTTGGCATACAAAAGAGGCAGCAGACCCGAGTGGTCGATATGAGCATGGGTCAGAAACACATAGTCGATCAGCGCCTCGTCCACCGGCAAGGGCATGTTCTCAAACACATTGACTCCCTGCTCCATGCCGTAATCCACCAGAATATGCTTGCCTCCCACCTCCAGATAATGACAGCTGCCCGTTACCTCATGGTCCGCACCTATAAACATTAGCTTCATAGTCCCATCCTCCTGTCGCATATTTTTCATCCGTCCGAATATAACCGGCAAATCATTCTACCGCCGCCGAATTATATCTTTGTCAATATTGTACCATATTCCTCCATCAATCACAAATGATATTTCGGAGCAGTTTTAGAATTCGGGAATCATTTACATAGAATTATAAATTTGCTATAATATATTGATTCACATGAATATGCGCAACTAAAATCAAGCATCTCTTTCCCCACTCCTGTATACTGCATTTAGAGCGGTTGCAGCGGGCTACAAATATCGGCGGGGAGAACATCTTGGGAGGTAGACGGGCAAATGTACGAGTGGCAGCAACAGATTCAAATCATCGTTGACGAGATTGACGAATGTATCAAGCAGCATCAGGACGAGGCGCTGACACTGCGTTCCCTCTCGGGAAAGCTGGGATATTCAGAGTATTACACGACCAGAAAATTCCGGGAGATATCGGGATTGCCGCTTAGGGATTACCTGCGGCTGCGCAGGCTGGCCTTTGCTCTGTGGGAGGTGCGGGACAGCAGCCGAAACCTTCTGGATATCGCCGTTGACTACGGATTTTCCTCTCACGAGGCATTTACCCGGGCTTTCAAGGCGACCTATGGCGTCACTCCCGGCGAATACCGTAAAAACCCTGTACCTGTAGTTCTCCGCACCAAAATACACCCCTTTGACCGCTACTTTTTTGGATTAGGAGAGATTGGCATGATGAAATCGACAAAAGACATTAAAATTTATTTTGTGACGGTTCCCGCTCATAAATTCCTGCATATCAGGAACTATGAGAGCATTGGATACTGGGATTTCTGGCAGAAACAAAGCCTGATTCCGGGACAGGACTGCGAGACGATCTCCGGTCTGCTGGACAGTATCAAGGGCAAACTGGACGATGAGGGCGGCAGCGAGTCCAACAGCGGCAGCGGACAGCTCATGGGATATCTCAACGACCCGAAAGGCCGACTGTGCAGCTGGGGCATCCCTCTGGCGGAATGCTATGGGGTGCGTCTGCCTCTGGATTATCAGGGTGAGGTGCCGCCGCAGATGCTTATGATGGAGGTCCCGGAGGGCGAGTATATTGTGTTTGAACATGGGCCCTTTGATTATGAACAGGAAAACCGCAGCGTAGAAGAAAAAATAGAAGAGGCAATGAATACTTTTGACTATGAGGAGGCAGGCTACTGTCTGGATACCACACCCGGCAGGATCGCCTACCTGTATCACGATCCGGAGCGGTTCTGGAAATATGTGAGGCCTGTGAGAAAAGTGTGACAACTGTTTCCAGACGGACGGAGCATCATGCTCCGTCCGTTTTCTCCCACTGCGCAAATGCCTGCTCCCAGGTGGGGACGGAGAACGGACGCTGCGTGTCTCCGATTTTCTGCGCATACTCTTCCACAAATCGCAGGAAAAAAGTCATGTGCTCCCGGCGTTTTTCAAGCTCTTTTACATTGACTCTGCTCCATACATTGGCTTTTTTATACTGGTCGCTCTGCTTGAAGGATTGCACATATTTTTCAAGATCAAAAGGCACCCGTCTCTCCTTTATGTTCACCGCCCCGCTGTCCGCCAGCTCCAGAATGGTATAGGGCACTCCCTCCCGGATACAGTCCAGCGGCAGACCGCAGGAGCCGGGATTGATGAAAATATGCCGCCCATCCTCCGTCTGATAACTCCACTGTACATGGGTATGCCCAAAGATATAAATACCCTCCGGCAGGGTCTGCAGCCTCTCCCGAAACCGGGTGTCCCGAGAAATCTCTGTGTGGATATCCTCCCGCAGTGTATCCCGGCCGATAAACCTGTCCCCGTACCGCTCGGCCGCCCAGACGGTGGTTTCCATCCAGCCCTCGTACTCTCCGTCCCCGATAAAATCTGTCAGAGCGTGGGACAGATACAGAGACCTGTTCCCATATGTCAGCTCTATCCGGTTGGGCTGGGATAAGAGATATTGCAGATTGTCGGCGCTGATATTCTGATAACACCAGTAGGAAACTTGCATTTGCCCGTCCGTCCATGTGGCCGGGTCCTTTCCCACCAGATTCTCCAGATATTTTTCCTCATTGCCCCGAACGATGTACTTGTCCCTGATTTCTCTGATTCTGGTGATACATTTGTTGGGATAGGGGTTGCTGATGCAGTAGTCCCCGGCAAAAATAAAGAATTTCACGCCATTTCTCCCCGCATCATCTATAACTGCGTCCAGCGCAGGCAGGTTCCCGTGAATGTCTGAGATAATTGCAAATTTCATTTGTCTATAATTTCCTTTCTTCCGCAAACGCCCTTAGTCACCTTGTTTTTGTCTCTTCAATATAATAATCCAGCAAATCATATATCCAATCTTTTATATGGGAAAAATGGAACCCTAGGTTCTCTGCCTTCTCGGTGTTAATGCTGTACTCCGCCACTCCATTGTAGGGAGCCTCCTCGCCCTGCTCACTGATTATGGCCTTTGTACCCGTCTTTTTTTCCACGTAATCAAGAATCTCCTTCACGGAAATTGCGCCGTGGGAGCAGCCGTTTATGGCGCCTGTGATATTCTGGTCCGCCAGGAAAGCCAGAAACCTTCCCGCCTCATCCGAGCGGATGAATCCCATCTGTTCATTCGGGTTGTCAATATGCATGGGCACCAGCTTCATCGCATGCTCCACATAGAACAGCAGTCTCTTTGTATAGTCGTCCCGCCCCACTACAAAGGGATATCTGACCGCGATCCAGTTCCTGTCCCGGTATTGCTGCCACAGGGCGCATTCTGCCTGCCTTTTCACCTCATTATATGGGAAATCCGCTCTGGAACACCAGACAAGCTGCCTGCTTATTGCGTCAAAATCCTCCTCCCTGGTGTCCTTTTTTAAATCATATACGGAGGTGCTGGACATATAGATATATTTCCCGCAGTCCAGCACATTCATAGCATATTTGATATCGTTAGAGCAATAGGCGATTTTATCATACACCACGTCAAATCTCTTGCCCTTTAAGGCGCTCTCCATGGAAACAGGGTCCGTGCGCTCCAGCTGTATCCGATCCACCCGGTCTCCAAAATCGTCCTTCGCCCTCTGCCTGGTGGCAATGGTGATATCATGCCCCTGGCGCAGCAGCTCCTCCACCATCGCTATGCCAAAAAACCTTGTTCCGCCCAACACTAATATTTTCATAAAACTCCTTTCCGGCCCATCGCCCTGTCATACCAATCCTGGCTGAATTATTTCTCACTGCATCAGCTGCCTATTCTCCGTCCCCAGGTTATATGGGCAGATATCCCTGCATTTGTGGCAGGAGATCACCCAAGATTTCAAGTCTTCATCATCTCCAAATGCATGATTCCAGCAAACATTTTGATTCAGGTCCGCATTTTCCAGCGCACCCACAGGACAAACCTTTACGCATTTGTCACAGTCTGTGCATATCCACTCTTTCAGGGCATCCGCCTTAAGCTGCGCATCGCACAGGACACAGCCCAGCCAGACCATGCTCCCAAACTCCGGCGTAATTAGCAGGGAATGGCGGCCTATAGTTCCCAGCCCCGCCGCCTGTGCGGCATGTTTCTGGGAGATGATGGAGCGCCATCTCTGAGTTCCTTCATCCCAGACGCTCTCATTGGTGGGAATGGGCACGGCGATGACTCCCCTCTTTTCCAGCTCTATACAAAGATTAAGAGCTATGGCATCCAGCTTTGGCGTGATGGAATTCCTGACTCTGGTATAGGGAACTGGCGTCTTGCACGCCAGCGTCCCCACTGGGAAGCGAACCGCAAAGGATATGACGGATCTACACCCAGGGAATACATCTAAAGGATGAAAACCCTTCGGTGCCTCCGAGAAACGGTCCACTCCCGCTATCCCACATAAATCCGCTCCCAGAGAACGTGCTATGTCTTTTACTTCTGCGCTGCTTATGTTTACTTTTTCCATCTGTTATCTCCTAATATTATAAGGACTGTTTTAATACTTTTTCAAATGCCTCTTTATCCATACAAAATTGATGAAACGCAATCGCAAATTCTCTCAGAACCTTTTTCTTGGAGGATTGCACTGAAAAAGTATCCGCCTCGCAGTCAAAATCAAATTTTGCCCTCAACTCCGGCAAGTTTTCATCAATAAATGCCACTGCGATTCGCTCCCAGTCGTATCCGTTTCCAAGCGCACCTGTTTCCTCAAAGCACTCTCTGTTAAGGGCGTCCGCCTCAAGGGTCAGAGTGTAGGTTCCGCCTGCGGCCATCCATCGAAACGGTGCAATCGTCTCCTTTAGCTTTTTGTCCATATCGCGCGGCTGCGGATACCCAGCCCTGCGCGCCTCCACGGTCTGCTCATAATGCAGGTCAATCCCCTGTTCAGCCAGCACCCGGCGTATATCACATTCAATGCGTACAGGACCACTGATGGCCGGACAGGGGATATCGCCTGCCTTAAACAGTTCGGTGTACTGCCCCTGCGAGATGTGCGTACTACTGCCACCCCTCCAAATATGATCGAGATACAGAAAAGAAATGTTTTCATAATCCGAATCCCTCCACTTGTCATATCCCGGATTCTCAAACAAAACGCGCCAGCGTCCCCGCTCAAACATTCCACACGCAATAAGGGGCTTAAACATCCGCTCCGACCTTGGGATGTTCTCCAGACTGTCTGGAATTTTTCCCACATAGCGAAAAATCTCCATAAGGTAGACATTTTTGCAGTAAAGCTCGATTATCCGGCCAAAGGCATACATATCCTCCTCATGGAATTTGTATTTTTTATAATCTATAAATTCGTCATATGACTCCCTCCATTTCTGATAGGAGGGCAGAAATAAAGGAATTGCAAAAATATCTCCGTCATTAGGCTCTTTCTTAATTTTATCCATAAAATATCCTCATTTTTATAGATGTTTCCAACTGTTCAGGACTCCTTTACATCTCCTGGGAAATATAAATTTGTTTCAGATATAAAATATCTCCCTCTGCACCAAAACCACTTCCGTAATCCACAAGTCCCTTATTGCGTTCCCAGGTAAACCACTCATAAAAACCTGTCTCACCATTTTCCTGGACGTCGTATCGGCGATAGATCACTTTATTTTCTGTCAACGAAATGCTGGATTTTGTGCTGCTCTCTTTTTCCTCTGGCATTTCTTCAGACTGACAGACAATTTCTCCATTTTCAATTAATTTTTCGTCTGTATCTAAGTATTTTGTGAGCAACTCATCATTGTCGTAAAATTCTATCACCTCTTCCCCTTGATAAATATATGACCATATTCTATATATTTTTTCGCTTGTAACATAAAAATAGATATTTGTCCTTGCGTCATCTAAATACCCTGTGGGTTCAATTACAAATTTATAAAGTTTTCCCTGTTCATATGCTTTTATCAAATAGACTTCTATCTCTGTCGGTCTTTCCTTCTTTGTTTCTAACTCATAATATTCTGCGGTTGCGCCTAAAACAATGTGGTCTGTATCATAGAAATAGGGATTTTGTTCCGGTAAGGCATCTTGTTGAACATCATCCTCTATCCCCCGCTGACAACTTACAAGAAAAACAGAGACAAGGCAAGCTATAATGGCCATGCATATTTTTTCTATTTTAGTTCGTGTGTGCCGGATGCTGTTCTGCATTGCCATTGCCTCCAATATCGTGTTAATCTTCTGCAAGACCAATGTATAGTCCAAGTCCATACCTGTCCTCGTTAATGATGCCGATAACGCCGCCATCACATAACACATTATAACACAATATGAACGGGCTGTGTGAACTGATGAAGTGCTTTTTATAATTTGCCAGTTTTATTTTCAATAATGAGGCATATACAAAAGATTATCTCGATAAAGAGCATTAGAATCGCAATGGTGACTGTAGGACAATTACAGCCAACAACCAAAACTAAAATGGGTACTAAAACGGAAAGCACATAATATGTATTTGATTGATACAGCCATCCATACGGAAGTAGATGCGCGCCGAAAATCATAGCATATACCATCAGCATTTTTTCAGGCACAGCAGCATATACCCACATTGCTATCAGAATATAAAGCATTTGATTTACGGCAAATAATATGCCTAATTTTGTAAGCGGATTATCCTTATTTTGAAAATCAACTCCGATTAACTTTGAAATAAAATAAGCCATAGGAACCAAAGGTGTCGAGCAACAAAATGTAAGTAAGTTTTTCGATAAAATCGGCAGAGTTGATAAGTGAACACATAAAACTGCAACCCAGATTATAACAGAGGCAATAATAAAAGAGAGACCTCTTTTGGATTTTTTTGTGTTGTCAATTTTAAGTTCTTGAAGCGCAAATACTAATTTCTCTCTATTTTCCATTTTCCAGTCTCCTTTTCTGTTGATACGCCTTCAATGATTTTGTGTAGATTTCTCCTTGTTTTTTGCTGTATTGCTGATATATTGCAATGCAGCAAAAGTACAATGCCAAAACAATCATGGCAAATATAAGCCATTCAATGATTGTCCCAGAACTTTGGAAAAATTCAAGTGAATAGAAAAAAAGACATTCATACAAACTCATTACAATCATAAATCCAGTTAGTCTTTTAATAAATTTCCACTTTTTAATGAACAAACATGTAAAAAAAAGATTAAATAGAAAAACACCACCACAGCTCAAAAGAATCAGTTTAATTAATATATTAGTTGAAATGGCAGGTATATTAAAAATTGAATTATATACTAACATAAGAACAAGAAACCATGTAGTGCAAAAAGCTGTGCCGTTTCTCATCAACACTAAAAATTTCAAAAAATCTTTCTTGTATTTATACATAAGCTCCTCCTATATAGACAAAATATTGCGAATAGTCTTTACATACTTTCTCGATATGCTAAGCTGCTCATTATTACACATCGTCGCTAGAATTGTTCGATTCAATTCCGGCTTTAATGACTGAATTTTATTAATATTGACAATCTGAGATTTTGATATCCTTACAAAATCTTTATCCGAAAGAATGTTTTCCAATTCATACAGACGCTGATTTATTTCCATCACATCATCCGTGGTATATAAAAAAGTACGATTGTCCACAGAATCAAAATATAATATCTCTGATGAATTGATAAAATACAGCTCATTATCCTTTTTGGCTGACAGTTTGCTATCAAACAGTTCGATATGAGATTTCAAGCGTATGACTTCATTATCAACTTGCTTACATTTGATAATTATTTGTATGTTGTTTTCTTTATGTTCAACAATCCGAATATCCATTTTCTCACCTCCGAATTTATTATACACAAACTGCTTTTGGGGCTCAACAGCTCTTGGGTAAGAGGTACAAAATTGACAACTAAGAAGACATCATCCAGTATCCCTTTCTTGGTGCGTACATGCTTTTTCTGTTCGTTGCAGAACATATTGTGTGTCGCAATAAAGAAAAAATTTCCCTTGTAAGTTGCCCGAAAAGGCAAAAACAAGGGAAAATACATATAGGTTCACTGCTCTTTTTCTGCTGTTCCTCCTCCAATCTCATTTTGAATGATGGATTATTGTATTCTATATGCCAGCAATATTTTTCCCCAGACTCCAATCAGCATCGTATTGTAGTCGAGAAGTACAACCTGTGTTCCCACCGGTATAAAGGAATAATCTGAATAATTTGTTTCATAGTCAAAAGTAACATCTACCCGCGTCAGCTTGGCTTGTGATAAATTGGGGGTATTTGCAGCTCCTTCCACTTCTATCTCTTCTTCTGCTATCAGGGAAAATAAATCTGGATTCCTAAAACCTCCGCCCTCATTATATTCCCCTACGGTTATTTCGCTCACCAAATAGCAGGGATTCGCATATTCCACATCTCCCAAAGAAAAGCTTTCCTCTGAATATCTCAGAGTATATCCCACAAAATCTTCCGGGTCAAATATGTTTTCCTCAAAATCGCCATCCAAAGATGTGCCTGTATACATATTTGATTCAAGTACAACTCGATCAATTTGCCATTCTCCGGCATAGACAAACCAATCTGTGGATGCCAGACCCACGGATTCTTTCGGCTGACATCCGCCTAAAAAGAATATTAAGAACATTTGCATCCACAATGCTTTTTTAAAACTTCTCTGCATTTTCATGTTCCCTCATATAATTTGTTACAATCCCTGTAATAGAGATTCGTCTAAATGTTTCTCCGTATCAGAAACATTTCTCGTCATTAGCATGCTGGAAGTTGATTTATCCCAAATGACAGAGCATTATATACTCTTCTTCGTTCTCATCAACAATTTCAAACCCTGTTTCCTTATACATTTTTACGGCATAGTTTGCTTTTTGAACGGCGAGTGACGCTTGTTTATACCCTTTGTCTTTTAGAATACGGAGCATTTCTTTCATCAAGGCAGTACCTATTCCCAATCCCCGGTAATCCCCATATAACGAAATTGCAAAGGACGGCATATCATTGTCAATATGTCCATAGTCATTCATAATGCGTACCCAAACGGCGCCAACTATTTTTTTATCAACTTCCGCGACCAAACCCATATCATCGTCTTTCTTTCCGAAGTCAGTTATATATACCTGCAATTCCGGCTGATTTATAATTGATCTGGGCGGTGCAGCCATTCCCTTTGGCACAAATATAGCCTCATACAAAAAATTTTCAAGCAAGCCGTATTCATCCTCAGATATTTTTCTGATTTTATAGTCCATAACTGCCTCCTGCAACTTCTAAAATATATGAGTGCTAATATCAGCTTTGAAAATATGGTAGACGTCTTAAATACTCCGTACATTCTTTGGCACAGTCTGCTATGTAATCACGTATATGCTGTTCTGATATATATTTGGTCTGAATCGAAATATTTTTCCTGTTATTGTAATCATAAATGAATTTTTCTTTCCAGGCTCTGACATCCTCTGCATCGATCAACCCTTCTAATGAATATGCATTGCCTTTATTTATAGTTTCTATTATACGAGAGGTATTCTTCTCAAAAAACATCAATTGTTCTATTTGCTCACAGTCCGCATAATAAGCCTCATTCATCGATATATTCTGCAATGGTGCTTTTTGAAATTCTTCTTTAAATGGTACTCTGACGGAATGATACCATATCATATCTGACAGCAGATGAACAAGGTAGCCAACTACAAAATCCTTATTTTCAGACGTATAATATTCGTCAAAAAATGTGTCAAAGTAGCTGATATGACTTTTACTGTCAAATTTATAGTGTGATATATCCTTTATTTCTCTCGTATAATTCTCTTTTACATGGACCGCATCCGGAGCAATACTTCCTAACAGAAAATCACTATACGAGTGAATTGAGCTGGCTTTTTCTGTATATATTTTATCCGCAATCAGCAAATGCATCATCGGCTGCGCCATATTTGTCCTCCCCTGTAATTCTTCGCATCTTTGCAACTTTCGGTTTGTTCTTATAATTTCAAGTTTCCCACATTGTTACTTACGTTGATAGCAGCCGTCCCGTTCACTATATTGCCAGATTGCATCATATCCATCAAAAGCAATATCATATAGGCCATCTGTTTTCTCATTAAGTACCATGACCGGAGCATATCCTCCTTCTTCGCCGCTATAGGCAAATCTTATAGTCCCATCAAAAACTTTTTTCAAAACATCTCCCTCTAAGAAAATATATACACTATTTCCACCCGAACCGCCATAGCCTATCCCCACTAAAGAAACAAGATAATCATCTATCTCATCTCCATTAAAGTCAAACAGAAAATACTTTGGTTCAAAAAATCCACCACATTTTTCCAATACCATTTCCGCATCTTCCAATTCAAATTTTAGGGCTTGACACAATGCTTCATTTTCATATACTGAACAGGGAGTGTCACATATTATATTTTCCTTCAAAATCTCATGTTTCTCACCTGCAATTAAAGCATATTCAAAGCTGTTATTCTCCCGACTACCTGCATGACATGCCGGGAACATCCAAATGCTTTGACAGATAATTATAACAAGAATAATCTTATTTTTGTTCGTCATTCAATGCCTCCCAATAGAACATTCAAATCAAGTACCCATCCAGAGATGGTGAAACGCCATTCCATGTCGTCAGTTTCGCTGGCAACAGGAAACATTACATGTAAACTACTGCTGTCTTTTCAACATAAACCATCCCTGTTCAATATGCATAATCACATTATTTTTATTAACCAACACACAAATGATGTCCTCCCCATTATCACACTTTATATCACAAACATTAATTTCATCATCATAAATACTAAGTCCATCATGAATCCCCTTTTCTTTTTCAAAGTTTTCTCTTGAAACTCTGTTTTCTTCCACTTTCTTTATCTGAAAAGACAATTCGGAAAAACTAATCGTCTCCTCTGAAATCTGGACTGTTTTTCCCAACCACTGCTCTGCCGCAAAGTCAGTGCCAATTAATGCGCTCATTTGCTCCCTCATTGCCCTACCATACGTTTTAAGTTCTTCAATATCTTCAAAACCACCTTCATAGGAATCCTCATAGCTGTCCAAATATGCAATTTCCCAATTTCCTACCAAATCGGTTGAGCTTACTTTAGGATCGCAATACTGAAATGGCTCCAATAAATAGTAACTTCCCATAAAAGAATATGCCAGGTGGGTATTGTCCAAAACAATGAATCTATTAACACAATGTACACTTTCATCTATTCCTTTGTTAAGATAACGAATAAATTGTACTTCTTCACTTTCCACAAACTCATCAAAATCTCCTATAACATTTCCTAAAATCCACGGGTCATCTTTGGAGAGCCATACCACTTCAGAAGAATCATACACTTTTTTCGTCCAATCCAAATCATATGGCCACTCGAAAATACTTATTTCTACGGATGTTTCTCCCAGAATAACTGTTCTGCCTAAATAGTGATGTGAAAAGAACGTGGTTCTGGCTCTATAATACTCCGTAAGCTGTTTTGTAACCTTCCATTTTCCTTCATATACTGCAATGGCATTTGAATTTTTGAGGGCTGCCATATTACTGATTACAAGAACTATCAATATGGCAAATACTACACAACTCTGTATCACCCTTTTTTTCATTTTCCTACACCTGCCTCTAACTGTAGTGTTAATTCTACAGCTTGCTAGGTTAATGCAAGCTGTAGGAAAAGCAACTATTTCAAAATTTTTACACCTTCAACGCCCATACTCCCTTTTTCGTCTCTTTGATAGCTAACTATTTGTCTCTATATCTCAGCCCTAAAAGATAATTAATGTATCCCAATAAACATACTAAAGTCATATCCATCTGCATTATCAGAGCAAAAAATATATCTTAAGCCATCTTTTTCCAGTTCTATCTTATGTCGTTCTCTATCATACTCATTTACATCTTCCGTTGACTCCCGTAAGACCTGCTTTATCCCCATGGTCGCAATGATCTCTTCAAATCCCATATCATTACTGATCCCCAGCAAGTCCATGTATTCCTGCTCTGCCTTCTCATAAAACGCAAGGTACCTAGGTGATTCTCCATAATACCAATCTCTACAAATAAAATAAAACGGAAGATTACCCGGTCGAATGCATGGGTACAGTACTTTTGTCTTAAAAACAAAGGTATCTGCATAATTATCTATCTCTTTCCCTGTTAGATCTACAATCTCCTGATTTGTCATATCCAAATACCCTTTAATCTCACCATTTACCTCCTCTAATACCGAATTATCCAATCCCGGTTTCGATTCCCACCATTTTGGTACTTTCAAAAAGCCTTCTAACTCTTCCAGTGGAATTTTTACATCAAAATAAAGATCATTCTCTGTAACAATAAAGTCTGGCTTATAGTAACTTTCCTTGTCCGTTCCCTCAATCATATTATTATAGTCAAGCTGAGACATTATGGTTTCCTCTAAATAACTCCTGATTCCTTCTTCAGAATCATTTTCAAAACCGGGGATTCTCACCATTATTTCTCCAAAATCAACTTGCCACGTTTTACCATATTGTTTGAGGGCTTGTATAAACTCGTCACTAAATTCAAATAGATCATCCAAATAAACCCTTTCACCGTTTTTTAGATCATATACTGCACAATAATACTTTTTTCCGCCTCCACGAGTTCCGTAGTTGTCAAACTCGCCAGTTATGCACAAATATTGATCAGAGATGAAATATCCATCTAAATAAGTACTCAATTCAAGGGGGCTTTCTAGATAATCTTCCAACCACAGTATCAAATCTGTTTGAATTGCTTGGTTCATTTTATCTTGCGTCAACTTATTCCTCATTCCTGCTACTTTCACACACCAAACACCCTCCTCTTTTTCCTCCATATCCATACGATAACGGATTAGTTCCGGTTTTTTTGACAAAAACATCACATATCCCATAATCGCTATAATTCCCAACACAATTATCATGATGATATATTTTTTTAAATTTTTCATGCTATTTCTCCTAACATTCTACCATATCCAATACTTAACAAAGATAAAAATCCTTTATATCATTGACCCAAACGACAATAGACTTTGAGAATGATATAAAGGAGATTTATCTAGATTTAATAGAATTTACCAGTCCTCCCCCCATTTATTGCATATCAAATTATACGCATCAAGTCTCTCTTTGAGACGGTCAGGGGGCAAATACTCATGTCCATACATTTTAACGTTTCCATTTGGCAATATTACATATGATCCAGTTCTTGCCACATATGCATAATCATCATTATATGCTTTATTTTCTCCTACCGCATTCTTCCATCCGTTTACATAATATTGCGTTATTAGGAAAAGTCCTTCTGATTCCCCGTATTCAGTATTATTACCATTATCTCCCTGTGCATACAGATTTAAATCTTTTGAAATCCCATTGTTCATTCCCTCTTTGCCCGTCTCTTTATCTTTATAATAACGCCACAATTGTGGTCCAGTCCAGTACCATGCAGCACTTGTCATTGCCCAGTTTTCTCCTATTACTGTAGCAGTGTCATTATCACTTTGGGTTTTCCAAAACGTCCATGTATAATCCTTATATGTCACCGTGTTTGCCATGTTTCCATAATAACTATTAAACGCCTCGTCTTCTGAATAATAATTATCTGCAAGATACTTCAAAAAGCTATCATGTGTATAATCATGCGTAATTTGTATATATCCTGCTCCTCTTGTGTTTGCCGTATAACCTTTCTCTCTACATGATTCATCGTTTCGGTTTTCCAACACATCCCCGTTGCTTTCTGCAATTAGCGTGGCAAAAAACATTCTGATACTTCTGCCGCTTGTTATTCCAAATGTCTCAAGAACAGCATTATAAAGTTTTATATCTTCATCTCCTAATTTTCCCTTCCAGTTTACCGCTTCCAGCATTTCTTTTGTTACATACTCCGTTGGATTAACATTTCTAAAGTAATAATATTCATTATATATGTCTTCTCCACTCACATACTCAATCGCACTGTTTTCTTCGGCATTGTAAATATCACTTTCTACTTTAGTCTCTGGTACTGATGTTTCAAGCGTTGGCTCCTTCGTAGACATAGGTGTAGGAGTAGACGGTATGGGATATGCCACGGGAAGTATAGGTTCTTCCCCATCATCTCCAAAAAGCCAATACCAAAAACTTGTAGGTTTGTTCCCACTAGGGTCCACATAATTCAACGGATTCCCCACACAGTAATTATACCGATTCAGCGTCAGCGGCTCTGTGATGTTACCTAAATAGCTGTCCTCCGTCAGGAAGTCTGCCGTCACCACGCAGTAATACCTTGCTCTCAAATACTGGCTCTTGATATTCGGGTTATAGCTTTCCCCGTTATAGGTGTACTCGTTCTCATACTGGGACGCGCCAAAGGTAATCTCCCCGAACACGCTGTAGCGGTAGGACTGGTAGATCTGGCCCTCCTCGTTGGTAATGCCTGTCACGCTTCCTCTGGGATCATAGAGGTAATAGCCCGTGCTGTCGAAATGGTCCAGGGACAGACGGTCTGACCCTGCACCTATGGCCGCTCCATAGACATAGGCCGTATCCAGTGTGCCATTGATGTTCTGCTCCACCAGCACCTCCGCGTACTCACGGTTTACGTCATTGATGTACTCGATCAGCTCATAGCTGCTGTCGGTGATGGCGCCGGAGGCGGTGATAAGGGACAGCAGCTCTCTTTCCGCAGAACTGACCTCGCCCTCCACCCGCAGCCGGATGCCGGTGCCCTTGTAGTCGCAGGAATTATAGGTACAGTAGTAATCGGAAAAGTCCTCGTCTTTGTCCGGGTTGTAATTCATCTGGTAGACCCGGTTCCCGTCCCCGTCGTAAGCCGCCGCCATCTGCAGGGTCTGGCTGTAAGCGGTGCCGGTATAGACGGCCTCCAGACGGTTCTCCACCGTGTAGGTGTAGGTGGTAAGGCTCCGGTCCGTGGGGCTGTATTCCCCTGTCAGGTTCCCTGAAACGTCGTAGGTGTACTGTACCTTCCGGGTGGTCTTCCCGTCGCAGAGTACTGCCTCCGCCAGCTGGTTACTCTCATTATAAACGTATTTCCGGTTTTCCACAACCGTCTCAGCCGTATTTGTCTTAACTGCTGCGGTGCGGTTGCCCATCAGGTCATATTCATAGGTGTAGACACAGGTGCCGCAGCCGGCCTCTGTCTCTGTGACGGAAAGCAGCTTTCCTGCGTCGTCATAGGCAAATGTCCTGTCCGTCTCCACAGTCCGGTAGGCGAAGGCCGAGTTCTTGTCGTGTTTTTCCAGCCTGCCGTCCCAGGCATAGTCCGCCAGGGACTCCACGGCCTTCTCCCCGGTGATAAAGCCTCTTTCATCATAGGTGTAGACATACCGGCTCACCACCCAGCCGCAGTCGTCACAGCTGTTGACAAGCTCCGTGATCTGGTCTGCCTCATTGTAGGTGTTATAGGTGCTGATACCATTAGGGCGGTGGATTTCCGTGATCCGGTTGATGGCATCATACACATAGCTGGTGACAAGGCCCTCTCTGTCCGTCACCTTGATCAGGTTGTCGTTTAAGTCATGCTCGTAGCTTACCTTTGTACCGTCGGGATAGATGATGGCTGCAAGGTTGTCCGCGCCGTCATAGGTGTAAGCCACCGTATCGCTCTGGGCCTTTTCATGGGAAAAACTGCCCTCCTCTTCTCCCGGTGCGCGGTAAGTTGTCACAGAGGTAATCCGGCCCAGGCTGTCATAGGTATACTCTGTATCCCCTGTGCTGTCATACATGGTCACCCGCTCCCCCAGGGCGTCATAGGCATAGGCCACCGGAGCGCCGTTCTCTTCGCCCTGTGCGTCCGTATAAGCCTTTTCCACCAGGGAGTCCAGTTTATCATAGTCATAGGTGATGGTGTTGCCACTGTTTGAGGTATAGGAAGTGAGCCGCCCCGCGATATCGTAGGTCATCTGCTCCGTTCTGCCCTGGACATCCGTCACACCTGTCAGATTGCCCATCACGTCATAGGTATACTGTGTCCCCCGTCCCAGGTAATCCGTGACAGCGGTCAGGTTGCCCATTACGTCATAGGTATAGAAGGCCGTGCTGCCCATGGCATCCGTCACGCTTGTGAGACGGTCCATCAGGTCATAGACATAAGTGGTGGTGAGACCGCTGGCGTCTGTGCGGGAAAGCACATTTCCGTGGGCGTCATAAGTATAGCTCTCCGTCAGTCCGCGCTTATCCGTGTAAGAGACAAGGCGGTTTGCCCTGTCATAGGCATAGCTGATAGTCTGTCCCAGCGGGTCCGCCATGCCGGTGAGCCTGTCGTCCTTATCATAGGTATAGCTGTATGTATACCCCATGGGATCGGTAACCGAGTTCCTGTTATAGTTATTGTCATAGCCGTAGCGGGTGGTGCGCTCTCCGGGCGTGGTGATACTCTCAATGTTGCCTACCATGTCATACACCACGGAGGCCGCTTTCTGCTCCGGGTCTGTGACGGTAACCATCCGGTCTGCCTTGTCATAAGCATAGGCAAAGGTATTCCCCAGGACATTGGTCATAGCGGTGCGGTTGTTCCTCACATCATAGCTGTAGGAGGTAACGCCGCCCTCCGGATCAGTGACGGAAAGCAGGTTGTGCAGCACGTCATAGGAGTACAGCGTGGTTCTGCCCAGGTTGTCCTCCTGCTTTATGACGTCATCCCCTGCATTGTAGGTAAATGTGGTCTCATAGCCCAGGGGAGTGGTAATCCCTGTCAGCCTGTGGACTGCATCATAACTATAGCTGTAAATGCCGCCGCCGGGCAGGGTCTTCCTGACAACCTGGCCGTTTGCATTTACCTCATAATCCGTGGTACTGCCCAGTGCGTCCGTAACACCTGTCACCACATCATGGCGGTCATAGGCGTAGCTCTCCTGCGCTCCCAGGGGAGAGGTCTGCTTCACAATCCGGTACAGGGCGTCATATTCATACTGCCACATCTCTCCCATACCGTTTGTCACTGTAAGGATATTTCCCACCGCATCATAGCCGTACCGCTCCGTGATTCCCTCGGGAGTGGTGATGGCAGTCAGGTTGTTTCTGCCATCGTAAGCGTACTGCGTCTGTCCGCCGTTGCCGTCCGTGTAGGCCACAAGGCGGCTCAGGGCGTCGTAGCTGTAAGCTGTCCGCACGCCATTCCCGTCCGTCAGCGCGGTCAGGTTACCGTCTCCGTCATAGGCAAAGGTGGTGGCGGCTCCCTCCGGGTCTGTCTTCTGCGCAAGGCGGTTTAAGGCATCATAAGCATAGGCATAGACTGCCTCTCCGGGCAGAGTCTGCCCGGTCAAGTTCCCTGCCGCATCATAGGTATAAGCGGTCACGTTGCCCGCAGGGTCAGTGACAGAGACAAGCCGGTCTAATACATCATAGGCGTAAAGTGTCTCAGCCCCGTCCACATCCGTGACGGAAACCACACGTCCAAAGGCGTCATATTCATATACGGCGCTGCGACCCAATACATCCGTCTGCTTTACCAGATTTCCAGCTGTATCATACTCGTAAGTCATCCTGTTACCGGCGGTGTCGGAAGCCTCCGCCACCCTGCCTATGGCGTCATAAGTCAGCGTGGTCTTGACGCCATAGCGGTCTGTATAAGTGGCAACTTCCCCTGTTGCCAGATAGGTGTAGCTGTCCTTTTCCCCGTCAGGGTAGGTGTCCGCCAGCAGGCTGCCCTCCGCATCCACCTGATAAGTGTGAGCATTACCCAGGGCGTCCGCTGCCTTTATAAGATTGCTGTTTTTATCGTAGGTGTAGGTCAAAAGGCTGCCTGTAGCATCCGCCATGCCGATAATCCGGCTGATTTTGTCGTAGGTGTAGGTGATGCTGTTCCCGGTGGCGTCCTGCGCCTCTGTCATCTGCCCGATGGCGTCATAGGTGTAGTCCGTCTTCCTGCCCTCCGGCGTAACCACAGACAGTACTCTGTCTTCCCGGTCATAGGTATAGGCGCTGTTTCCGCCCAAAGCATCTGTTACAGAAACCAGACGGCCAAGCGCGTCATACCCGTAATCCGTAGTATTGCCCAGTTCATCCGTCACAGAGAGCAGACTGCCCAGGGCATCATAGGTATACAGAACCGTGCCGCCCATGGGATCTGTGGATTTTACCAGACGGTCCAGCCTGTCATAGACATAGGTATATACCCGGCTCTCGTCGTCCCAGAGCCGGACCACGTTGCCGTTTGCATCATAGGAAAGCCTGGTGATAGTGCCAAGCTGATTTGTCACCTCAGTAACCCTTCCCAGCCTGTCATAGGCATAGGACACCGTACTGCCGTCGGCATAGGTGATCTTTGTGGTTCTGCCGCACAAATCCGTCTCGTAAGAGGTCACATTGCCCCGCTCATCCGTTTCTGTAAGAAGACTCCCTGTCACGGCATCATAGGAAAGGAGCCTGGTGTGGCCCAGTCTGTCCGTCACGCTTGCCACCCGGTCCGCATGGTCATAGGTATAGGCTGTCACGCCGCCCTCCGGGTCTGTCACTTCCTTTCGCCGGTTCATGGCATCATAAGTATAGGAGATCACATTGCCCTCTGCGTCTGTTTCCGTCAGCCTGTTGCCGCTGGCGTCATAGGTATAGCTAAGAGGATTCCCCAGAGGATCTTTTCCCAGCAGCATCCGGTTCA
Organism: uncultured Acetatifactor sp.; assembly: GCA_964383805.1. Taxonomy (GTDB): domain Bacteria; phylum Bacillota; class Clostridia; order Lachnospirales; family Lachnospiraceae; genus Acetatifactor. The sequence goes on from CAYLIM010000043.1 coordinate 22,305, forward strand.
TTTTGTCGTAGGTAAAGACGCTTTTCTGTCCCTCCCTGTCCGTGATGGCCGTCACCGCTCCCGCCGGATCGAAAGTATAAGTCGTGCTGTTCCCGGCAGCATCCGTCTCGGCAACGCACCATCCCTTTGCATTGTAGGTCTTTGTAGTGACTGCGCCCAGGGGATTGGTTGTCCGGATCAGCCGGTTCATGGCGTCATAACCAAAACTCCATATGCCGCCCTCTGCATCCGTCATACCAACAATACATGCTCCCTCATAGGTATAGGAAGTCACAGCGCCCCTGGCATCGGTTACGGAAACCAGGCGGTTCTGTCCGTCATAGCCATAGCGCGCCACACCGCCCTCCGCGTCCGTCACGGACGCCAGCCGGTGTTTCTCATCATATGCATAGGTGGTCACACCGCCGTCATACTCTGTCACAGATGCAATCTGCCCGGCCTCCGTATAAGCGTATCTTCTCACGGCGTCGTCCTGTCTTGTCTGGGTCAGCAGGTTTCCGTCTCCGTCATAGGTATAGGCAGTTTTTACTCCCTGCCTGTCCGTCACTGAAGAAAGATACCCCTCTGCATTGTAGGTCCGGCTCTCTGTAGTGCCGTCAGCATAGGTAATGCCGGTGGTACGGTACTGCCCATCGTAATTGTATACAGTGGTGTTTCCGTTTGCGTCCACTGCGGTGGTGCTGCCCCCGCCATAGGAAAGGGTAATCGTCCCGCCTTCCGCATCTGTCTGCTCTGTGACACGGCCCTCCCCGTCATAGACATTTGTCACCACGCAGTTGCCGTTTTCGTCCTGCCACGCCGTCATCCGGTGCTTTGCATCATATGTATAGATGCGCTGGTCTTCTGCAGCATCTGTCACGGTTGCCAGATTCCCCGCCCCGTCGTAGGTATAGTCGATATGGTGGCCGTCCGGCAGGCCGATCTGCGCAATCCTGTTCTGTCCGTCCAGGGTAACAATATAATTCTTCCCCGAGGGGGATGTAATGGCGCTCAGACGATAATCCATGTCATAGGAAAGGGTTGTCCTGTTGCCATAGATATCCTCCATACCCGTCAGCATGCCATAAGCATTGAACAGGTGCTTTTCCAGGCTCCCCAGGTCTGTCAGGACAAAGCCATCCCCCTCTTCTTCCAGCACATAGTCATATCCCGCAGGTGCCGCATAACCTCCCGCCGTTTTATTAAAGGCCACAATACTTCCGGTGCCGGAAAGCCACAAAACCATGCCGTCGGAAAGCTCGCCCAGCCGCTCGTCAAAGGGCGTACTCCACCCATAGCCCAGGCTGCCCGCATATCCGGCGCCCCTGGAATTGTATTGTCTGGTAAAGGCAAAGCTGCCCCCTATATCCGAAATCTCCGCATCCGTCTGCTCCATGTAGAAGTTGCCGGTATTCAGGTTCACAGGCTCAAAGCCAAACTCGCAGTTCTCCGCCCGTCCCAGCAGCAGACCGTCCAGCACGGCCTTCCAGTAATCGGACAACTCCCCTGCCACATAGGGCGCCGTATTCTGGGGATTGCGGATAAAGAGCCGGTTGCCCTCCACGGTCAGGGCGTCCTGCATCTGCATATCCGCCATAATCGTGTTGACATCCACCCCATAGTGCAGGGCAATACGGGGAATCAGGTCAAATGCGCCCTCCTCATAGATCAGGAAGGTATCGCTGGTCACAGTGGCGCCTACGCCCATCACGCCCTCCGTTCCGGGAAGCAGGGGATCAGTCAGCAGACCTTCCGCATAGGCAGTGATATAGTAGACCTGGCCCGGCGTCAGGTTTGCAAAGACCTCGCTCTGCCAGTTGGAAAGCCGCCTGTTATAGGCAACAGCCGTGGGGAAAGCTCCTGCGTAAAGCCCGGAGTCAGGGTAGACAAGGCTTGTCTGGGCCTCCACCTCTCCTGTGCTGCCGTTTACCAGTTGGTAGTGTACGGTACTTCCGGCCCTGGCCTGGCCATGGGCCACAATGCCCAGCGTATTGGTGGATTTATCCCCCCTTCTCTCCACCACAGGGTAGATATCAATGGTGGTATCGTCCAGGCTCAGAGAATCCAGATCCGCAAGTTCCCCTGTCCATGACAGGATCAGCTTGGGGGCATACTTGGCGGAGGCATTATTATAAAGCACCTCGCACTGCATCTTGACGCCCGCCGCTGCCTGCTCCCTGTTCGGGGCCTCCACCTGGGCCTTCATGACAAAACCATGATTCTGCGCCGTGCCATTAATCCATGCGCTGACCTCCTCCGTCACGTCAAAGGAGAGCGCTTCCCCTCTTGTGGCGCTGGCGTTCTGCGCATCCAGAAAATAGTGGCTGTAGCTTAACTGGTTGTTCCAGTTAAGTCCGTTTACTTCCCATGCCTCTTCCACACCGTAGAGGCCAAATTCACTCTTACCCTTGCTCCATCTGGTCTTTTGTGTCACCTGAAATGCCGCTGCCACAATTTCCGCCTCGGACAGCAGGGAACCAAAGTCGTAATCTATGGCAAAATAAGTCCTGCAGTTCAGATGTCGGCTGCCAAACCCGGCGTAGTTGCCGGAGGTAATCCCGTCGTCATAGCCCACATAGGGGTACTGGTTGTCACCGATCACCGTGTTAGGGCTGCCCTCCTCCGCGCAGGCCATACGGATGGCGCTGCCGGTCACCTGGATGGCCGTGGGGTCTATGCGCACAGGGTATACCCGCTCCGGTGCGGAAAGCCAGCCCTCATCCGCCGTCACAGTCACCAGCAGCATACCGTCCTGGTCCTGCATGGAAAGTCTGACGCCAAAGCTAATCTCATCGGCGCTGTCCACCATCTCCGGGGCCTCCAGCACAAACACCGCATCCATCTCCGGGTCTGTGCCGGACTCATACAGGTACAAAGTATTGTTTCTGATCTCCCCCGCCAGGCCACAGGCGTCAATAAAGTAGGAAAAACTGTTCCTCTCTCCCTGTTCCAGCAAGATAATGTCCTCTTTCACACTGTTTCCCAGCACGGTATACTGATAGTCAACGCCAGGGAACACATCACTGTAGCGAATGGCATTGTCCTTTGCCAGCCCATTGATAAAGCTGCCCTCCGCCGGATACAGGGTAATCAGGGCATCCCCGCTTGCAATAGTGATGCCTTTTTCGGTTTCCCGGTCAAGATTTTCCGGCAAAAGCACCATGTAATCGTTGGCCCTGTTGACATAACTGATCTCCTGCTCATCGCCAAACATGCTGAAAACGGCGGTAGCCTCCTTTTCCAGCGTGTTGTCCACGGGCTGCAGAGATCCGTCATCGTCTATAAAGGTAGCTCCGTCATTGCCCACCACCGTCACATACTGGTTCCCGTCCACATGGTAGGTGCGGCTGTATCTGTCATAAGAGACCAATGTACCATAGGTCTCCGGCTTTTCTTCCTCATAAAACTGCTCCGGCAGTCGTCCGGGAGTAACAGCGTCTCCCCCGGATACGGTTCCATCAAATTCCTCCAAGATACCTAGGCCGTCTTCCGTATCAGAAATATCCCCTTTATTATTTATGGGCCTTTCCCCTTTTCCAATTGCCGTATCTTCTCCCACTTCCGCATCCCCGGCAGATACGGAGTCCGCATTTTCTTCCAGAACATCCTGTTCCAGTTCACTCACAATAGCGGTCTGCGCAGTACCCGCCTCGGCGGCATAAAGAATTGTGTTGTCTGATAGCAACAGCGCCGCCGTAAGCAACGTAACCATCATTCTTTTCAACTTTGTACCTAAATGTCTGCTTTTCATCTGATATATCCCCCTTTAAGTATCTTATTTGCACTTTGCCTGACCTTGTGTTATTTTTTGGCATGTGCCCTTCTACACTGTCATGATTTATGCGATTATACTATGCTCGTTCGCAATCACCTGGACTTCACTATTATTTTACTGTTTTTGAGTATTTTGTCAACCAATTCTAGAATTCTATATTTATAATATAATTCTACATTTATTCTGCCATTTTATTTTTAACTATATAAATTTTTAGACACTCGACACAGGCTTAATCACTTTTATGACATAAGAATATCTATACACATTTGGGCAAGAAAAAAGACGCATGGGACAGAATCCCATGCGCCCTCTGCGCTATCAGCTATATTGTCTCCAGAATCTTAACCAGAGCGTCATGAGCCAGGGTGAAGGCTTCCTCCCCCGACAGCTTCTTTCCGATTTTGCCGTCTTTCTCCAGAGAGGAAAAACCGGTAAACTCCGAGAGATGAGGTTCCAGAGAGAGATACCCTCTGTAGCCGTCGGCCTTCAGCTGCCGCAAAA
>CAYLIM010000044.1:0-26384 GCA_964383805.1 uncultured Acetatifactor sp.
GAAACCGAAGAATACGAGGAGGTAGAGGAGTCTGAGTACGAGGAATCGGAGGAATATGAAACCGAAGAATATGAGGAGTCAGGAGAGTACGAAACCGGGGAGTATGCAGGAATAGAGGAAACCGAGTACGAGGATACAGAGGGATATGAGCCGGAAGAGTATGAGCCAGCGTATGATGAGGAGTATGAGCAGGAGTATTATGAGGATGAGGAGGCGTATGAGGAGCCGGATATGACCATGTCCTCACGGAAAAAGAGTAAGAGGGATGACACAGACGATGCAGAGGATGCGGGAGACAGGATTCTGGACCGATTCATTTTGATTGCCGGAGTTGCCGTGCTGCTGATGGCAGTGGTTACAGGGGCAGTTTTTGTGAGTTTACGGCTGCGCAGTTCGCAGGCGGAATCCTATCAACAGGTAGGCGCGCAGCTGGCCGGTGTAAATCTGATAGGAGGTCAGGGCCTGCAGGCTGTAGCCAACGCCCAACAGACCTATGCCGCCACACAGCTTGCGCTGGCGACGCCTGAGCCTGTGCCCACACAGCCGCCGGAGAGCTACGATGAGCAGGAGTATCGGCCGGATGTCAATGTGCAGATGAATTTCAGCTCTATAGAGAAGGATTTAAAGATTAAGTTCGTCAACAAGGAGACGGGCAAGCTGATCAGCAATGTGCCGTTCAGCATTACGATCACAGATCCGGACGGCGTGACGGTCATGTGGTCGGACGACGACATGGACGGTATCATCTACAAAAAAAATCTGACTCCCGGTCAGTACAGGCTGGTGATGAACACTCTTACGGATGAAAAATACAAGAGCTATGGCCTGATAACCACGGAGCAGAAAACAGAAGTCAAGAAGGAGATAGAGTATAAAAAGGTTGATGTGTCGGACGAGGTCAAGACGGAATCTCAGATAAACGTGGCGAAGGAAGATACCAAGATCAACGAGACCATTGTGGAGAGTTATCTTCAGGATACGGTGGCCTGGGTGGAGAGTACCAGCACCATGATTACCTATGCGGAGGTGGCAAAGAGCAATATTCCCGACCCGATGACGCTGGCGGCAAGCAGCAGCTTTGTGAGACTGTCTCAGGACAATTCGGAAACGGGGGAGCTGCCATCCACAGAACCACCCGTTTCCACAGAGGCTACACCAGCCCCCACGGAGGCACCGGCCACGCCAGCCCCTACAGAGGCACCGGCTACCCCACCTCCCACGGAGGCACCGGCTACACCGGCTCCCACGGCGGAGCCGACTGCTACGCCAGCTCCCACAGCGTCGCCCACCCCCATGCCGGTTTATGTGGGCAGGATTGAACCTTCCAGCAAGACGCTGAAAGTGGGAGAGAGTTTCACGGTCAGCGCCTCCTGCGAGGGCGTGACGATCCAGAGCATTACCTGGACCAGCAGCAATTCATCGGCGGTTACGGTGGATGGCAACGGCACGGTGACAGCCGTGGCAGCCACGCAGCAGCCGGTGCTGATCTCCTATGTGGCCAGCGGTGTGGACGGCGCAGGCGGTGCAGTGGGCGGTCTGACGGCCTCCTGCAGCGTGACGGTGACTGCCGTTAAGAATCTGAAACTGGATAAGGCCACGGAGTTGGTTTACACAGGCGCAGCCATAAATTTCACGGCAACTCTGGAAAACGGACTGGATACGGATGTGCTGACAGTGGAGTCCTCTGACGGCAATGTGGCGAAGGCGGAGATTTCAGGCAGAACGGTGACGGTGACCGGCCTGGGGGCAGGAACCGCCAATATCACGGTGAAATATACCGAGAACGGCAACACGATATCCGCAGTCTGCACGGTGACTGTAAAGCAGAATCCTCGGGAGAACAGGACGTCGCTGCTGAAGGATAAGGACGGCAACGAGCTGTACGTGCAGGAGAACAACACTTACCGACAGGCATATTATGCGGATTACTATACCTTTGACAGGTTCTTTAAAAAGGGAGAGGCCAGATATACAGGGTGGCAGACCATAGGCGGTGCGGTAAAGTATTTTGACATAAACGGCAATGCGGTTACCGGCGAGCAGGTTATACAGGGAGTGAAGTACAATTTTGCCAGCGATGGCGCTCTGTTGACAGGCGCGGGAGTCATGGGCATTGACGTGTCAAAATACAACGGTGTGATCGACTGGAACGCAGTAAAGAATTCCGGCGTTTCCTATGTGATTATCCGCTGCGGATACCGGGGTTCCTCCCTGGGCGGCCTGATCGTGGACCCCATGTTCCACACCAATATCAAAGGGGCGACGGACGCGGGTCTGAAGGTGGGAGTATACTTTTTCACCCAGGCCGTGGATCGGGTTGAGGCCGTGGAGGAGGCGTCCATGGTGCTGGATTTGATCAAAAATTATCGGATATCCTATCCGGTGTTCCTGGATGTGGAATCCAGCGGCGGCCGGGCGGACGGAATCAGCAGGGAGACCCGCACGGAGGTGTGCAAGGCGTTCTGCCAGACCATACAGAATGGGGGTTATACGGCGGGTATCTATGCCAACAAGACCTGGCTCAACGAAAAGATTGATCCCAGTCAGCTGGGCGCATATAAGATTTGGCTTGCCCAGTATGCCTCCACTCCCACCTACACCGGGCGGTATGAGATGTGGCAGTATAAATCCACCGGCAGAGTCAGCGGTATCAGCGGCGATGTGGATTTAAATCTCAGCTATCTGGGATACTAGTATACTGTAGCATTTTTCAGGTAGGATTGAAAGCCAAGGAGAGTGTGGCAGTTGTACAAAATGGAAAAGTATGCTATAATAATTTAATTACCTTTATAAAATGCGCAGGTATTAGCAGAAAGGAAGAAGTTTGAAACTATCGTTTCAAATATTGATTAACGCAGTATCGCAAGCATAGCTTGCGATATGCAGGAAAGAGGTAACTATGAGAACTTATTTGGTAACAGGAGGCGCCGGTTTTATCGGGTCCAACTACATTCATTACATGTTTAAAAAGTATGACAACGCAATCCGCATCATCAATGTGGATGCCCTGACCTACGCGGGCAATCTGGAGAACCTGAAGGATGTGGAAGAGAGGGAGAACTATACCTTTGTTAAGGCCAATATCTGCGACAAGGAGGCGATCCGCAAAATTTTCACCGAGAACGATATTGACAGAGTGGTGCATTTTGCCGCAGAGAGCCATGTGGACCGCAGTATCCGCAATCCCGAGGTCTTTGTTCAGACCAATGTGCTGGGTACAGCGGTGATGCTGAACTGCGCCAAGGAGGCATGGGAGCAGTCTGACGGAACCTTTAAGGAGGGAAAAAAATTCCTGCACGTGTCCACAGACGAGGTGTATGGGTCCCTTCCGGACGACGACAATGCCTTTTTCTATGAGACGACGCCCTATGATCCCCACAGCCCTTACTCTGCCAGCAAGGCCAGTTCGGACATGCTGGTGAAGGCCTACATGGACACCTATCATTTTCCGGCCAATATCACCAATTGTTCCAACAACTATGGCCCTTACCAGTTTCCAGAGAAACTGATTCCTCTGATTATCAACAATGCGCTGCAGGGCAAGAAACTGCCGGTGTACGGAGACGGCAAGAATGTGCGCGATTGGCTTTTTGTTGAGGATCACGCTAAGGCCATCGACATGGTGCAGGAGCAGGGCAGGCTGTTTGAGACTTACAATATCGGCGGTCACAATGAAAAACAGAACATAGAGATTATCAATATCATTATCGAGACTTTGCAGGAGATGCTGCCGGAGGGGGATCCCCGCAAGAGTCTGGTGAGTACGGATCTGATAACCTATGTGGAGGACCGGAAAGGACATGACAGACGGTACGCCATAGCTCCCGACAAGATCAAGGCCGAGATCGGCTGGTATCCGGAAACCATGTTCAAGGATGGAATCAAAAAGACCATAGCTTGGTTCTTTGAGCACGAGGAGTGGATGAAGAACGTGACCAGCGGCGACTACCAGAAGTATTATACGGAAATGTACGAGAAATAAATGATTCCGGCCAGGGGATTGCCGCAAAAGCTGCGGCAATCCCTTCGGTGCGTTTTAAAATAGCATATACTCTATAATTCAGACAAGGAGAAATCACGATGAAAGGAATTATCTTAGCCGGAGGTTCCGGCACCAGATTGTATCCGTTGACGAAGGCAATCAGCAAGCAGATCATGCCGGTATACGACAAGCCCATGATCTATTATCCCCTGTCCACATTGATGCTGGCGGGTATCCGGGAGGTGCTCATCATTTCCACTCCCAGAGATCTGCCTGTCTTTGAGGAGCTTTTGGGAGACGGGCACCAGCTGGGTATGGAGGTCAGCTATGCGGTTCAGGAGACTCCCAGAGGGCTGGCCGACGCTTTTATTATCGGGGAGACGTTTATCGGCAGCGACAGGGTGGCCCTGGTGCTGGGAGACAATATTTTCTACGGGCAGAGCTTTTCGAAGGTGCTGCGGGAAGTGGCGTCCAGAGAGAAGGGCGCCACGATTTTCGGATACTATGTGCGCGATCCCAGGGAGTACGGTGTGGTGGAGTTTGACGCAAGCGGAAAGGCTCTGTCCATAGAGGAGAAACCGGAGAATCCTAAGAGCAACTATGCGGTGCCTGGACTGTATTTTTATGACAACGACGTGGTGGAGATCGCCAAGAACGTGAAACCCTCCGCACGGGGAGAGATTGAGATTACCAGCATCAACAACGAGTACCTGAGCAGGGGAACGCTGATGGTGGAGACGTTAGGGCGCGGTTTTGCCTGGTTGGATACGGGAAATCATGACGCGCTGCTGGATGCGGCGGATTTTGTGGCGGCATTCCAGAAACGGCAGGGATTGTATATTTCCTGCATTGAGGAGATCGCTTACAAGAGAGGCTTTATCGACAGGCAGCAGCTGCTGGAGCTGGCGGAGCCGCTGATGAAGACCAATTATGGACAATATCTGGTAGAGGTAGCTAATGGACTCTAAGCTGAGACGATACTGTATTTTGGGTTCCATGGGGGTGATTCTGCTGGTGGCGCTGCTGGTGCTCTACGCCAACCAGGAATCACAGACTCCGGGAGGAACACAGGCCGAACTGCCCCAGGCCACTCCCAGAGCCCAGACGCAGGAGATAACATACGATGAATATGGACAGCGGATCGGCAACGATCTGTCCGGCTTTCTGCGGGATGCCACTTTTTTTGACCCCGAGGAAAATATCTGGCTGGAGCAGAAATTGGAGGAGCAGCGCAGGCTTTCTCTGATGGTCACTTCTGTGGAGCGGGATCTGAGGATACAGGTGGTGAATTTCGAGGGTGAGCCTGTGACGGGACAGAGCTTTCTGGTGGAGCTGGAGGGGCAGGGAGAGTACAAGGATCTGGACCAGGACGGCATTTTGTATATTGGAGATCTCAACTCAGGGGAATACTATGTGAGTCTGCAGGAGATAGAGGGCTATAAGGTGCCGTCCAATCCCACCAGAGTGCAGGTCAAGGACAAGGTGGAATATGTGTTTATCGAAGATATTTCTCTGCTGATGAAGACTGAGGATGACATTGACGTAGAGGCGGAGGATACAGGCGTTCAGAATGCGGACGAGGACAGTGATAAGACGGAGATCAAAAAACTCCAGACGCCCACTTCCAACTCCACGGTGGGTATAGATGTGTCCAAGTGGAACCGGGAGATCGAGTGGGAGAAGGTCAAGGCGGCGGGAGTGGATTTTGCCATTATCCGTGCAGGCTACCGGGGTTCCACTACGGGCAGCCTGGTGGTGGACCCTTATTTCGAGGCAAATATAAAGGCGGCGACCATGGCGGGCGTGAAGGTGGGAGTCTACTTTTTCACCCAGGCGGTCAACGAGGTGGAGGCGGTGGAAGAGGCCTCTATGGTGCTGGAGTTGGTGAAAGAGTACAACCTGGACTACCCGATATTCATTGACACGGAGGGCGCCGGAGGCAATGGACGCGCGGACGGCCTGACCGTGGAAATGCGAACGCTGGTGTGCGACGCATTCTGCCGCACGGTGGAGAATGCGGGCCGTGAGTCCGGCGTGTACGCCAGCAGGAACTGGTACTACAACAGAGTGGAGGCGAGCCAGTTGGAAAACTACTGCATCTGGCTGGCGGAATACCGCAAAACGCCTCTGTATGACGGCTATTATCACATGTGGCAGTACACCTCCAAGGGAAACATTGACGGAATTGAAGGCAATGTGGATATGAATATCAGTTATATGGGCAGATAGCACGGATGCGGAATTAAAAACAATTTAATATATTTGAATATGCGGAACTCAAAATAGGAGATAAATACCATGGGAAAAATTACAGTGGAAACATGTGCAATCGAGGGGCTGAAGGTGATCACCCCCACCGTATTTGGAGATGCCAGGGGCTATTTTGTAGAGACTTACAATTACAACGACTATAAGGCGGCGGGTATCGATGTGGAGTTTGTACAGGATAACCAGTCGGCGTCTAAGAAGGGGGTGCTGCGGGGACTGCACTTCCAGATTCAGTATCCTCAGGACAAGCTGGTGCGAGTGATAAAGGGCGAGGTTTTCGATGTGGCGGTGGATTTGCGCAAAGGCTCCCCCACCTTTGGACAGTGGCATGGGGTATTGCTCACGGAGGAGAACATGAAACAGTTCTTTGTCCCCAAGGGCTTTGCCCATGGATTTCTGGTGCTTTCGGATTACGCGGAATTCTGCTATAAATGTTCCGAATTCTATCATCCGGGCGATGAGGGAGGCCTCATATATAACGATCCCGAGATCGGAGTGCAGTGGCCTATTCCCGAGGGAATGGAACTGATATTCTCGGAGAGGGATACCAAGTGGGGCGGACTATCTGCCTATCTGGAAGAATACGGAAGGTAACAGGAATTGCTTTATGGAGAAAAAGAGAACTTTTGTTTCAAGGCTGGTGCAGCTGCCCATGGAACTGTGGCAGAACAGAAAGCTGATCTGGAAACTGTCCAAGAATGATTTCAAAAAGCGATATGCCGGGTCCTACATGGGAGTGGTATGGGGCTTTGCCCAGCCGCTTGTGACGGTACTCATGTATTATCTGGTGTTTGACAAAATCTTTGGCACCAAGGCAATAGAACTGCGCAGCGGTGTGGAGGTTCCCTTTGCATTGTTTATTACGGCGGGACTGGTGCCCTGGTTCTTTTTCAGCGAGGCCTTGAGCCAGGGGACCATGTCGTTGATCGAGTACAGCTATCTGGTGAAAAAGGTAGTGTTCAAGATCAGCATACTGCCTGTTATCAAGGTCATAGCCGCTACCTTCAGCCATTTGTTCTTTCTGGGGCTGGCTATATTGCTGGGCTGTATATATGGCTACTATCCCAGTATATATCTGCTGCAGGTGGTCTATTATGCCATATGCTTGTTCCTGCTGGTGCTGGCCATGTCCTACACCACCTGCGCTGTAGTGATCTTTTTCAGGGATTTGTCCCAGATCATTGCCATCTGTCTGCAGATTGGCATATGGGCGACTCCCATTCTGTGGAGTTTGGACGCAATTCACAACCCGGTGGTGGTGGCGCTGTTGAAACTCAATCCCCTGGTATATATCGTAAATGGTTATCGGGAGTCCGTGTACGGACACCACTGGTTCTTTGAAGACGTCTCCGGAACGCTGTATTTCTGGGGGATAACGGTTGCGTTATTTTTGCTGGGGGCCGCAATCTTTAAGAAATTGAAGGTGCATTTTGCGGATGTGATCTGACGGACAGACTCACAGTATTCACGAAGAGATATCAGAGGTAAGCATGGAAGAGAAGAATGCCAGAGAGGTGGCCATAGAGGTCAAAAACCTTAATAAAGTATATAAGCTGTATGACAAGCCTTCGGATCGTTTTAAGGAGGCCCTGCGGTTGACTAAAAAGCAGTACCGGGAGCATTATGCGCTGCGGGACGTGAACATGTCCATTCGTCAGGGAGAGACGGTGGGCATTATCGGCACCAACGGTTCCGGAAAATCCACGATCCTGAAGATCATTACAGGGGTATTGAACCCTACTTCCGGCCAGGTGCAGGTCAACGGGCGCATTTCTGCCCTGCTGGAGCTGGGCGCAGGCTTTGACATGGAGTACAACGGCATTGAGAACGTGTATCTCAACGGCACCATGATTGGTTTTTCAGAGGAGGAAATTGAGAAAAAGCTGCCGGAGATCCTGGAGTTTGCGGATATCGGGGACTATGTGTATCAGCCGGTGAAAACCTACTCCAGCGGCATGTTCGTGCGGCTGGCTTTTGCGGTAGCCATAAATATTGACCCGGAGATTTTGATTGTGGACGAGGCCCTGTCCGTGGGAGACGTGTTTTTCCAGGCAAAATGTTACCGGAAGTTTGAGGAGTTCAAGAAAAAGGGCAGGACCATTGTGTTTGTCAGCCATGACCTGAGCAGCGTCAGCAAGTACTGCGACAGGGTATATCTGTTGAACCAGGGCGTACTGCTGGGCGAGGGGACTCCCAAAAAGATGATAGACGCCTACAAGCAGGTGCTGGTGGGACAGTATGAGGAGGGAGACGACGGAAAACATGGGACCGGCGGCGACCCGGGGCAGAATCCCGAACTGTTGGAGTACGGCACTCATCAGGCGGAGATTCAGGAGGTGTATATCACGGACGAGCGGGGAATGCGGGCCAACGCTATCATGAAGGGCTCCACTTTTTCCATCCATATGAAAGTCGCTTTCTACGAGCATATTCCTTCCCCCATTTTTGCCTACTCTGTAAAAAATGTGATCGGGGTGGAGATCACAGGCACCAACACCATGGTGGAAAAAGCGTATCTGGACAGCGGAGAGCCGGGCCAGGTGAAGGAGATCACCTTTACTCAGGAAATGAATCTGCAAGGGGGAGAGTATCTGCTCTCGCTGGGACTGACCGGCTACGAGGGAGACCGGTTCCAGGTGTATCACCGACTTTATGATGCGCTGAACATCACTGTTGTATCAGATAAAAATACGGTGGGATACTATGATATGAACTCCCGGATATCAGTAAAAGATATAGGGGAAACGCAAAATCACAGGTGTGACCTGTGACATGCAGGAATGAGGGGAATATGACGGAACAAATAGGGAAGATTACACTGGACTTAAGCAAATATCCGGGGGAGGACCTCTACTGCGACGGCGCGGTGGAGGACGAGCTGTTGGACATTGCCCGGAAGTATTCACAGGTGGAATACGGGCAGCTCATTGAGCAGCGAAAGAGCTGGCCTCTGTTGTATCACCTGTCTCCCCTGCGGGAAAATATCGTGGATTTTGTGCCCATGAGTTCTGAGGACAAGGTGCTGGAGGTGGGCAGCGGCTGCGGAGCCATCACCGGCGCGCTGGCCAGAAGGGCCGGCAGCGTCACCTGCGTAGATTTGTCCAAAAAGCGCAGTATGATCAACGCCTACAGGCACAGCGACTGCGATAACATAACCATTCATGTGGGCAATTTTCAGGATATCGAGCCACAGCTCCCAAGAGATTACAGCTATATCTGCCTGATCGGTGTATTTGAGTACGGCAGAGGTTATATAGGCGGCGAACAACCCTACGAGGAATTTCTGCGGATACTGGCAGGGCATCTTGCGCCGGGAGGGCGGATACTGATCGCCATCGAGAATAAATATGGACTGAAATACTTTGCCGGGTGCAAGGAAGATCATGTGGGCAATTATTTTGCGGGCATCGAAAACTACCAGGACGGCGGCAACGCCAGGACATTTTCCCGGCAGGGGCTGGAGAAGATATTTGCGAGCTGCGGCATAGAGGAATACAGCTTTTACTACCCCTATCCCGACTATAAGTTTATGACAACCATATTTTCCGACCGCCGACAGCCCGGCAGAGGAGAGCTGTCCAACAATCTGCGGAATTACGACCGGGACCGGATGGTGCTTTTTGATGAAAAGCTGGCTTTTGACGGGATTGTGGAGGAGGATTTATTTTCTGTGTTCGCCAATTCCTATATGGCTGTGATCGGTGCCCCCCTGCCAGTGCAGTATGTAAAATATTCTAACGACCGGGCCAGAGAATTCCGTATCAGGACGGAGATATGCCAGAACGCCCAGGGCAGAGAGGTGGTGCGCAAATATCCTCTGACCCAGGAGGCCGGAGAGCATGTGCGCAGAATGGCCTGGGCCTATGAAAAGCTGAGTGAGCGATATGAGGGCAGCGGTCTGTCTGTCAACAAATGTACACTGGTGGAACAGGGAGAGGACTGCTATGCGGAGTTTGAGTATGTGGCGGGAAGACCCTTGGCGGAGCTGTTGGATGAATGCCTGGAAAGGGGCGAACAGGAGGAATTCTGGCGTTACTTCGAGCGGTATGTGGAGCTGATCGGCTACCGTGAGGACTATCCGGTGACAGATTTTGACCTGGTGTTTTCCAATCTGCTGGTGGACGGGGACAACTGGACGCTGATCGATTACGAGTGGACTTTTGACAGGGCGGTGGAGACCAGAGAGCTGGCTTTCAGAGCAGTTTATTGCTATCTGCTTGAAAATGAGAGACGGAACAGGCTGGATCTGGATCATGTGCTGAAAATTCTGGAGATCACGGAGGAGCAGGCCCAGGAGTACCGGGAGAAAGAGACGAAATTTCAGCGGTATGTGGAGGGAAAAGCCGCGTCCATGGCGGCGCTGCGGGAAAAGATCGGCAACAAGCTGCGCTTTCCGGAGGAGCTGATCCAGAGACAGGAGACACAGGAGAATCTCACCCGGATACAGGTCTATGAGGACTCAGGAGAGGGATATACGGAGAATAGTTCCCGCTTTCTGGAACAGGCCTATGACGCGGAGGGCCATCTGGAGCTGGAGCTTTTGTTCCACGATAATGTGCGGAAGATGAGGATTGATCCGGCGATGGACTGTGGAATCTGCAATATCATGGAACTGCGTTTCAACGGGGAGAAAGTGCCGCTGAACACACCGAAACTGCTGACGATCAACGGAAAGCAAATTCGGTCCAAGGCAGAGGACGGCAGCATGTATCTGACGGTGGTTTTTCCCACCAAAGACCCCAATATCAGCATTGATATTGACCGTCTTCAGCCGGGGGAGGAGAATATCTTGTATATACGATTGGAATATAAGCGGATACCGCTGCAGATGGCTGAGGATTTGGCAGGGGCAATAAAAAAGTGGCTCTGAGTGCAAGTATGAAACTTCGTTTTATATATGTATTTGTGCAATATCACAAGCATAGCTTGTGATATGCATAGTAAGGAAAGAGTGATAATCGGGAAAACGGGAAGGAAACATGGGACTGGGTATCAAGACAAAGCTGCGCAGCTTTCTGGAAAGACAACTGAATAGACAGTACGCGGACAGGCTGGCCGGGGCAAAGCGGCGGATAACCTACGAGGAGTGGCTGCAGCTGCGGGAAGGCCGGGATTCGGCGGCCCGGCAGGAGCAGGGAAACCGACTGCTGCGGGAGCGGGGAATCTGGCTGATACGGCAGAGGGACGGATATGTGGACCCCAGGGCTTTCTCATGGATTGCGGACTATTTTCGGGAACATCCCGAGGTACAGCTGTTATATGGGGATGAGGACACTCTGGACGTCACAGGGGAGCATCGGTGCAGCCCCTGTTTCAGGCCCCAGTGGTCCCCCGACACATGGTTGTCTGCCTTCTACCTGGGCAGCGTGATCGCGCTGCGCCGGGAACTGGCTGAGCAGCTGCCCGAAGGAATGTGGCCCGGAGACAGTGAGGGAACGCTGTACTTTGACAAACCGTCGCAGGTACGCCTGCTGGTTCACCGGCTGCTCAAGCTGGCAGGGGGATTTGAGCGGGGATGCAGCGCCATAGCGCATCTTCCCAAAGTACTGTTCCACATGAATTATGAGGCGGCCGAGAGAGGTGTGTGCGGCCAGTATCTCCGGGAGGACAGGCTTAAGTGGCCGCCCCGGGAGGGGCAGACGCCCACGGTATCCGTCGTCATCCCCTCCAAGGACAATCCCCGGGTACTGGAACAGTGCCTGGAATCTCTGCAAAAGAGCCGAGAGACCGCCGCCGGGGAAGGAACACAGCGCTGCCAGCTGGAGATTCTGGTGGTGGATAACGGGAGCGGTCCCGAAAACAGGGCGGAAATAGAAAAAATAACACGCGGAATGAAATATATTTATGAACCTATGACCTTCAATTTCTCAAAAATGTGCAACAGAGGCGCGCAGGAGGCCACGGGGGATGTACTGCTCTTTCTCAATGACGACATCACTGTCTGTGCGGACGGGTGGCTGGAGGCCATGGCTGACCGGGCGCTGCGGCCCTATGTGGGGGCGGTGGGACTGAAACTCTACTATCCGGACTCCGCCAAGATTCAGCATGTGGGCATTGCCAATCTGCCCGGGGGACCGGTGCATAAGCTGCAGTTCACCCAGGACGGCCAGGAGGAGGACCATGGCTACAGCAGTTTGGACCGCAATGTGATCGGTGTCACGGGAGCCTGCCTGATGGTGGAGCGGGAGCGGTTTTGGCAGGCGGGCGGTTTCCCGGAGGATCTGCAGGTGGCTTACAATGATGTGGAGCTGTGCTTTCGGCTGCGGGAGAACGGCTGGCACAATATGGTGGTGAACACTTTTCACGCCTATCACCATGAGTCCCTGAGCCGGGGCAATGATCTGACCAGAGAGAAAATGCTGCGGCTGCGCCGGGAGCGGCAGACTTTGTACGAAAGACACCCTCAATATCTGAACCGTGATCCCTATTATCCGGAGCCGCTGTGCATGGAGCTGGGTGATACGCATATCTACGCGAATTATCTGGATATTCGGACCAATCCGCAGACCATATCCCGGCTGCAATGGCGGGCGGAGTGTCCGGAGCAGGAGCCGGAGAATCTGATCTGTGAGGTGCGGCTTTCCCAGGCCATCGGACGACAGGACTCCAAATTGCAGGACAGCCTCTGCCTGCAGGGGTACGGCGTGGTGAAATGGGAGAATAACGCTTGTTATGATAGATGGCTGCTCCTGCGGGGACAGAGGGAGACAGCCGGTGCACATATGGTCCGCCTGGAAATGAAGTACAGTGGGGAGGCCGAGTACGGAATGCAGGAGCAGCCCAACGTGGCAATGTGCGGATTTTGTGTTTTGCCGGAGCAGGGCGTATTGCCGGACGGCAGCTATCGCATCGGCATGCAGGCCCGCAGCCGGATCGGTCGCCGTAGGCTGACCGTGTGGACGGAGAGATGGGTGCGGGTTAGAAACGGAGTTTTTGAGGCGGTGGAGGGATCGGATACAGACAGCCGCGCAGAAAGGAATGCATAACAGATATGGATTACAAGAACGCGTATGAGAAAGAGAAGGAGCGCTGCGCCTATCTGGCGGACAGATTATCTCAGGTGGAGGAGGAGAGGGATGTGCTGCAGGCCCGGCTGGACCGTATCCACAACAGCGCCTTTTGGAAAATGAGCAAGCCCTTTCGCAAGGCCATTCATTTTTTTATCCGGCAGGCGTCCAGAGTAAGGCGCGTGCTGCATCCCCGGGATCTGATCAAAAAACTGAAATATAAAAAGAGGGAGCGGCAGGCCAGTCTGCAGTTTGGTACCGCCAGTTTTCCGGATCGAACGGTTATTGCCGCCCAGCGGGAGGCCGTTTTTCCGCGGATGATCCGGTTCAGTATTCTGGTGCCTCTGTGGAATACGCCCGAGGAATTTCTGCGAGATATGATAACATCCGTAATTAATCAGACATATCAGAATTGGGAACTGTGTCTGGGGGACGGATCGGACGAGGATCACAGCTATGTGGGGAGGATTTGTCAGGAGTACGCAGCTTTGGCGGAGGGCAGGATCATTTATCGGAAACTGGCCCGGAACGAAGGCATAGCGGGAAATACGAATCAGTGTTACCGGCTGGCAACAGGGGAGTATATCGGTCTGTTTGACCACGACGATATACTGCATCCCTGTGCTCTGTATGAGTATGTGAAAGCGATCAACGAGACGGGGGCGGATTTTCTCTACTGTGACGAGGCCACCTTCCGGGATGGCAGTCCGGACAATCTGGTAAACATGCATTTCAAGCCGGACTATGCGCCGGACACGCTGTGTGGAAACAATTACATATGTCATTTTAGTGTTTTTTCCAGGCATCTGCTGGAGGAGGACACAGAACTGTTCCGCACCAGTCTGGATGGCAGCCAGGACCATGACATGATTCTGCGCCTGACAGACAGGGCGGAGAAGATTTGTCATATTCCCAGACTCCTATATTACTGGCGCAGCCATGAGGGCAGTGTGGCGGCGGATATTGAGGCCAAGCCCTATGCGGTGGAGGCGGCCAAGAGAGCCGTGGCCGATCATCTGGAAAAGCATGGTTTTCAGAATTTTCAGATCAGCAGTACCCGGGCCTTTCCCACCATATTCCGCATACGTTATCAGGTGGTGGACAATCCCAGGATATCCGTTATCATTCCCAACAGAGATCACAGGGAGGACTTGAAACGCTGCATAGATTCCATCATGGATCGTTCCACCTATGACAACTATGAGCTGGTAATTGTGGAGAACGGCAGCACTTCCCGGGAGATCAGGGATTACTATACTCAGCTTTTGGGCTATGAATACGACAGGGCGTTGGAGGACCGCAGAGGTAAGGTATCCACGGACAAACCCTATGATCGAGGCGTCATGGAATCGGAGGAGTCAGGCGCGGCGGGAGCCAGAGTGAGAATCGTGGTCTATGACGGCGAGTTCAATTACTCCCGGATCAACAATCTGGGAGTGACATATGCCACAGGCGACTATGTGCTGCTGTTGAATAACGATACCCAGGTGATTACCTTTGACTGGATGGAAGAGCTGCTGATGTACGCCCAGCGCCAGGACGTGGGTGCTGTGGGTGCCAAGCTGTATTATGGGGATCATACCATCCAGCATGCGGGCGTGGTGGTCGGTATGGGTGCTCACGGCACTGCCGGACATACTCATTATAAGCATAATTTTCAGGATCTGGGCTATATGGGGCGGCTCTGCTACGCGCAGAACGTGTCTGCCGTCACAGGGGCATGCCTGATGGTCAGAAAGAGCCTTTATGAGCAGGTGGGAGGACTGGAGGAGAGCCTCGCGGTATCCCTGAATGATGTGGATTTCTGCCTGCGGCTGAGAGAGCTTGGAAAGCTGAACGTATTTACGCCCTTTGCGGAGCTGTATCACTATGAATCGGAATCCCGGGGAGACGATCTTCACGGGGAGAATGCGGTCCGGTACAATGAGGAGGCTGCCCGGTTCAGGGAAAGGTGGAAAACACTGCTGGATCAGGGAGACCCCTACTACAATCCCAATTTTACGCTGGAGAGGAGCGACTATTCCCTGAAACTGCCGGATTCGGTGCGGTAGTGTGAGAAGAACTTCTAATTGCTCACAGCAAAGGCTGTTTCGCAAAGAAGTTCTAAGTCTCACACTCGAAAAATGCCTGATAATAAGCATTTTTCATTCGGGCAGCAATATGCAAGTCAAGATGGAGTAAGTTTAAGATTCGTTTAAGGTTATTGGAAGATATCTTTAACTATATTGAAGGGTCATAGATGCTTGTGTTATTCTTTTTTTGCCGGAAAAGTGGTAAGTGAGGACAAATCCCGGGTAAGGAGGAATAATAGCATGAAGAGGACTCTTTTAGTGCTGGCGCTCTGCGGTCTGTTACTGATGGGATGCGGCGAGAGGGAGAGCGGGGATGCCGCGGTGGACGACAGGCCCGGCACAGGGCAGGAAGCGCATTTGGCAGGGGATCTGACAATGGGGAATTCTCTGTCCGTGAAAGCTGTGCAGACCATGCATTTCGAGGAGCCGGAAGAGGGCTACGCGAGCGGCAGTGTACAGTATAGGTTTATGGGAAAAGATATATATATGCTCAGGGTGGAGCGCTCGGAGGCGGAGAATACCACCCGGCTCTGTGTGCAGGTCTATGACACGGACAAGGAGAAGGTCAGGCAGCATGTAGTCGCGCCGCAGATCGCGGGGCATGAGGATAGTTTCATCTTTTCCGCCGACCTCACGGCGGATATGAAACTGTCCCTGAAAATGAAGGATGCGGGGGCAGATGGTTTTTTCCAGGTAAAGGCGGACCTGGAGGGCAATATCCTGGAGACTATAGAGTCTTTCCCGGAGGAGACATATCCCTGGAATTTGGAAGTATTTGACGATTTGAAAGCTTTTGGTCTGTCTGACGGCAGGGTCATTCTCTGCCGCAATGATACTGTGGAGCATAAGTCTGTCCTGACCTGGTTTCAGGAGGAGGACGGCGCGGAAAGCCCTCTGGGAGTCCTGCATGACGACTTTGTGAACAGCCTGCTGGCCGACGGAGAGGGAGTGCTGTACTATCTGGGCGGAAACAGTCTGGTGCGCTGGAATCTGGAGGGCGGCGCCCGGGAAGAATTGTTTCTGATGCATGAGAATGGTGTGGAAGCCGCCGCGGAGGCAAGCGGGCTGATAAAAGATGAGACAGGAGATATCCTGCTCTGCCGGATGCGGCAGGGAAAGGGCACGATCTATGTTTTGACTGCGGAAGAAGTGACAGACAAGGAGCAGATCCGGCTGTCCTGTCTGCAGAGAGGGGGCATAAGCTATATCCAACGGCAGGCGGCAACCTTCACCCAAAACGGCGGGGAAATCTCCATCTCCCTGGAAATGGAGAGCAGGGAGGCCTATGAGGAGGATTACAGAAACCGGATCATGGCGGAGCTGGTGGCAGGGAAGGGGCCGGATATCCTGTATGTATGGCCCGAGGACATGATTCTGCTGCAGGAAAAAGGAGTACTTTTGGATCTGTCCGACATGATCCCCCAGGAGACGAAGGATGTGTTGATCCCCGGAGTTCTGGAGCTGGGCACCGTGAACGGACAGCTGGTGGGACTTGTGCCGGAGGTGCATTTCGAGACTCTGGCAACACCTATTCAGGTCTGGGGGGAGGATGGCTGGAATCTGGAAGAATTGATTGATATATTGGAGACAGGGGATGACTGGGAGTGTCCGTTTCATCAGATAGGTGTCCGGCACGATGGGTATACGCTTTTATACAGGTTCCTCTTTCTGGGTGATTCCTCCATCCTGGATATAGAGCAGGGAACCTGCCGATTTGACAGCCGGGAGTTTATTCGTCTCCTGGAACTGTGCCAAAAGTATGGGGATGCAAGGCCATCTGAGAAAAAATGGGAAGACCAGCTCAGTTTGGACGAGCGCTACAGGCTGATGCAGGAGGGGGAGGTGGTGGCGGAAACCCTTCATCTCTTTGGCGGCGTTGACGCGTACTCCTCTGCCGTAGAGCATCTTGGGGAATACGGCCATATCGTGGGCTACCCGACAGAGAGCGGCAGCGGCAATTATGTGGACAGTTATTCCTACGGTTATCTGGTAGTCAATGCCCAGACAAAATACCGGGAGGAGATCAGTAAATTTTTCTCCCTGCTGTTAGATTATGATAATCAGTTTAAGACTGACGGGGGCTGCGTCAGGATGGATGTAATCAGGGATTGCGTGGTTTATGACGAGTGGCACGAACGCTATTTCATGCTGCGCTCCAGCAACTTGGAGATCAAGGAGATTCAGGATATTGCGCTGAAACCTGACGGCGCCACATACCTAGAGGAATATCTGGCCTTTGTGGAAAGCTGCGAGCCGGTTCCCTATATTCCGCAGCAGATCGTGCAAATTGTACATGAGGAGACTGCTCCTTTCTTTGAAGGCCGCAAGGAGGCCGAGGATGTGGCGGGCATTATCCAGCGCCGGGTGCAGCTGTATCTGGATGAGACCAGATAATTTTTTGAAAAAGTAATGGGGATTGTGAAAGGATTGTGTCCGGAGAGACGTATTCCTTATGAAATGCAAAACAGCTTATAGAAAGTTTAAAAGCTGTGTAAAGGAAATTCGAGACAGGAGGGCATGATTATGAAGGGAATTATCAAAGTATCGGCGGCGCTGCTGACGGCGGCTATGCTGGTGGGAAGTGTATCGGAGGTGGCTTATGCCAGATGCGGGCATCACTCCAAAAACACCTGCGCCACGGAGTATGCGGAGTGCTATCAGGACGGCGTGTGCATAGGAGACGGCTGCTGTGACGAGTATGGCGTCTGCATGTACGGCGGCAGCTGTGTCAACTATGGCAGAGGCCACCACGGGCGGTCTCACAGGTCGGGCTGCCACCGCTGAGGAGACGGCTGACAGATGGGAGTTAGATTGAAAAATCAAAGATAAAAGAAGGGAGTCTGGCTCAGTTCGGACTCCCCTTTTGCGGAAAGTCGAACCAGGAAAGGGGAAAGCCTTGAGAAACCCGGAAGATATAAGCCGTGCTGTGGAGACACACGCGGACATGGTGCGGAGGATATGCCTTGTGCATCTGAAAAATGAGCATGACACGGAGGATGTGTTCCAGAACGTGTTTATGAAATATATGCTTTACAAAGGTTCCTTCGAAAATGACGAGCATGAGAAGGCCTGGTTTGCGCGGGTGACGATCAACGCCTGCACGGACTGGCTGCGCAGCCTGTCCCGCAGAAGGTGGGTTCCGCTGGAGTCCGTGCTGGAGGAGAGCAATGTGCCGGACGAGACTTCCCGGGAGGTGCTGGAGGCTGTGCTGCAGCTGCCGGAGAGATACCGGGAGGTAGTCTACCTGTTCTATTACGAAGGGTATTCCGCGGTGGAGATCGCCGGAATCCTGGGAAAAAAAGAGAATACGGTCTATACCTGGCTGTCCAGGGCCAAAGGTATATTGCGAGAAAAGTTGGGAGGTGAGTGGGCATGAACAGGATTCGTGAGAGTATGGAAGGAATCAGAGCCTCCCAGGAACTGAAGGCTGACACACTGCGGTATCTGGATGTGCAGCGCGGCAGACGCAGCCGCCCCATATGGCGCAGAGGGCCGTCTTACGCGCTGGCAGCGGCAACGTGCCTGCTCCTTATGTTTATGGTGGGATGGCACATCCTGTATGATACGCCGACCTCCTATATCAGCATGGACGTAAACCCATCCATAGAGCTGGGGATCAACCGATATGGCAGGGTGGTGGCGGCAGAGGCGTACAATGAGGACGGACGGGTTGTGCTGCAGCATCTCTCCCTGAAAAATAAGCCCTATATGGAGGCAGTGCGCAGCCTTCTGGACGATGAGGTATGCCGTGGATATCTTGTGGATAATGCAACGCTGGTGTTCACCGTTATCTCCGACAGCCCGGAAACCATATGGGAGGAGCTGGATTCCATTGACACAGGGGAGTCCTACCGGGTGCTGACCTACACCAGTGACAGCTACTGTATGGAGGAGGCCCATCAATATGAGATGTCCTTTGGCAAATACAGGGCCTATCTGGAGCTGACGGAGTATGACCAGAGCATTACTGTGGAGGATTGTCACGGAATGACTATGGGAGAGATTCAGGACCGGATCGAGGGCTGCAGGCAGCATGAAGAGACGGAGCACCGGGAGAACCATGAGGGCGGCAATACAGGCAGTGGAAACGACAGCCATGGCGGACACCATGGAGGGCATCACAGAAAATAATTGAACAGAAACAGGGATTTGGGAATAGAACCGAATCCCTGTTTTTTTGTTGAAATTTGTCGGTTTTTATGTTAAAGTTTTTTAGTATCTGGAAAATATTGGAAATTATTCTCCCCAATTTGTGCTATTTTTGCAGGAGAAAGAGGAAGAGATGTTAAGGGAATACGAGGAATGCGATGTATATGAGAGCCTTCAGCAGAGGCTGAGACTGCTCTTTGAGGAATTTGAAAATATATATGTCTCCTTCTCCGGGGGGAAAGACAGCGGACTTTTGCTGAACCTGGTGCTGGATTATAGGAAAAAATACTATCCTCACAGGAAAATCGGCGTGTTTCACCAGGATTTCGAGGCCCAGTACACTGTGACCACAGAGTATATTGAGCGGACTTTTGAGCGGATCAAGGAAGAGACCGACATTTATTGGGTATGTCTGCCCATGGCAACCCGGACGGCTCTCAGCAGCTATGAGATGTACTGGTATCCATGGGATGACACTAAGAGGGAAAGCTGGGTCAGGGAGATGCCGGATCGGGAGTATGTGATCAATCTGGACAACAATCCCATCTCCACCTACCACTATCGAATGCATCAGGAGGACCTGGCTAAGCAGTTTGGCAGATGGTACAGGGAATCCCATGGGAATGGAAAGACCGTGTGTCTGTTGGGGATGCGGGCGGAGGAATCCCTGCAGAGATACAGCGGCTTCCTGAACAAGAGGTACGGGTATAACGGGGAGTGCTGGATCAGCAGACAATTTAAGGATGTGTGGTGTGCCTCCCCTCTCTACGACTGGTCTCAAAGTGATGTGTGGCATGCCAATTATCTCTTTGACTATGACTATAATCGCCTGTACGACCTGTACTACATGGCGGGGCTGAAGGTGTCGCAGATGCGTGTGGCCTCCCCCTTTAACGATTATTCCAAGGACTCTCTGAATCTGTACCGGGTCATAGACCCGGAGATCTGGGTAAAGCTGGTGGGCCGGGTAAGGGGGGCAAACTTTGCCTGTATCTATGGAAAAACCAGGGCCATGGGATACCGCAATGTCACCCTGCCGGAAGGGCACACATGGGAGTCCTACACCCGTTTTCTGCTGGACACCCTGCCCAAGAGACTGCGGAACAATTATGTCAAAAAGTTTAACAGCTCCATCATATTCTGGCACAAGACCGGGGGAGGGCTGGACGAGGACACTATACAGGAACTGATGGATCGCGGCTACGCCATCCGGCGAAACGGTGTGTCCAATTACACGCTGAACAAGAAATCCCGAATTATTTTTGTGGGGCGGATTCCGGATGACACGGATGATATAAAGACCACCAAGGATATACCCAGCTGGAAACGTATGTGTTTCTGTATTCTGAAAAACGATCACAACTGCCGGTTTATGGGGTTTGGGCTGACCAGAGAGCAGCAGAGACATATAGACGCCATCCGCCGCAAGTATCAGAGCCTTGAGGAGATAGAGTGAGGAGACAAACATGGAGTATAAAAGTCCTGTATATCAGGTAATAGCAGTTCCCATAGACAAGGTGAAAGCAAACACCTACAATCCCAACAAGGTGGCTCCGCCGGAGATGAAACTCTTGTATGAGAGCATCAAGGAGGATGGCTACACCATGCCCGTTGTGTGCTATTATGCGAAGGAGGAGGATGTCTATGTGATTGTGGACGGGTTTCATCGTTACAGAGTCATGCTGGAGCATCCCGACATTTATGAGCGGGAGGGGGGCATGCTGCCGGTGTCCGTTATAGATAAGCCGATAGATCAGCGGATGGCCAGCACAGTGCGACATAACCGTGCCAGAGGGACCCACAATGTGGAGCTGATGAGCAGTATTGTGAAGGAACTGCATGAGCTGGGCCGCTCCGACGCATGGATCGCCAAACACCTGGGTATGGACAAGGACGAGATTCTGCGGCTGAAACAGATCACCGGCCTGGCCGCCCTGTTCAGGGATGTCAAGTTTGGAAAGGCATGGCATCCGGCGGAGGAGGACTTCTAAAGAATTGACAAAACATTCTATTGGTGATACGATAACCGGAGTGTGGAAATAGGAAATTGTATCCGCAATACAATCTTGTGTCAAGAGGACAGAAGGCCATATGCAGGAAGTATGTGAACTGGGAACAGACAAAAAGAATAAGAATAAAAAGAGCAATAGAAGAGGAATGATTTTAGCGGGGGTGGCTGTTCTGCTGCTTATCGCTCTGACTGCGGGCGGCTGGTTCTATGTGGACAGCCTGGCCTATAAGCTGTGCAGGGTGGAGGCGGGCGTTGCAGTCATCCCCTCCGATTTTTTGAAAAAGCCGGATGACAGTGCCTTTTTTACCCAGGACAGTCAGCCTTTTTCCACTGTGGAGCCGGGAGAGTACCAGGTGCGGGTAAAAAGCGGTTGGTTCACCCACAGTTGTACCCTGATTGTTGAGGATACCATAGCCCCCAACGGTCAGGCCGTTCCCATACAAATGGAGATAGGGGAGAGCTGCGGGCCGGATGACTTTGTGAAAAACATTACGGACGCCACGGCGGTGGAAGTCTCCTTTGTTGGGGAACCGGATTTTACCCGGGCGGGCAGCCAGGTGGTACAGGTGGCTCTGACGGACAGGGGCGGCAATCAAACGGTGGTGGAGTCGGAACTGTTTCTCTCCCCTGTGGTGGAGGAGCTTACGATGGAAGCCGGACAGGAACCTCCTGTGGTAGGCAGTTTCCTATTGGCAGATGCGCAGGGGACCTTTGTCACCAGGGTAGCCAATTTTGACTATCATGTGCCGGGGGATCACGAGGTGGTCATACAGGTAGAGGGCGAGAAATATACTTCTGTTTTACATATTCGGGATACGATTGCTCCGAAGGCTCAGGTACAGGACGTGGAGGGTTTCGCGGCGCTGCCTAGAGAGGTGGAGGAGTTTATCACGCAGGTGGAGGATGCCACCGAGGTGACGGCGTCTTTTCGGAAGGAACCCGACCTGACGTTTATCGGCACTCAGCAGGTGGAGATCGTCTTTACGGATGCAGGCGGTAATGAGACCGTGAAAACGGCGCAGCTCATTTTACATGAGGATACGGAGCCGCCAGTGATACAGGGCGCCAGAGATATAGTGATTTACAAGGGGGACAGCGTCTCTTACCGCAAAAATGTGACGGTGGAGGACAACTGTCCGGAAGGTTTGCAGTTGACAGTGGACAACAGCAGTGTTAATTTAGAGGAGGCTGGTGTCTATCCCGTTGTCTACACCGCAGTGGACGCGGCGGGCAACACTGCCAGCGTGACAGTGCAGCTCACGATTATTGACAGGGTTTACACTGTTGAAGAGGTGAATGCCCTGGCGGATGCGGTGCTGGCGTCGATTATCACTCCGGAGATGAGCGACAGGGATAAAGCGTTGGCGATCTATAATTATATCCGGCGGAATGTGGGATATATCAACTATTCCGAGAAGGGTGACTGGGTTCAGGCGGCCTATGAGGGTCTGGCTAAGAGGCAGGGAGACTGCTATGTGTACGCCAGTACCGCCAAGGCGCTGTTGACCAGAGCGGGCGTTAAAAATATGGACATCGCCAAGATCCCCACCAGGAGAGAACACTATTGGAATCTGGTGGATGTGGGCGACGGTTGGTATCACTTTGACACCACACCCAGAACGGACCACACGGTGTTTTTCCTGTGGACGGACGCGGAACTGATGGCATATTCCGCCATGCACTACAACTGTCACAATTATGACCGCACGCTGTACCCTGAGATCAATTGAGTCCAGGCGCTATATCGGAAGAGGAAAATGTTTATATGAAGAAATTAGGTGTGCTTGGCGGCCTTGGTCCCATGGCGTCGGCATATTTTTTACAACTGATTATCCAGATGAGCGAGGCGCAGACGGATCAGGAGCATATAGAGGTGATTTTGCACAGCAAGCCCCAGATTCCGGACCGCACCAGGTACATCCTGGGCCAGAGCGGCGACAATCCCATGCCGCAGATGGTTCAGGCGGGAAAAGGACTGGCTGCCCAGGGGGCGGAGCTGCTTGCGATCCCCTGTATCACGGCGCACTATTTTCAGGAGCAGCTTGAGGCTCAGATCGGGGTGCCGATATTAAATGCCATCGAGGAGACGGCGTTTTATCTGAAACAGGCGGGAATTGTCCGTGTGGGGCTTCTGGCAACGGACGGTACATTGTCCAGCAGACTGTTTCAGCGGTGTCTGGCGCAGCACGGCATAAGCTGTATCACGCCGCAGGACGAGGACCAGCGGGCGGTGATGCATTTGATTTATGACAATGTCAAGGCGGGAGAGCCTGTGGAATTTCCGCTGTTCAATGCCGTATCGGAGCGGCTTTTCGCCCAGGAGGCCCAGGTCATTTTGCTGGCATGCACGGAGTTGTCTCTGATTAAGAGAGATCATGTCCTGGGCGCAGGTTTCCTGGACGTGTTGGAGGTGCTGGCAAGAAAAGCGGTCCTGTGCTGTGGCCGTCTGAAGAGGGAATATGAATGTCTGATTACGGAGGTGAGGTAATCGTGCAAAATCACGTGCTGGATTACTTAGATCATATTGTGGCTCAAAAACCGGATAAACCGGCTTTTTCCAACGGCTCAGAGGCGCTGACCTTTGCTGAGGTCTATCAGCAGAGCCGGGCCGTGGGCACATTTCTGCACGATCAGGGGATTTATCACAAGCCCGTGGTGGTGTTTATGAACAAGCACCCCAAGGAGATTGCCGCATTTTTCGGCGTGATTACGGCGGGGGACTTCTATGTGCCCATAGACGAGGAGATGCCGGTGAGCCGGATTCAGCTCATACTTGAGAATGTGCAGGCGGAGGTCCTGATCTGTGACGCTCTGACCCGGGAGACCGCAGAGCAGCTTGATTTTGGCGGGAAGGTGGTTCTCTATGATGACATCTGCCGGACGGCGGTGGATGACAGTGCCCTGCGGGAAATCCGCAGCAGGGCCATTGACACGGACCCCATTTATATAGTCTTTACCTCCGGCTCCACGGGAGTTCCCAAGGGAGTGGCGGCCTGTCACCGCTCCGTCATAGACTATATCGAGCAGCTCTCCGCAGTGCTGGAGTTTGACGAAGACACGGTGTTCGGCAACCAGACGCCGCTGTATTTTGACGCATGCCTGAAAGAACTGTACCCCACGCTGAAATTCGGCGCCACCACCTATCTGATCCCCAGGGAACTGTTCATGCTGCCGGTCAAGCTGGTGGAGTTTATCAACGAGCATGAGATCAACACCATCTGTTGGGTGGTGTCCGCGCTGACCATGATTTCCGCCTTTGGAACCTTTAAGACGGTGACGCCAAAATATCTACGGACCGTCGCCTTTGGCAGCGAGGTATTTCCCATCAAGCAGTTCAAGGCCTGGAGGGCGGCGCTGCCCCAGGCAAAGTTTGTGAATCTCTACGGCCCGACAGAGGGCACCGGAATGTGCTGCTATTACAAGGTGGAGCGGGATTTTGAACCGGATGAGGCGATTCCCATAGGTGGCCCCTTCCCCAACACGGATATAATCCTGTTAAACGAACAGAACCAGAGAGCCGGGCAGGGTGAAATCGGAGAAATCTGCATTCGGGGCACCTCTCTGACTCTGGGCTATTACAACAACTTTGAGAAGACGGGCGAGGTGTTTGTGCAGAATCCGCTGAACACCGCCTACCCGGAGCTGATCTACCGCACCGGGGATCTGGGGCGTTACAACGATAGGGGAGAGCTGATGTTTGTCTCCCGTAAGGACTACCAGATCAAGCACATGGGACACCGCATCGAGCTGGGGGAGATCGAGGTGAGTGCCAACATGGTGGAGGGAGTCAAACTCTCCGGCTGCATATACGACGATACAAAGGGCAAAATCGTGCTGTACTATGTGGGCACTATAGAGGACAAAGAACTGGCGGCAGAGCTGCGCAGCAGACTCCCCAGATACATGATTCCCAACCGCATGGTACGGCTGGAGCAGATGCCATTGACGGCCAACGGCAAAATAGATCGTGTAACCTTGAAGAAAATGTAAAACAGCATATTCCCGAAAAGTGACGGGACCGGTCAATATATACAAAAACGGGCTCCGATGCGGTGGCAAGTCGCCCTTATTTTGTATATATTACCCAGTCCCTGTGTCATGGAAGGGGGTTTCACAATTGTCTATATAGAACATTAAATCAAGAAGGAGAATGATGATGGAAGAACTGTTGGAAATTTTGAGAGATTTGCACCCCGAGGTGGATTTTGAGACCTGCGATACCCTGATTGACGATAAGATATTGGACTCTTTCGATATCGTGTCCATTATTGCGGAGATCAACGACTGTTTTGACGTGACCATTACCGCAGAGAAGATCACTCCCCAGAATTTTAATTCTGCGGAGGCTCTTTATGCATTGATCCAGGAACTGGAAGATGAGGAATAAAAAAACATGCTTTTTACATCCTATGCCTTTTTGGGCTTTATTGCGGTGCTGTTTCTGCTGTATTACCTGATTCCCAGGCGTATGCAGTGGGGACTTCTCCTGTTTGCCTCCTATCTGTTCTATTTTATCGCGGGGCCGTCCTGGCTGCTGTATATCCTGACCACTACGGTGACAACCTATTTTGCCGCCCTCCGGATAGAAGAGACGGGGCTGCGGCAGAAAGCGTACATAAAGGCCAATAAGGAACAGCTCTCCGGGGAGGAGAAAAAGGCATACAAGGAGAAAATGAAAGGCAGACAGCGCATGTGGATGCTGGTCTGTCTGCTGCTTAACCTGGGCATTCTGGCGGTGGTCAAATACACCAATTTTGCCATCTCCAATATCAACGGCCTGCTGCGAGTGACAGGCAGCGCTATTCAGCTGGATTTCTGGGATATTGCGCTGCCCATGGGTATCTCCTTTTACACTTTCCAGGCCCTGGGATACCTGATTGACGTCTACAGGGGCA
>CAYLIM010000045.1:0-25868 GCA_964383805.1 uncultured Acetatifactor sp.
CATCGTTGACCGTGTGGGCGGCGGTGATTCCTTTGCGGGCGGCGTGATCTGCGGTCTGCTGGACGGCAAGGATTTCAAGGCAGCGCTGGAGTACGGCGTGGCAGCCTCCGCGCTTAAGCACACCATTCCCGGCGACTTCAATCTGGTGTCCCGGAAAGAGGTGGAGACTCTGGCGGGCGGCGATGCCTCCGGAAGAGTGCAGCGCTAGATAAAAAGCAGCAAAATGAAAGTGCGTCGGTTATCCGGCGCACTTTTTTAGTATTAATATCTATTTGATATGCTGCTTGATGGCCTCAAAACTCTCCTTGCTGATGACATGCTCGATGCGGCAGGCGTCCTCGGCCGCGATCTTGGGGTCCACGCCCAGACGAACCAGCCATTCGGATAAAAGCTCATGGCGCTCGTAAATCATGTCGGCAATCTCCTTACCGCTCTCGGTCAGATAGATAAAGCCCTCCTTGGTCACGGTAATGTGATTCTTTTCCCGCAGATTTTTCATGGCCACGCTGACGCTGGATTTTTTAAAGCCTAATTCCTCCGCTATATCTACGGAGCGCACCACCGGCTTGCACTTGCTCAGTATCAAAATTGTCTCCAGATAATTTTCAGCAGATTCGCTTGTATTCATATCCATTCCATCCCCTTCCCGGATCGCATGTCTCGGTTGCTCAAAGACAACCACTGTTATCAGTATAGCATACCTGAAAAATAACAGCAATCAAAATCTGGAAAAAAAGACTGAGGTGTGCCTGATCGGATCAGAGGGCGGGGCAAAAATGGCCGCTTTGGGAGGATGGTAGCTGAACAGGAAAAAACAGACAATACCTGCACACACAGCCAGAAACAGCACAGGAGTCCAGGCCTGTACTCTGCAGCTTTGCGCAAGCCGGTATATGGACACGAAGGCAGCGATGACGCTGACCGCAAAGACCGCAAGGTCCAGAATCAAAACGTCCCGGCCCGTGATGCCGGTATAGATATAGAAGAGCGCGGGAACCAGGCAGGTTCCCAGCAATATTCCGAAACAGCAGGCGGAGGTCATGCAGGGATACTCCTTGCCGAATTTTGCTATCAATAAAAAGGAATACAGCAGTGTCGGAAAGAATACCAGTTTCATATGCTCCCAGACGGACTCATTGACTGGGGTAAAAAGCCCCACGACAAAATTGTTTCCGGTCCATTCGTACAGAAAATGGGCGAGTGTTCCCACCACCAGAACAAAAACAGCACCTCCGATGATATAGTATTTCAATGATTTCATAGTGTTGCACCTCACAGATAATATTAAGCAGCTGCAAGACATTTCCGGCAAGCGCAGGGGAAAAAGTGTTCAGCAGCAGCCCAGGTAATAGTATATGCCGTTTTGCGGCGGGCTAGGCATCGCAATAGGAGCTACCAGCGCTTTTCAAAACCGGCAGTCTGTGTTACAATGAGTAAAATAGTTCGAAAAACAGTGGGCACGCTTTCAGCGTGTGCGGAAAAGAGGGAGAGATGGACATACTAATCATAGACAGCCAGGGTGGAGGCATGGGAAGGCAGCTGGTGAGCGCTGTCAAGGAGCAGCTGCCCCACGCCCATGTGACGGCGGTGGGCACCAACAGCACCGCCACGGCGGCCATGCTGAAAGCGGGCGCGGATGCGGCGGCCACCGGAGAAAACGCAGTGATTGTGGGGTGCCGTAAGGCAGACGTGATTGTGGGGCCCATCGGCATTGTGATTGCGGACGCGCTGTATGGGGAAGTGACTCCCGCCATGGCAGTGGCGGTGGGACAGAGCAGGGCCAGGCGCATATTGATTCCGGTGAATCACTGCGACAATATTGTTGCGGGCGTGGCAGAGCAGTCTATGGGCAGTCTTGTGGAGAGTGCGCTGACACATATTAAAAGCTATTATAAATCTTAAGGTTTTGTAAAATGTGTTTACAGAGTAGACAGTTTGTGATATGTTTACTCTGTAAACAGAATTCTGTGGTATATGGCAGGAGTTTGGCTAAAGGAGGATTATAAAAATGAAAAGAAGACAGTTTTTTGCCATGGGTATGATTATGATATGTATATTGGGCGGCTGCGGAAACGTGGGCGGCTCGGAAGGGGCGCCGAAGGACAACAGTGTGGAATCCGGGCAGGTAATTCCCGGCGACACAGAACCGGAGCAGTCGGTCGGAAATTTGATGGAAAGTTCGGTGGAAAGCTCAGACGGAAGTATGGCGGAGGAAACGCCTGTGGTGGAAGCATCTGTTGAACTGAGCGAGGACGAAAAGACCTTTTTTACAGATTTCATTCAGGAACGCGAAAATTATGGTTTTCTTTTGTCTGAATATGACGAGCCCGAGGACGTGAATCTCGGAGAGGTGCTGTATGGCGGCGCGGGATTTGGAGAAGGGATACCGGAGGAGGATATACCGCTCTATCTTGCTCAGACGCAGCAGGAGGAAGTGTACACAGATTGTACGAAGATGACGAGACAGGACATAGAAGATTTTCTGCAGAGAAAGCTGGGCGTAGGGCTGGAAGATATGAGCCGCCCGCTGGAGATGGTATATGTGGCCCAGACGGATGCCTATTATAACGAGGCAGGAGATACCAATTACATTCCTTTTGCGTGTACGGGAGGAACCAGACAGGGAGATACCTATACGCTGCACTTTACTCCGGCGGCCGACTGGTTCACAGGATTCGGAGACTGCGAGGCAGTTCTTGTAAAAACGGGGGACGAGTATCGGTTTATCTCAAACTGCACTCTGGAATAATCAACGATAGAAAGTTCAGCGGTAGAATCGAAACAGACAGCTTTAGAAACAGATAAGACAATTAGTTGCTCTCAAGCTGTGAGAAAAACGTTTCTGGCAATTCTTAAGACAGAAACGTTTTTTTCTTGTTTGAAAGTGTAAAGCGAGACTGTAAAATAATGGTTGTAGTAGCGCTCGCTTTTTGCTATAATACATACAAAATGCAGCTTGGCTGCTAAAATTTGTGTCGTTAGCAGGATAATCGAATAAATTAATGAAATGGCAAACAAATTTAAAGGTGAAGAAAATTATGAGTTTATTTGGCGATATCAATTTGAAGGAACTGTTCGATAATGATAGCGATTATGGAAAACAGTACAGATTCGATGACTTAACCGATGATATGATTAGTAGGGCAGAAGAAACATTAGGATATAAACTGCCTAAGTCATATATAGAATTATTAAGGGTTCAGAACGGAGGATTGATTGATGGTAAATACGAAGAAAGTTGGCTGACTGCCATATATGGTATCGGTCCAACTAAAGAATCTTATAATGGATTAGAGGATATGTTTGAAAACTGGAAAGATGAGTGGCAATATCCTGACATAGGAATACCTTTTGGAGAAACACGATCTGGTGGGCATGATATGTATTATATGGATTACAGGTCGGTTGATGAGAATGGAGAGCCTCGGATTGTAAGAATAGATAATGAAGGCGATATTGCTATTTATTTTGTGGCAGATAATTTAGTTGAATTTATAAAGATGGTGTTTAACAATCAAGAAATTCAAGAGACACTCATCAAGACAGAGTCAATAGCCCCCAATACCATAATTGGCGGGAATGGTCGGAAACCTTCTATGAAAGACCAATTGAAGAGATTGATGTCGAAAGTACGCAAGAAGTGATGTTGGTAAAATATAATTTATGGTAGTGATGGAGGTTAGCTATATGGCTGAAAAATGTATTTGTTGTGGTAAAAAGATGGGACTGCTAAATGGTTCTCATATAAATAATCAAGTTTGTGACAACTGTTATTACCCTATTGCCGGGTTTTTGAGTTCTATAAAAGAATCTTATGACCTGCAAATAATAGAGGATGATTTTAACCAATTGATTCAAAGAGTGGAATCGTCCTCATATTCTGAAAATGGAAAAGAATTTCTTATAAAAACGGCTACCGATCTTGTTGAAAACAGAAAGGATGATATCAATACAAGATCAAAAATAGAACATATACGAAATAATTTCAAATTGACGACCAGTTATAATTTTGAAGGTTATAAAATATCTAAGTATTATGGTATTGCGTCTGGAAGTACTGTACTTGGTACAGGCTTTTTGTCAGAGGGCAGAGCAGCGGTAAGCGATGTTTTTGGCATAGAAAGTGATTCGTTTGCAGATAAGCTTGAACAAGCAAGGGACAGTTCAATTAAAAAAATGATTGATGCAGCAATCGAGCAAGGTGGAAATGCGTTGATAGGTGTTTCATTTGATTATATCAATTTTTCATCAAACATGATTGGAGTAGTTGCTAACGGAACGGTGGTAGAAATCATAGAGAAGGATAAATAATAGAGTAATAATAATGATTAGTCTATAGATCGTTTCCTTTCTGCGTTAGAAGAAGTGCTAAGTACCAGATTAAAATCTGTTACTTAGCATTTATAAATGGGCTGAAACCTTCGATACCTCAAAGGTTTCAGCCCCATTAATAAATCCTGCAAGAGATGGGACTTGAACCCACACGACATTGCTGCCACCAGATCCTTAGTCTGGCCTGTCTGCCAATTCCAGCACTCTTGCTTATTGATAAATTCCCCGGCTGCACTCATTTCGCATGCATCTCACCGAGCAGATATTATGTTACCATTTCGGATGGAAAATGTCAATCCTTTTTAAAATAATTTCCTTTTTGGTTGTCAGTTGGCAGGATGTATGATAAAATATTAATATATGGGATCTGTTTGAGCAGAAATAACAGGAAATGAGGTCAATTGAGTCAGAATGGATAATGAGAATATATTTATAGAACAGGCTATGAGGATTCCGCAGCTGGAGCAGTTGTTTGTGATATTCGGCGCAGGTACCCGGCTGCCTTTTGTGACCTGTGACGAGGAGGACTTCACGGATCAGATATGGACCTTCGTGGAGGAGGAGAAGGCAAAGCATTATGTGGACGTGCGGAGAGAGAATTTTCAGGACCCACTGGCGGTGGTGAAGGTGTCCAAGGAGCAGATGCTGCCGTTTTTCAGCAGTCTGTTTGCCTATGGCATTGACATTATCATGTTTCAGGAGGAGGAGCGCCTGACTAAGCTGCCGCTTGACAAGCTGGTCAGACATCCGGATATGTCCCAGATACCTGAGGAAAAGAGACCTTTTCTCAACCCGCAGATGCAGCTCTCAGGCATTCATTTCATGCAGGAGATGCACCGCAGGGAGCGCAATGCTCAGGCTCTGCATGAATATGAGGAGGAGATGGCGGCGAATATTGTGCGCAGCCGCTTTCTGGTGCCCCATGAGCTGGACGGGGATGCTCCCTTGCCGGATGGCTCCAACATCAGGATTCCCTGTGTGAAGAACAAGGAGGGGGAGATGTTCCAGCCTATTTTTACAGACGGGCAGGAACTTATCAAATTTGACAGGGAGAAAAAGCTGCGTGCCAGCGCCATTGCCTTTATGGATATTCAGAAGGCCATGGGCAAGGAGGTCAAGGGCATTGTGATCAATCCCATGAGCCTGAATATTATTTTGATGGCGGATAAAATCCCTGCGTTGATCGAGAGGTTTAAGCCCGCGGAGCAGTAGGATAAGGTTTTAGAGGGGTGTACAGATATGCCGAAATCAGATAAAATTCGGAATTTTGAATCATTTTGTGAATTTGCAGAGCAGTTTGCCGTATGTATGAACGATTATCTCTATGTGTATGATATAATCAATGACACTTATTATATCACGGAGAGAGCGGCGAAACGCTTTGCCCTGCCGGGGAACCAGTTTCATGATGTGGATGAAACCCTGAGAGCATGTGTACATCCGGATGATTTTTCTATGCTGCAGGAGGATTTGCAGCAGTTGTTTGATGGCGTAAAGACGGAACATGAACTGCGCTATCGTTGGCTGGGAAAGGACGGCGTCCCGATTTGGATTATCTGCCGGGGGCGTGTGCTGCAGAATGAGGAGGGACAGCCATGGCTGATGTTGGGCTGTATCAATGAGATTGGCCGGAAACAGAAGGCGGACAATGTCAGCGGGCTGCTGGGAGTGTCGTCCCTGCAGGAACATTTGAAACAGATATCCAATTTGTCGGAAGGGTTTGTCATGCGTATCGGTATTGACGATTTCCGGATGATTAATGAAAGGCTGGGAGTGGAATACGGAGATACGGTACTCCGACAGGTGGCTCAGTGCATAGAGAGCCGTCTGCTGCCGGGACAGTATGTGTACCGGGTGATTTCAGATGAGTTTCTGGTGCTGGATACGGCCGACTGTGAGGGCGAGGAAGTCAAGGAATTGTACTACAATATCCGCCAGGAGGTGGAACGGGTCATAGCCAAACAGGGTTATGAGGCGGTCTACACCATATCCGGTGGTATTGTCAATACACGGGACATGCAGAAAGCGGATTATGAGGAGATTATGCGTCTCTCTGAGTTCGCTCTGGGGCAGGCCAAGCGCCAGGGAAAGAATCAGGTCTGCGTCTTTGTACAGGAGGATTATGACGCGTTCCTGCGCGCCAGAGCGATCAGCAGGAGCCTGCGGAAAGCCGTGTCCAATGATTTCACAGGGCTGGATCTGTACTTTCAGCCGCTGGTGTATGCCGACACGGAGGAATTGTACGGGGCGGAGGCGCTATTGCGCTATCAGATGCCGGACGGAGAGAGGATTTCCCCCATAGAGTTTATTCCGATCCTGGAGGAGAGCGGTTTGATTCTTCCCGTGGGAAAATGGATTATCCGCAAAGCGGCGGATATGTGCAGAGAATGTAGGAAAAAGTATCCGCAATTCCGGGTCAGCATCAATCTGTCCTACATTCAGCTGACGAAAAGCCCGGTTTTTGTGGAGGTTATGGATGCTCTGAAGGAGACGGAGCTGCCGCCGGACGCTTTGATTATGGAGTTGACAGAGAGCGGTTATCTGGAGAACAGTATCAATGTTCAAAAGGTGTGGAAGAAGTTCAAGGAGGCTGGTATCCAGATCGCTCTGGACGATTTTGGCACCGGTTACTCCAATCTGCAGAACATTGGCCGTTTCAATCCGGATATTGTGAAGATTGACAGGAGCTTTACACTGAAGGCTTTGCAGCACAGCTACGAGCGGCAGCTGCTGAGTCACATTATCAATATGGTACATAGCATCAATTTGCGCATTGTTATAGAGGGTGTGGAGGAGAAGGAGGAACAGCAGCAGGTTATGCAGCTGGGTTCGGACTTTATCCAGGGATACTATTACAGCATGCCTTGTTCCAGGGCGGAATTCCTGAAGAAATACAATGTAGAGTAGGCTGAAAAATACGGAGAGGGTCTGGCTGTTGTACAGTCAGACCCTCTTGATGTATAGCGCGGCGAATCAGTCGTAATTTTTCAGGGCACGCCGGACGCCGATTACCACAGGCGGAATCAGCGCGATATGGCAGATAATGCCGGGGACGGCGGTGACAAAGGCTCCGGACAGGAACATGGGAAAGGTGAAAGCCGGACCCACGATCATGCCCAGGACAAAACGGACAATGCCCCAGACAATGCGGCCGCCCAGCATGGCTCCTACCAGAGAAACGTACAGACAAGGCGTCTTTTTGGGCAGCAGTTTTAGCAGAATGCCGGAAAAAGCGCCATAGGCGGCCAACTCAAACATCATGGACAGGCCGGTGGGCATGATGGGGGGCATGCCAAACAGCAGAAAGCGCAGCAGCGGCGCGACAAAGCCTATCACAAGGCCGTACTGCCAGCCGCAGAGCAGGCCGCATATCAGCACCGGAATGTGCATGGGTGACAGGGCGTTGCCGATCTGGGGGATCTGGCCGGTCAGAAAAGGCAATACCAAGCACAAAGCTAGACAGACAGCGGAGAGACAAAGGTCTTTCAAATTCTTTTCCATAAAAACTTCCTTTCTTATTTATAGTTCCGCATATTCCCTGTCAGCACACAAGGCCGGTGCTCTATATCAGGCCGCCAAGCCGTCCCGATATAGAGCAGTGTGCTTTTCGGGAATATGCTGTTTAGAGTTCCGCATAGGGACACAAAAAAAGCACCCGTACCCTTCTGGGCGCAGATACCTTCCTGGTATACTAATTAAATGCTCCGAAATATAATGCCATACTTTTCAGACTTCTGTCTGTGCGGTCGCTTCTGCGAAACCATGGCTAAGTGTAGCATATTAAAAGAAGAATGTCAAGAACGGCATGCTTGGGGTTTTGCAAAAAATTTTGAAAATTCCCTATTGACATTTTTCAGCGAATAGTGTAGTATATCTATTGTTCGCAGGAGTGGCGGAATTGGCAGACGCGCACGGTTCAGGTCCGTGTGGTGGCAACACCTTGAGGGTTCAAGTCCCTTCTCCTGCACGAAGAGCAGTAAAAAGAAGAAATCGCAGGGTTTCTTCTTTTTTTGTATTTTAAAATTTTGCAGCCTAATTGTAACCTTTTTCCTGCTGTGCTGTCTATTAGGTATGTAAGACATTCCGAGAAAGCGGAAGATAATAAATTCACGCAGTGTCGCGGGTGATTCCTGAGATATGCGGACGGAGGTAGTTATGAAAAGGAAATGGGGACGATTGCTATGTACTTTGCTGGCGGGCAGTATGTTGGCAGGCTGTGGCAGCAGGCCGGGCGGTGTGGAGCCGTTGACGGCAGACGGTGAGGCGGCGCAGGAGCATCAGACGGTGGTGGGAGACATGCAGGAGCAGCCGTTGGGTGCAGGGACTGTTGAGCCTGTTCGGTTAGCTGACAACGGGGGATGGGACCGGGAGAACGACAGTTCCATGGAGGCGCTGCAGAATTTTTCCTGGCAGCTGATGCTCCAGAACATGGACCGGGAAAATCCCATATTGTCCCCCGTATCCGCATATCTGGCGCTGGGCATGGTGGGCGTGGGCGCCCGGGGGGAGACCGAGCAGGAATTTCGGGATTTGCTGGGAGACAATATGCCGGCGGTGTCCCGGAAACTGATGGAGCGGTATCCCCAGGAGCAGGAGGGAATGGTTCTGACTATTGCCAATTCCGCCTGGGTGGATCAGCAGCTCACACCGGACGGGCAGTGGATCGCGGATATGGAGGAAATCTTTCGGGGGAAGGGCTGCCAGGGCGTACTCTCCAGTCAGGAGATCATGGAACAGATCAACGATTGGTGCAGTGAGAATACCAGAGGACTGATTCCCCAGATGCTGGATGAGCCTCTGAGTAAGGATACCTTGCTGGCGCTGCTGGACGCTGTCTATTTTAAGGGGGACTGGCTGACTGCCTTTGACGCCATGGATACGGCTCCGCGCCCCTTTACCAGAGAGGACGGCACGGAGAAACAGGTAGATACCATGAGCATGTGGGAGACGAACCAGGGGTATCTGCACAGCGGCCTGGGGGAGGGCGTATTGCTGCCCTACCAGGGAGGAGAATTTGCCTATGTGGCCATCCTGCCCAATGAGGGGACCGAGGTGAGGGAGCTTTACCGCCAGCTGACTCCGGAGGCGTTGGCAGAGCTGCTTGCGAGCGAAAGCAGGGAGCTGTGCAATCTGCGCTTGCCCAAGTATGAGGTCAGCTTCGACCAAAAACTAAACGATAGTCTGCAGGCCATGGGACTGGTCCGGGCGTTTGACGAAGACCTGGCGGAACTCTCCGGACTGGGAAAAACGGAGCAGGGAGCTTCGCTGTATATCAGCCTGGTACGGCAGAAAGCAGTATTCAGGGTAGACGAAAAGGGGACGGAGGCCGCCGCTGTAACTATGGTGGTCGTGAACAGGTGTACGGCAATGGAGAGTCCTCGGCCCCGGGAACTGTATTTTGACCGCCCCTTTGTGTATATGATACTGGACCTGGAGAGCCAGGTGCCGCTGTTTGTGGGCATTATGGATGACCCGGACGCCTGACGCTCGCTGAGGGTGATGGTTTTGGTCGGGGAGAGCTGTGTCCCGATTCAGCGGGGCAGAAAGAGGAGAATATGAAAAAGCAATGGAGAACGGCGCTGGGGATCGTGCTGGCGGTCAGTCTGCTGACAGGATGCGGCAGGCAGCCGGAGAATATGAGCAGGACGGAGGAACCTAAGTCTGACGCGGAGGCGATGCAAAGTGGGGCGGACGCCCTGGGGGAGAGCGGGGAGCATACAGAGGCGCAGCAGCTGAATCTCAATGGGGAGGACAGCTCTGAGGAGGTAGACATTCGGGACTTTTCTTACAAGCTGACCAGGGAGGCCTTGGAGCATCTGGAGCAGGAGAATCCGATTCTCTCACCTGTTTCCGCGTATCTGGCTCTGTCCATGGCGGCGGAGGGAGCCGGAGGGGAGACGGCGGCGGAGCTGGAAAGTCTGTTGGGAGA
This sequence comes from uncultured Acetatifactor sp., assembly GCA_964383805.1. Taxonomy (GTDB): domain Bacteria; phylum Bacillota; class Clostridia; order Lachnospirales; family Lachnospiraceae; genus Acetatifactor. Next base: position 10,262 of record CAYLIM010000045.1, read on the forward strand.
GAATCACAGACAGTTGTCGGAGCAGTGCCTGCAGCATTTTCAGGGCATGCAGGAGATAGAGCTGGAGCTGGCTGATTCTGTCTGGCTGGATCAGAGTCTCCGAGTGGAGGAGCCGTGGCTGGAGACGGTGCAGGAATCCTATAAGGGGGAGGTGTACCGCGTCGAGCTGAGTTCCCAGCAGACGATGACGGATATAAATACCTGGGCGGAGGAGCATACCCGGGGACTGGTGAAAGGATTTCTGGATCAGCCGCTGCCAGTCGCTGCCCGGCTATGCCTGTTGAATGCGCTGTACCTGAAAGCCGATTGGCGAAACGGTTTTGAAGGCTATGTCACACATGTACAGACCTGGTACCGGGAGGACGGCGAGGAGAAACCGGTGGATACCATGTGCAAGATGCAAGAGTATTTTGACTATGTGTCTGATACGGACATGGACGGGGTGGTACTGCCCTTTTGCGGAGAGGAGCTGGTGTTTTTGGCTGTGCGTCCCCAGGCGGGGCAGACAGCGAGAGAACTGTATGGGCAGCTGACTCCTGAACAGATCGCCGGACTGCTGGAGGGCAGAGAGGACAGACTGATGAATCTGTCCTTGCCTAAATTTACCGCTGCCTGTGACCAGGAGCTGAATGAACTGCTGCAGAGCCTCGGGGTCGAAAGAGCCTTTAATTCGGCGCTGGCGGACTTTTCCGGTCTGTGCGCAGATGGAGAGCTCCATATCAGTCTGGTGCGTCAGAAAGCCGTAATGGAGCTGAACGAGGAGGGGGTCGAAGCCGGCGCAGTGACCATGCTGGCAATGGAGGACGGCGCGGCGATTTACCTTGAGGAAGCACTGGAGATGAATCTGGACCATCCCTTTGTGTATATGATACTGGATATGGATACCCAGATACCGCTGTTTGTGGGTATAATGGACGATCCCGGATGAGCTGTCATACAGCTTTCCACGGGAACAGGAGGAGAATCTGCCTGAGAAGGCGCCGGGAGACTGGCGCTTTCTTTATATATATTTAACTTTTTTTTCGTGGGAATATCTGGTATGATAGAGATGATAGTTTGTGGCCTTTTTGGAAATAATGGAGGGGAAATAGCAAATGAACAGGGTAAAACAGGTAAAAAAACAGACGGATAACAGGTTCTTAAATCTTTATGAGTTTGAGGCGGAGCACAGGGATGGGGGGACCACGCCGTACTTTGTGGCCTCACGGGCCAGAAGTCAGGAGGAACTGAAGGCTCTGTGCCATGATAAGCGCTCGGACGGTGTGATCATTTATGCCGTCTATGGGGAAAAGAAGGACAAGGTAGTGTTGATTCGTCAGTTCCGCTACCCGATCAACGACTATATCTATGAGTTTCCCGCGGGACTGGTGGAGGAGGGGGAGGATATGTTTGAGGCCGGTGTCCGGGAGATCTATGAGGAGACCGGGCTGAAATTCACGCCCAGGAAAGTGGATGCGGCGTATGCCAAACCCTATTACACCACCGTGGGCATGACGGACGAGTGCTGCGGCACGGTGTATGGCTACTGCGAGGGCGTTCCCAGCAACAGCCATCAGGAGGATTCGGAGGATATTCAGATTGTGCTGGCGGACCGGGAGGAGTGCAAACGGATTCTGCGGGAGGAGAATGTGGCGATCATGTGCGCCTACATGCTGATGCATTTTATTCACAGCACCGAGGAAGATCCCCTGGCCTTCACAGAGGAGATTTAAGGCGCAGCAGAGGATCTGTTGGAACTCTGATAGGAGGTGACTACATGGCGGCAGAACAAAAGCGAACAGAAGACTGGTATCGGCTGGATCTGTCAGCCATCGTCTACCCCACCCTGCAACGGAGGGACTTTTCCTCCGTGTACCGGCTGTCGGTAGTGCTGAAGCAGGAGGTTGACCCGGACGTGCTGCAGCAGGCGGTGGATCAGGTCATGCCCCGGTTTCCCACCTACAAGGCAGCCATACGAAAGGGCGTGTTCTGGCGGTACTTGGAGCCCAACAACCGGCCGGGTCCCTTTGTGCGGCCGGATGTGAAAAATCCCTGCCAGCCCATGCATTTTAAGGGAAATAACCGCTATCTGGTGCGGTTTTATTATTATGGGGGGCGAATCGCCCTGGAGGCTCACCACAGCCTGGGAGACGGCACTGGCGGAATGTGTCTGCTGATGACGGTGACGGCCCGGTATCTGTATCTGAAGTATCAGGCGCAGATCAAGCCGGGGGGATTTGTCCTAGATATCGGGAGCCAGCCGGACCCGGAGGAACTGGAGGACGCTTACATGCGTTACGCCAATGCGAAGGTGTGCCCGCCCAGACCCGGAGAGAAGACTTACCGGGTCAGAGGTACGATGGAGCCATTTTACACACTGAATATCATCGACGGAATCATGTCGGTGAGCCAGGTGGTGAAGGTGGCAAAGAGCTATCAGGCCACGGTGACAGAGTATCTCAATGCCGTGCTGATCTATGCGCTGATGAAAAAACAGGACAATGAGAAAGGCCGCAGGCAGCGGCCGGTAAAGATCGCCATGCCGGTGAATCTACGGCGCTTTTTTCCCTCCGGAACGCTGCGGAATTTTATCACCATGATATACCCGGGGATAGACCCCAGGCTGGGTGAGTATACTTTCCCGGAGATTGTAGAGCAGGTACACCATTACATGCGCTACTATCTGAATGAGAAACTGCTGCGGGGAGATATCACCACCAACGCGGCCACCCAGCGGCATCCACTGATCCGTGTGGTGCCGCTCTTTATCAAGGATTTTGTGGTGCGGCAGTTCTACACCAAGGTGCAGGATAAAAATTCCTCCGCAGGGCTGACCAATATGGGAGCGCTGCAGGTACCGGCCTCCATGAAACCCTATATCGAGCGCTTTGATATTTATATGGGGCAGCCTTTTTCCTCCAGGACCAACTGCGCCATTATCAGTTATGAGGATGTGCTGACCGTCAATTTTGCAAGCAGTATTATCGAGGCGGATGTGGAGAGGTACTTTTTCCGCAAGCTGGTGCAGGACGGCATACATGTGAAAATAGAGAGCAACCGCGGCGGGGCGGTCTGAGATTACTCTGCCGGATATGGTGTCAGTAGGGAAGATACGGTACTCAAAATAAGAGGTGACAAAGATGGCATATTGTGTGAATTGTGGCGTGGAGCTGGACGGCGCTCTGAAGGAATGTCCTCTGTGCAACACGCCCGTAATCAATCCACGGGAGTTGACCCGTCAGAAAACATCCTCTCCTTTTCCCGAGGAAAAGGGGGCGGTGGAGACCATTCGGCGCAAAGATCTGGGCATATTGACCTCCAGCATTCTCGCGGCCACGGCGGTGGCGTGTGGAGTGCTGAATCTGCTGGTGTTTACCGGAGCGGCATGGTCTCTGGCTGTCATCGGCGCCTGTCTGCTGGTGTGGGTCATGATGGTGCCGCTGGTGATTGACAGCCGTCAGCCGATCTACCTCTCGCTGCTGCTGGACGGGGTGGCAGTCGGGTTGTATCTCTTTATGCTGAGCTTTCTCACTGCCGACCAGGAATGGATGTGGGGGCTGGGGATTCCGATTGTGATCCTGGGCACGATCATTGTGGAGCTGGTGACAATCTGTATCCGAAAACTGCCCAGCTCTTTTCTGACCAATTCCCTGTATGTGGTGAACGCAGTGGGACTGCTGTGCCTGGGGCTGGAGATTTTGATCGACCGATATGTGTCGGGGAACATTGCCCTGAGCTGGTCAGCAGTGGTGCTGACGGTGATGGTCTGTGTGGACGCCATGCTGATTACCGTACTGTCCAGGAGGCGGCTGCGCAACGAAGTGCGCAGAAGACTGCATTTCTGAGATTTATACATTGATGCGTTGGAGCGGACGCGGTCTGTTCCATGCGGAAAGAGGTTACAATGGGAAAAAAGGAGAGCATCCGCAACCAGCGTCTGATGCAGCTGGTCAGGCGGGCGCACGGATTGGTGGAAAACCCGGATATTGAGAAACACAGACAGTCTCAGAACCATATCGGGGAGATTCTGGGCAACACCAGAGAGATACACTATGAGGAGTTTAAGATCGGGGAGATGGAGGCGGAGTGGGTGTCGGTGAACCGCGCCCATATGAAGAAATATGTGATTCTTTACTGCCATGGCGGCGGATATTCCACGGGCAGCCGCAAGTATGCCCGCACCCTGACCTCCAAGCTGGCCTCCTCCACCTTTATGGATGTGCTGTGCTTTGACTACCGGCTGGCCCCGGAGCATCCCTATCCGGCAGCCCTGGAGGATGCCATGAAAGCATGGGACTATCTGATGCTGCTGGGGTACGGAGCCAGAGAGGTGATTGTGGCGGGGGACTCTGCGGGGGGCAACCTGGCTCTGGCGCTGGTACTGCAGCTGAAAAGTCAGCAGCGCCTTCTGCCCAGAGGACTGGTGCTTATGTCGCCATGGACAGATCTGACCTCCTCGGGAGATTCCTTTCAGAGCCGGGCGGAGGTTGACCCGGTGCTGACCGCGGAATACATTGACAGGATGAGACTGGCATATGCGGAGGGGCAGGATTTGGAAAATCCGCTGATCTCTCCGCTTTTTGGGGATCACAGGGATTTCCCGCCCGCCTATATCCAGGTGGGGGACAATGAAATTCTGTACAGCGACGCCCGGCGTCTATATCTGCGGATGTTGGAAGAGCATGTCTCGGTGCGGTTTGAGCACTTTCCGGGAATGTGGCATGTGTTTCAAATGTCTCCCTTCAAGACAGCCTATGAGGCCATGGACCGCATTGCGGGATTTATCTATGATATTTGCAGATGATTTGTCTATCTCTTTTCACAAAAGAAAAAGGATTTTGGGAAAAATTGCAGAATATAACAAGTAGGAGATCAACTGTAAAGCTCTGGCGTATGCCAGATGTCAGACCGAATGCGGGAAAGGCAGGGTGCAGATGACAATACGGGAGAATTTGGAGCATTGGGAGGAGGAGTACTTAAGTCCCTATGCCTCTCTGAGTATGAAGTCCAGAGGCAGGGAGAGGGAGGAGGAGCAGTGCGACATCAGACCGGTCTTTCAGAGAGACCGGGACCGGATACTGCACAGCAAATCTTTTCGCAGGCTGAAGGACAAGACCCAGGTGTTTTTAGCGCCGGAGGGCGACCACTATCGCACACGGCTGACTCACACGCTGGAAGTGTCTCAAAACGCCCGCACTATCGCCAAGGCGCTGAAACTGAACGAGGATCTGGTGGAGGCCATTGCGCTGGGACATGACCTGGGGCACACTCCCTTTGGTCATGCCGGAGAGCGGGCTTTGAACGATGTCTGTCCCTTCGGCTTTGAACACAGTCAGCAGAGTGTGCGCACGGTGGAGCGGCTGGAGAAAAAGGGCCAGGGACTGAATCTGACCTACGAGGTGAGAGACGGGATATTGAACCATCAGACCAGCGGCAATCCCAATACACTGGAGGGAAAGATCGTGCGCCTGTCCGACAAGATTGCCTATATTCACCACGATATGGACGACGCCATTCGGGGCGGCATCCTGACGGAGGCAGATGTGCCCAAGGAGATCGGAGAGGTGATCGGTTTTACTACCGGCCAGCGTCTTGATCATTTTATCCACGACATTGTGATACATAGCAAGGATCAGGCAGATATCTGCATGTCCCCGCCGGTGGAGGAGGCCATGAAAAAGCTGCGGCGTTTCATGTTCGAGCGGGTGTATCAGAATCCGGTGGCCAAGGGCGAGGAGGGTAAGGCGGAGGCGCTGATAAAGACTCTGTATCACTATTATCTGGCGCATATCGACGACCTGCCCCAGGAATATCTGGATCTGATCTCGGAGGGGGAACCGCGTGAGCGTGTGGTGTGCGACTATGTGGGCGCCATGAGCGACCGCTTTGCCATCGCTCAGTATGACGATATATATATACCAAAGTCGTGGATCATATAGTGTGAGATATATGAGCAATATCACAGGCACAGTCTGGGATATGCGGGGGAATGTGAATGTTTTATCCGGAAGAACTTGTGGAAGAAGTCAGATTGAAGAACGATATCGTGGATGTGGTCTCCGGGTATGTCAGGCTGCAGAAAAAGGGCGCCAACCATTGGGGATGCTGTCCCTTTCACAATGAAAAAACTCCTTCCTTCGCCGTCAACGGCGCAAAGCAGATGTATCACTGCTTTGGCTGTGGCGCAGGGGGGAACGTCTATACCTTTGTCATGAATTACGAGAATTACAGCTTTCCGGAGGCCGTAAAAATGCTGGCACAGCGGGCCGGGGTCACGCTGCCGGAGGCGGAGTATGACGAGGAGCAGAAACAAAAGCAGAATCATCGTCAGCGGCTCCTGGATGTAAACAAGGAGGCCGCCACCTTTTTCTATTACCAACTGCGCAGCCCTCAGGGGCAGGTGGGCTACCGCTATCTGTCCGAGCGCGCCCTGTCTGACGAGACTATGCGTAAATTTGGCCTGGGCTATGCGGGCAAGAGCGGAGCCGGGCTGATTCAATATCTGAAACAGAAAGGTTTTGAGGACAAGCTTATCATCGAGGCGGGGCTGGGCAGCTACAATGAGCGGACGGGACTGCTGAGCCAGTTCTGGAACCGGGTGATGTATCCGATTCAGGATATTCATAACCGGGTTATCGGTTTTGGCGGGCGCGTCATGGGGGACGGGGAGCCCAAATATCTGAATTCCCCCGAGACCCCTGTTTTTGACAAGAGGCGCAATCTATACGGACTGAATTTTGCCCGCACGGCCAGAAGTGGCAATATTATACTCTGCGAGGGCTATATGGATGTGATCGCCATGCATCAGGCGGGCTTTACCCAGGCGGTGGCCTCTCTGGGAACCGCCTTCACGGCGGAGCAGGCGGTGCTGCTTAAGCGCTATACGGACAATGTGCTGCTGGCCTATGACAGTGACGGGGCGGGCGTCAAGGCGGCTCTGAGAGGCATAGGCATTCTGCGGGACGCGGGGGTGTCCGGCAAGGTCATCAACATGCAGCCCTACAAGGATCCCGACGAATTTATCAAGAATCTGGGCAGAGAGGCTTTTCAGGAGCGTATTGATCAGGCGGAAAACAGTTTCTTTTTTGAGATTCGGATGCTGGAGAGGAACTACAATCTGAAGGATCCGGAGTCCAAGACGCTGTTTTATAAGGAGATCGCCAAAAAGCTCTGCGGTTTTTCCGTGGATGTGGAGCGGGAAAACTATCTGGAGGCCATAGCGGAGAAGTACAATATCGGCTTTGAGAATCTGCGGAAACTTGTGGGCGGCTACGCCCTGCAGACCGGGGTGGACAAGCCCCCGGAGAGGCCCAAGTCAGGAGTGCAGCTAAAGAACACGCCCCAGGAGAACAGCCGACGTTCCCAGCGGCTGCTGCTCACCTGGATAGTGGACGATCCCTCGCTGTATCCGAAGATTGCCAGGTATGTAAGCCCGGAGGACTTTACGGAGGCGCTGTACCGCCAGGTGGCGGAGCGGCTGTTTCGGGACCTGGAGGCCGGACAGTACCAGCCGGCGGCTATTATCAGTATGTTCCCGGACGAGGAGGAGCAGCGCCAGGTGGCGGAGATTTTTAACACGAATCTGCCTCAGCTGAATACCAGGCAGGAGAGGGAGAAGGCGTTTCACGATATTTTGTACGCGGTGAAAAAGAACAGCTATGAGCAGTTGACTCTGCAGCTCGGCTCGGATGTGACTGCGTTAAGCAGGGTAGTCTCGGGCAAGAAAGCGTTGGAAGAACTGGCAAAAACGCATATTTCACTGGAATGAAGTCAATACTAGTACCCAACAGAAAGGAAACCATAAGGATGGACGAAAACACACAGGCACGTTTTGAGGAGAAGATCAAGAATCTCTTAGTAATGGCCAAGAAGAAAAAGAATGTATTGGAGTATCAGGAGATCAACGACTTTTTCTCTGACATGACTCTGGAGGAGGATCAGTTTGATCGGATCCTGGAGACGCTGGAACAGAATAATGTGGATATACTGCGCATCACCGAGGAGGATGATGTGGATGATGAGGAGATACTGCTGGTCGAAGGGGAGGATTTGGACGTGGAGAGTCTGGACCTGTCCATTCCCGACGGTATCAGCATCGAGGACCCGGTTCGTATGTACTTAAAGGAGATCGGCAAGGTTCCTCTGCTGTCTGCGGAGGAGGAGATCGAGCTGGCTAAAAAAATGGAATTGGGCGATCAGGACGCCAAGAAACGTCTGGCGGAGGCAAATTTACGTCTGGTGGTCAGCATTGCCAAGCGCTATGTGGGCAGGGGAATGCTGTTTCTGGATCTGATCCAGGAGGGAAATCTGGGCCTGATCAAGGCGGTGGAGAAGTTTGACTACCGCAAGGGATATAAATTTTCCACCTACGCTACATGGTGGATCAGACAGGCCATTACTAGGGCCATTGCGGACCAGGCCAGGACGATTCGTATCCCTGTGCATATGGTCGAGACGATCAACAAGCTCATTCGTGTCAGCCGTCAGCTCCTGCAGGAGCTGGGCCGCGAGCCGTCCCCCGAGGAGATCGCGGAGGAGATGAATATGCCCGTTGACCGGGTGAGAGAGATCATGAAGATCAGCCAGGAGCCGGTGTCTCTGGAGACACCTATCGGTGAGGAGGAGGACAGCCACCTGGGAGACTTTATACAGGATGACAATGTGCCTGTCCCGGCGGACGCGGCGGCCTTTACGCTGCTGAAGGAGCAGCTGGTGGAGGTGTTGGGCACTTTGACAGAGCGGGAGCAGAAGGTACTGCGCCTGCGTTTTGGATTGGACGATGGACGGGCGCGCACGCTGGAAGAGGTGGGCAAGGAGTTCAATGTGACTCGTGAGAGAATCCGTCAGATCGAGGCCAAGGCATTGCGTAAGCTGCGCCATCCCAGCCGCAGCCGCAAGCTTAAGGATTATCTGGACTGATGGCGGAGAAGGTGGTGCTGTCCGCCAGAATGCGGGCGTTGACTGACATGGTCACTACCGGGAACAGAGTCTGTGATGTGGGATGTGACCACGGGTGGGTGTCCATATATCTGGTGCAGCAGGGCATCAGCCCCCGGGTGCTGGCTATGGATGTACGGCAGGGACCTTTATCCCGGGCGCAGGAGCATATCCGACAGCAGGGACTGGAGGCATACATAGAGACCAGGCTTTCCGACGGCGTGACTGCGCTGAAGACTGGGGAGGCGGACACTGTGATCTGCGCCGGCATGGGCGGCAGACTGATGCGGCGGATATTGGAGGAAGGCAGGGAAAAGCTGGAGGCCATGGAGGAGCTGATTTTGCAGCCCCAGTCGGAGATAGCAGCGTTTCGCGCCTATCTGCGGCAGACCGGCTATGTGACACTGGCGGAGGATATGGTGTTTGAGGATGGGAAATATTATCCCGTAATGAAAGTGGCGGCATCTTCTCAAGGACTTAGATCGGAAGGCTCTGCGGACCGGGAGGCGGACAGTGCGGAGTCAGAGGCAGCAAAGGACGCGGACCGGCGGGCGCTGCAGGACCGCTTTGGGAGGATGCTGCTGGACTGTCGACACCCGGTGCTGAAACAGTATTTGATGGACGCACAGCAGGGAAACAGGCAGATAACAGAACAGTTAAGGCAGAACGCCACAGGCGGCAGGGCCGCCCGGCGCATCAGGGAGTTGGAAGAGGAGCAGCGGCTGGTCTGTCTGGCTTTGGAAGAATTTGAGCAAAATTAATATAAAAAGGAGCGGCGAGGATGAAAATAGAGGTATTGGGAGAGATAAAGGAATATCCACAGGGAATCACCTATGAGCAGATTGCGCAGGAGTATCAGGGGCAGTATGAGGGATTGATCGCTTTGGTCAATGCCAACGGCAAGCTCCGGGAGCTGTTTAAACATGCGGACAAGGATTGTAAGCTGAGCTTTTTTACGCTGAAGGACGGGGTGGGGCACAAGGCCTATGTGCGCTCTGCCACGATGCTGTGCCTGAAAGCGATCTATGACACCATGGGCGAGAAAGCTGCGGCAATGTGCCGTTTGGAATTCGCGGTGGGTAACGGCACTTACATAAGCACCGGAGGGGCGTTTGCCGCCACGGAATCAAATGCGGAGCGGATCAAGGCCCGCATGGATGAATTGCAGGCCATGGCGATGCCCTTCCACAAAAAGTCCTATCCGCTGGATGCGGCCATAGAGCTGTTCAGGGAGAGGGGTATGACCGACAAGACGGAACTGTTCCGCTACCGCCGCAGCTCCTTTGTGAACGTCTATGAGATGGACGGCTACTATGATTACTACTATGGCTTTATGCTGCCCAATGCAGGCTATGTGAAATGGTATGATCTGCAGGCCTATGACGCGGGTTTTATGCTGGTTCTGCCGGGACAGAAAAATCCCACACAGGTTATGCCTTTAGTGGAGAGGAGAAAGCTGTTTGAGACGTTGAAAGCCTCTGCGCAGTGGGGACATGAGATCGGTATAGAGACAGTAGGCGAGTTGAACAATCAGATATGCAGCGGCTCTATCAGCGATCTGATTCTGGTCCAGGAGGCGGAGCAGGAGCGGAAGATCAGCGAGATTGCCAGAGAGATCGCCTCCCGTCAGGGGGTGAAGTTTATCATGATTGCCGGTCCCTCCTCCTCCGGGAAAACCAGTATGTCGCACAGACTGTCCATTCAACTGCGGACCCTGGGCATGACGCCCCATCCGGTGGCTTTGGACAATTATTTTGTGAACAGGGAGGACACGCCCCTGGACGAGAACGGGGACTACAATTTTGAGTGTCTGGAGGCCATTGACGTCAAGCAATTCAACGATGACATGATAAAGCTCCTGGACGGGGAACGGGTGGAAATCCCGGATTTCAATTTTAAGATCGGCCGAAGGGAGTACAACGGCAATTATATGCAGCTGGGCAAGGAGGACGTGCTGGTTATCGAGGGGATTCATGGATTGAATCCTAAGATGAGTTATGCCCTGCCGGAGGAGAGCAAGTTCAAAATCTATATCAGCGCCCTGATCAATCTGAATGTCGACGCTCACAACCGGATTCCCACCACTGACGGCAGATTGCTGCGCAGATTGGTGCGGGACGCCCGGACCAGGGGCGCGTCCGCCCAGCGGACCATACAGATGTGGCCCTCTGTGCGCCGGGGCGAGGAGGAATATATTTTCCCCTTCCAGGAGGAGGCGGACGTGATGTTCAACTCATCTACAATCTACGAGCTGGCGGCGCTGAAACAGTATGCGGAGCCGCTGCTGTTCCATATTGAAAAGGACCAGCCGGAGTACTATGAGGCCAAGCGTCTGCTGAAATTTTTGGAGTATTTTCTGGGCATCAGCAGCGAGGAACTGCCCAGTAATTCGATTTGCAGGGAATTTGTGGGAGGAAGCTGTTTCCGAGTATAAGGAGTGACGGGGATACCGATGAAAAAATATAAACCAGCTGACGGCAGCCGCAGGCTTGAACAATTTTTTTGTGGTGCCTTTAATATACTTGCTATAGTCGTGTTTGCAGTCCTGTTCTGGTATGGTCTGCGTCTGACCGGACAGAACGGCGGGGACAGCGAATATATATCCTTCCGAAAAGACTCGGTTATCTACAATGTGTTTACGATCTGTGCCTCGCTTTTTGTCCTGTTTTTTCTCGGCAGGCTGGCGGAAAAAATGCAGAGGAGAAAAGTCAGGAATATTGCGCTGTCCATTGTCTGTGTGCTGACGGCAGCCATCAGTTTTTACTGGGTGACTGTCTGCAAGGCGGCGCCGCAGGCGGACCAAATGCTGATCTGTCAGTATGCAGACGCCTTCAATATGGGAGATTTCAACGGAGTACTGCAGGGGCGCTATATAGCCAGATATCCTCAGCAACTGGGCCTGGTCACGCTGCTCAGAGTACTTTTTGCCATTTTTGGCCCATATCATTATCAGGCGTTTCAGTACCTGATGGTGGCGGTGGTGCCGCTGATCGTCGTGTCCGGCTGCATGATCGTTCGGATTCTGTCAGACGACAATGCCAAGGCCGAGATTTTTTATCTACTGTTTATTCTGACATGCTTTCCCATGTATATTTACACGGCTTTTGTCTACGGCGACCTGATCTCCACGGCGCTGGGACTGTTTGGTGTGTGGATGTATCTGGCGTACCTGAAAAAATTTTCCTGGGTTCGACTACTGCTCTTTGGAGTCTCCATGGGCGCTGCCGTACAGCTGCGGGCCAATCTGATGATTTTGGTGGTAGCCATGGCAATCGTGCTGCTGATTAAGCTGATCGTTGACTGGAAGTGGCAGAACATTGTCATAGCCGTGGCGCTGATCCTGGGAGTGGTGTTGGCGGATATGGCCGTGTGGGGGATTTACAGTGACAAGGCAGAGGGGAGAGCGCCCTCGATCCCGCCGCTGCTCTTTATTGTGATGGGTCTCAATGACGCAGATGGACATCCCGGCTGGTACAACGCCTATAATTATATTGTTTTTGCGGAACATAACGATGATGTGGAGGTCTCCGTATCAATAGCAAAAGAGCATCTCAAGGAGGCGTTTGGGCGATACTGGGAGGACCCCGACTACATGCTGGATTTCTTTCAGAGAAAAATGAACGCTCAGTGGAACGCTCCCATGTACCAGAGTATTGCCATGAACAGGTATATAGTGGAACCTCAGATCGGCAAGCTGGCTCCCGATATCACCAATTACGGCAGGACCGCGCAGTGGATGGAGTCCTGGATGAAAATATATCAGCTGCTTATGTATGGGAGCACACTTTTTCTTCTTATAGCCCGGCGAAAGGAGTTTGTGAAAATAGAAAAATATGCCCTGCTGATAGCTGTCTATGGCGGTTTTTTGTTTTCCTTGATCTGGGAGGCAAAGACCAGGTATGTGCTGCCCTTTCTCTTTTTCCAGATTCCCTATATGGCGCTGGGGCTCAGCAGACTGATGACAATTCCCCGGAAAGTGCGGGAAATGGGCGCAGAGCCGTTTCACAAGGCATTGGCAGGCATCAGGACCGCCGCGGGCAGGACGTGGCGCGCTGTCAGGGAAAACAGAGGTTTTGTGGGGGGATGCGCAGCGATACTGGCGTTCCACATGGCCCTGGCGCTGTTTTTCGGAGTGCAGAAGAAGGGATTTCACGAGGAGGAATATTGCGCCTACTATACCAGCGCAGGGGACAGCTTTGTAAGTCCCTATTCCCCGGTGGAGGAAAAAAGCGGATATATCGTGCAGCGTCAGTTCTTTGTGGCGGAGGGTAATCAATTTCGCTATGATGTTGTGGCTGACGCCCAGAAAATGGCGGGCCATCCGCCCCTGTATTATCTTGCGCTGCACACGTTGATGTCCCTGCGGCCGAATTCTTTTTACAAATGGTTTGGCATAGGGCTGAATGCGCTGTGCTCTCTGGTCTCCTGCTGCGGAATCATATTGCTGGTGCTTAAGCTGAGCAGAAACCGACGTCGCCGGGCGCTGGCGCTGGCCGCCGGTTTGATCTATGCAGTCTGCCCCGCGGTGATCAGCAGCATTATGTTTACGGGCGTATACGCCATGAACGCAATGTGGGCAATTCTCTATCTGAATATTTTTATAGCGCTTGTGCAGAATCTGAGCGGCGCCAAAGGAAAGTTTGCCTGGCTTGCCGCCGCTGGGGGCGCGGTGTGCGGTCTGTGGTTTCTGACTCGCTATTTTAGCTTTGTTATCGTGCTTTTCCTGACGCTGGGCGGCTGCCTGTGGGCGGCACTGCGACGAAAAGGCTTTGGAAGAATGCTGCGTTTTACAGGGATCATGCTTATCTCTGTGGGGGTGGCGATTCTATTGTTCCCGTCCAGCCTTAAGCAGATTTCCATGCATTCCGGCCATGCGTCCGGCGGTATCCTGTCCCCGTTTAAGGTGCAGTTTTTGTATCGCGACCAGGGGGACAGGGTGACGTTTTCCAGAGAGAATGCCCAGTGCCCGGCAGTGGTGGTTTACGGGTACGACTCGCAGGAGCAGGCGTGGTATGCGTCCAATGAGCTTTGGCCCTATGACCATGTCGTGTATGTGGATTACATGGATGGAGAAAATGCACTGGTAAACGAGACCTTGCAGACAGCGGAAAAGCTGATTGTGTATATGGACTGTCCCGAGGATATGCTGGAGCGCATAATCGCCCGGAACGATGATCTGAGTTCTTATCGTCTGGTGCGGCAGGATGAGCTGTTCAGTGTCTATGAGGTGGAATGATTTTTATACTGTATATAGCAGGAAAAACCGGGTAATGCAGAATGGCTGCGTCCGGTTTTTTATTTTGTATCCTTGACTTATCCCGTGCTGTATGCTATTCTCAAATCAAAGCAAAAGATTTCCGGGGAGTAATCCCATAAAAGCGGTTTACCGCATCTGACGAACGTCTTGTTCTCTTAGTTTAGAAATCCTGCTTTTATTATCCCAAGAAACACATATCAATAAGGCAGGAGAAGAGAATGGATGGAAGAAACATTTTCTCTTTCTGCGACGTGCACAAGGAGGAATGTGAATGAGCAATGAGGTAAGGACACCACTGGAGGAGTTAAATCTAACAGATCGGTTTCTGTTTGCGGAGACTATGGATGAGCCGGATGCCTATGAGGCCATGGTGGGAATCCTGCTGGAAAATGAAATTGAACTGTTGGAACGAACTCAGACGGAGAAAGAACTGAGGGTATCGCCCGAGCTGAGGGCCGTGCGGCTGGACGTAATCAGTATGGGTAAGGATGGTCAGCTCTACTCTACGGAGATGCAGAAGAAGGACACAAAGAATCTGGAGAAAAGGAGCCGATATTATCAGGCCCAGTTGGATGTATCGCTGCTGGAGCCGGGATGCAGAGATTTTAACAAGCTGAATGACAGTTGTATGATCTTGGTAGCACCCTTTGACTTGTTTGGTTATGGGCTGTATCGGTATACGTTTGCAGGGCAATGTAAGGAAGTGCCGGAACTCACACTGGGAGATGGGGCCAAGAGGATATTTATCAATACATTTGGAACTAACGGGCAGGATTTTTCCCAAGAGTTTCTGGATTTTATAGAATATATAAATGATAGTAGTGATGTGGTGGCGGACCGTAGCGAAAGCTTCCGTCTGAAATTGATTCACAGTAGGGTGGAGAAAATCCGCCGCTCTGAGAAATGTGGGGTGAAGTATATGCAGAGATGGGAAGAGATTGCGGATGCACGGCAGGATGGGTATGAGGAAGGCCGTAATGAGGGTCGTAATGAAGGGGCACTGAGAGAAATTATTGCCGTTGTCTGCAAGAAACTGGCAAAGGGAAAAGGCGTGGAGCAGATTGCAGATGAATTGGAGCAGGAGTTGGAGCGCATTTCCCAGATTTGCCATATTGCGGAAAAATATGCCCCGGCTTATGACCAGGAAACAATCTATCAGGAATTTGCTGATATGGCCGAGACTATATGTGAGACGTGACCTGTGGGCATAATTTAATCGCAGCAATGGCTTGTGAGAGTTGCTAAAGAGGTGGATTTGTGGTATGATGAGTAAAATGCTCCGCATTTAACTCTACTGAATTGAATGTGCGCTGAAGCGCACAGGAGTATGGTATAATCTAAAATGTAAGTAGGACAGGCGATCGCAGCCACGGAAACGTGGGTGAGGAAAGTCCGGGCTTCACAGGGCAGGATGCCGGATAACGTCCGGTGGAG
>CAYLIM010000046.1:0-25591 GCA_964383805.1 uncultured Acetatifactor sp.
TACAATACACCATAGACCTGACCAAGAGTTACCACAACCTCCTACAGAAGGAAGAGGATGGAAATACCCAGTCAGAAATGACTGGTCTATTTCCCAAGGGAATTAAGATACTTGCTTATGCAGGAGCTTTTATTGATGCAGGAATTTCAATTAACGAGAATATAGAGAAGGGTTCTTCATGGCAAAAAACTTCATCCGATGCGTTTATAGAGTTAGTAATATCCGCTGGGTCAATTTATGCATCAGGTAAGGTGGGAATCATAGTAGGAGCAAAAGTGGGAAGAGCGGTAGATCCTGATATTGGTACTATAGTAGGAGCTATAGCTGGACTTCTATTTGGAATATTAATATACATAGTGACAGATCAAATAGAATGGGAAGGAAAATCTATAAGGAATCATATTAAAGATTACATCAGTAATTATTATGGATGGGATTAAATATGTCAGAAAGAGATAAGTATGAAGAGTTTATATCATATGGGATAAATGATAAGATTTCCGCGAAAGAGTGCATTAAAAATAAATTTATAATTATGTTATTTTCGTTGCCATTAATCATTATGGTGGGTAACATATAATATATGTGGGGTACTAGGTATATTACCAATTGTTTTATACCCAATATTTGTAAAAAAATTAAAAAAGGGACAAACAATAGAAGGTAACTTTTGTATACTTCATAATGGAATTTTTTTGGGATGTATTTCTTTCCTATTTGCATTGGCCGGTATAGGATTAGCTCTCAATATATTTCAGGGGCAATTAAGGATTATTGTAATATGTATTGTAGGTGCAGAATATGTTTTGACCGGATTATTATATAAATTTATGTTCATAAAATGGTAGAAGGAAAAAAACATACTAATGAAAAGAAGGCAAAAGTGGAGATTTCAGCCAGTTTAGGTGCTATATTGGGATATTATGGGGCTAGAACTTTTCTAAAAGATATCGGTACAGTAAAGGCTCTGGAAATAGTATGTATACTTTGTTTTCTCTTATCCTATTTAACCTTAATTGGTATAATTAATATATTCAAGTTCCAGTATTTAAAGAAAAAGAATAAAAAAGATAAGGATAAATGAATTGTAAGTTACTAGACCAACGTCATAAATGAGGAGACCTATACCCACGACAAAAGAGGGAATCTGTGCCTCATCATGGGAAACGGCGCCCTGAAGAAACCGCTCTCTTTGCTTACAACGATCAGGAACCAGATAAAAAATATTCAAAATAAAAAGGGGAGAACCATGATTCAAAAGAAAACAATGCGCAGTACCCAACTTACAGCAGAAGAAAACGGAACCATCAAAGAAACCATCCGAAAGTCCAAGCTTACCGCCTCAAACGAGTTTGAATTTAAAAAACTTACCAGAGTGCAGGAAGGTTTCTTAAACTGTTCCATGGAAGAGGAAAAAGAAAGCCTGGTCATGACCTATGACGTCAAAAACCTGCTCCCATGGGCAGACATAAGGCGTGAAAAAAAGGAACTCATGTTTTCAGCCCTGATAGACGCGGGAAAACTGGCCCAGAGAGCACAAATGTACCGCTTTACTCTGGCCCCGGAGAATCTCTACTATGACATTCAGGGCAGGGCATATGTAAAAACAAGGGACGTTTATAGCGCGGAGGACGGATATCTGCAGGAAGAATTCCTGCGGGAATACAAGTCTCTGATTGGCTGTACCCTGATAAAAAGATATAAGTTCGAGGACTATGACAAGGGTGGGCAGGACCTTCTTGCCGAGGACAAGTTTTTAAGTGGGATTTTAGAGTGTACAGATGTGGCGCAGATTCTGGACAAGCTGCATAATGAGTACTTCCATTATAAAAAGATTCACAGTGAACGCTTTGTGGAGGTTTCAAAAGCAAAGAACAGGGGAAACAGGACAGCGCTTGGGATCACAAGTGTGCTGGCTGCAGTTGGAATGGCCTTCCTCGGCTGGCTGCTTATGTGGGAACGCCCCTATAAGGAGGCTGTCATTGCCGCAAACGAGGCGTATCTGCAGTCGGATTACAATGGCACGGTAGAGGCTATGAGGGAAGTGGATGTGGAGAGGATGAATGTGTACCAGAAATACATTTTGGCATATTCATGTGTCAGGTGCGAGAGTTTCAGCGATGGCAGTATGCGCAACATCCTCAATACGATTTCCCTAAACGGGGACGAGAAGATCATGGAGTACTGGATATATATCAACCGCCTCGACACGGAAAAGGCGGCGGATATCGCCATGCAGGAGTCCAGCAACCAACTCCTTTTCTATGCATACTTAAAGGAAAAGGCGGTCATAGAAAACGACGCCTCCCTATCGGGACAGGAAAAGAATGAGCGCCTGTCGGCGATTGAGAGCAAACTGAGACCATTGGAAGAAGAATTTTCGACACTGACAGGGGAATAAAGAGATGGAATACATACTGATAACGACGGAAAACGGCTATGAACAGATTCCGGTGCAGGACAAGGTTATCTATCAGGGCCTTACAGCAAATCAGTGGATGGAGACGGAGGACGGGAAACAGGTATTATACATTCCGGATTCTGTACATTGTTTTGAGCATCAGGGCAAGATCGCCATAATGAAAAAAGATGGGGATATCAATATCCCGGATTTGGATTACATTGTATCCATAGAAGAAGGAAGGCTGGAGGTATTTGGCGATGCCTCCGGCAGCCGTCTGTTTTTGAACCGGAAAAGGCTGGCAGATTCCGGCGGGGCGCTGGAATCTGCGCTGGCCGCCGGAGATCAGATACTTATTGAAACCGTGCTTATTATCTACTACGACGGTTTTGTTGAGGTCTTTTCCGATATGGATAAAACCAGCATTTCACTGGCTGAGTGCGATTCCGGCAAAAAGCCCTTTGAAGGCTTTCCACATTTCACCAGGTCGCCCCGCCTGATCATGCATGCCCCTGACAAGAAGGTGGAGATCAATCATCCGCCGGCAGAGGCGTCTATGCCAAAAGGCAGCCTGATTCAAACTATTATACCTCCGGTCATTATGCTGTGCATCACAATCGTGATCGCCATTGTAATGAACAGGGGCATTTTTGTACTCATGTCTGTTGCGTCAACTGTCATGACGCTGACTTTTTCCATTACGGGCTATATCAACAATAAGAAGGAGTGCCGGGAGAAAAATAAAGCGCGGAGCGACCTGTACAGGAATTATCTGCTGAGAAAGCGGAAGGAATTACACGGGCTGTATCAGGAGGAGGAAAGGGCCTACCACTATAACTATCCGGATATTGAAGATATTGAAAAGATGATAGAAAACTATAGCAGCCGTATCTATGAGCGGAGCGCGGAGGACGACGATTTCCTTGAAATATCACTGGGAAAACGCAGGGAAAAAGCGTCCTTTACCGTCAACTATCAGGATGACGAACTAAAGATGGAAGAGGACGAGCTGGATAAAAAGGCGAAACTTTTAGGGGAGAAATTCGCTTATATTGACGACAAGGCGGTAACGGTCAACCTTAGGAACGCGCATCTTGGTCTGGTGGGGGAAAAGGAGATTATTTTAGAGCAACTGAAACTGATCGTGGCACAGATGACCTTCCAGCAGAGCTACCACGACCTGCAGATCGTCCTGATACATAATCAAGAGTATAATGATGAATTTCGGTGGATGCGGTGGTATCCCCATCTGACCATCAAGAGCCTCAACATGTCCGGCGATATCAATTCAGAGCAGATGCGTGACCAGGTTCTTGGCAGTCTGTTCCAGATACTGAAGGACAGGAAACTGAAGGTGGAGGAGAGCAATAAGCAGTCCCGTTTTCTGCCTCATTTTGTCTTTATTATTGATGAACCCAAGCTGATTATGGACCATTCCATTATGGAATACCTGAACAAATCGGGCAGGGACCTTGGGTTTTCTGTGATTTATACCAGCTACTTAAGGGGAAACCTGCCGGAAATTATCGGGACGGTTGTGGAGATACACGATTCAGAGGAGGCTACTTTACTGTTAAATGAAAATCAGGTGGTAAGCAAGCGGTTCCGGCTGAATCACGTGGGAGACTGTAACTTAGAGTGGATGGCAAGAAACTTGAGCGTGCTGGTTCACGACCTGGGTGTTACGTCAAAGATACCGGAGAGCATTACCTTTTTTGATATGTATGGAGTGAAGAAACCGGAGGAGTTTCATTCAGAGGCAAGATGGAGCAAGAACCAGTCCCATAGGTCTCTCGCTGTTCCCTTGGGCGTAAGGGCTGAGAATGACATTGTCTATCTGAATCTGCATGAAAAGGCACATGGTCCCCACGGACTGGTAGCGGGGACTACAGGCTCCGGTAAGTCGGAAATCATACAGTCATATATTTTGTCTCTGGCGGTTAATTTTCATCCCTATGAAGTGGGATTTCTGTTGATTGACTACAAGGGCGGAGGAATGGCAGGGCTGTTCAGGAATTTGCCGCACCTGCTGGGAACTATCACAAACCTGGATGGAAGTGAGAGCCAGAGGGCGATGGCGTCCATAAAGAGCGAGCTGGCAAGACGTCAGAGAATTTTTGGGCAGCACAATGTGAACCATATCAACGCCTATAACAAACTGTATAAAAATGGGGAGGTGCATGAGCCGATACCACACCTCTTCTTAATCAGCGATGAATTTGCGGAATTGAAGAAAGAGCAGCCGGACTTCATGACAGAGCTTGTCTCCACCGCAAGAATCGGGCGGAGCCTCGGCATTCATCTGATCCTTGCCACGCAGAAACCTACGGGCGTCGTAAACGACCAGATATGGACCAACTCAAAATTCAAGCTGGCGTTAAAGGTGCAGGATGAGGGTGACAGCCGGGAGATTATCAAGACGCCGGATGCGGCTTATATCACACAGGCCGGGCGTGCTTATCTTCAGGTGGGCAACAATGAAATATATGAATTGTTCCAGTCCGCATGGAGCGGTGCGGAGTTTGGGGAAGAGGGAACAAAGAAGACAAAGGACAACCGGGTCTATCTGCTGAACGACCTCGGACAGGGAGAACTCTTAAATGAGGATCTAAGCAGTACCGGAGAAGACGGCGGCATCAAGGCGACCCAGCTCGACGTAACCATTGATTACCTGAAAGAGCTTTTTGAGAATGAAGGAGTGGAAAGGGTCAGAAAGCCGTGGCTGCCTTCCCTGTTACAGATTCTGGTAAGTCCCGTAAGCGCTGTCACGGAGGAAGTACAGTGGAAAGAAATTGTGCCATATGATAAATCCATACCTGTCAATCTTACGATTCCCTTCGGCATGATTGACATTCCAGAGGAGCAGCTCCAAAGGGAGTATTCCGTCAACCTGGCAAAGGAAGGGAATGTTGTGTTCATGTCCTCCGCAGGATACGGGAAAACCATGTTTTTAATGACGGCGGTTATCAGCCTTGCCTTGCACAATCAGGTGGAAAGCCTGAACTTCTATATCCTTGATTTTGGAAACAGTGCGCTGATACCTTTAAACGGCCTGCCCCACACGGCGGACTATATCCTGTATGATGACATGGAGAAGTTGGGGAAATTTATCAACATAATACAGGATGAGGTCGCCCTGCGGAAAAAGCTGTTTGCTGAAAAAATGGCGCAGAATTTTACCGTGTATAATCAGACCAATGAAGAGCCGCTGAAGGCGGTTGTAATTGTGGTGGATAATTTTGATGTGGTGCGTGAGTTAGGACCCGATGTGGAGGAGTTCTTTACCAAGCTTTCAAGGGATGGTGCAGGACTTGGCATTTTCCTGATCATTACGGCGACAAGGGTAAACGGCGTCAAGTATTCCATTCTGAATAACTTTAAAATCAAGATAGCAGGGTATCTCTTTGACAATACGGAGGCCAGCACGCTGGTGGGAAAGAGCGAGTACAAACTGCCCGAGATCAGGGGAAGGGCGCTGGTAAAGACAGTCAATGTGAATATCATGCAGATTTACACCATGGTAAAGTTTGAGAATGATATAGAGTATAATCAGAAAGTGAAGGAGCTGATCCAGAAAATATCCGCAAAATACCCGGACAGGCGGGCGCCGAGAATACCGGTGCTTCCCGAGCAGTTCCGGTACGAAATGATATCAGATTTTGCAAATGGAACAGAGCCTTTCGATCTGGCTGTGGGTCTTGAAGTGGAATCTGTTACCAGGGTGGGCTTTACACGCATGCAGTCCCCGTTTGTCATTATTGGAGAGACGGGTAAGGGCAAGACCAACATGCTTAAAGGTCTGCTAAACCAGATATTAGGACAGGGAAACGCTTATGTGTTTGATTCTTCCGCCATGGGACTGTATTCCTATCAGGACAGGGATGGCATTACCTATGTGCAGGAAGAGGACGAATTTGAGGATTTTGTGGACCAGATGAAACAGCTTTGCGCAGAGAGGAAACTTCGCTGCAGGCAGGAGCTGGATAAAAACGGCTCCATGACGCCGGCGGCTTATTACCAGACGGAGGAGCCTGTCTATATCGTGATCGATGATATGGATAAGTTTCTGGCCTCAGGCAGCGCTTTTGAGGAAGAGCTGCATGGCATTATGACTGAGGCAGCCGAATGTGGGGTGGGAATTGTCATCACCGTACACTCAGCGAAACTCAAGGGCTATGACGCACTATCTAAGTGGGTAAAGGGGGCGTCCCATGGCCTAGTGTTAAGTCCGCAGGGAACTTTGAATATCTTCCCTGTGAGGATGCAGCGTGAGTATCCGCAGATGGGACGGGGCTTGCTGTTCCATAACGGGGAGTACGTCACGGTGCAGCTGCCGGAGTGTATGTAGGGAATATGCGGAATGGAGGAGATGGAGATGGTAAGAGATTTTTCAAAAGCCAAAAAGGAAGAACTATATAGAGCCTTGGAACTGATTGACGATAGGGAATGGAAACCCTTTATGGCATGGTGCGGCGGAAGGACAGTCGAGTTTGGAGAATGGGCGGACAGGCTGGGAATCTCCACCTATACAAGGCAGGTAGACAATTACCAAAATATGGTTCTGGAACTAAACGATAGCACAAGAAATCAGATGGACATTACTTTTGAAGGTGTGGCAGAGACTGACAGGAGATATGCCCAGATTTTTCAGGGACATGCGGAAACTGTGCGGGAGCAGATAAGAAGAGTGCAGACAATGCTGCAGGTTATGCAGTCTGCAAACAGGAATGGCACGGATATAAGAACGATAACTTGTGGCATGAACTTGCATACGGAGGTTTCCTATATGGAGCAGCTTGAAAATGCACAGAGGATATTACTGAGTTACCTGAAAGTGAGGGGAGTCACGGACCCTGCGGAGCAGCAGGAGATATGCGACTGGATAATGGCAAATCAAATGCAGGTGCTGGGAAAGCTGTATGAGGCTGACTATTACGGCAGCGAGGACGCAGGTACAATATATAATTCGCTCATGGATAGCTATATTGGATATAAAACAGAAGTAACTTTTATGAGTTACCTGAATGAGAATGAAATTACGGACCTGGCAGAGCAACAGAAAATATATGGCATGATACTGGAAAATCAGCCCTCCATGCTGCGAAAACTGTATATGGCTGTTGAACAAGACCATGAGGATGCAGACACGATATTTTATTCCATTATGGATTATTACAATAAGCATAAGATGGACATAACGATAGAGGATCTGGAAGGGCTGGATATGGGAGAGCGCATGGACCAGACCCAGAGAGAAACGTTTGTCGCCTGCTGGAATAAGCTGGGGCAAATGGAGATATCGAAGGATCATATGATCGCGGTTATGGCAAATATTTTTGCGGAGTCAAGGTTTTCGGCAACGAATGCGCAGGGAAAAAGCAATAAAGGACTGTATAATGATTATGAATATAAGACAGGTGATAAGCTAGGTTATGGTATTCTTCAGTGGACAAATAAGACAAGGAAAATAGCGTTATTAAAATACGCAAATGATACAAGTGGCTCAGTTCATGATTTGGAAACTCAGCTTGGTTATTTCCAATACGAAATGGAAGAAGGGATATGCATAGAACTGTGGCTGGAGTTTCTTAAAGAAAGTGACAGAAACGAAGCCGTTAAATATTTTTGGAGGAATATTCTGAGATCATATAACAGTGGCTTGGGAGAAGGGAATCCTGACTATGAAAAAGCGCTAAGGGAACATATAGAGTATGCGGATCATATTGAGGAGTGGTATAATACAACGTTTCAACAGGAGGTGAGAGAAAAATGAAAATGAGAAAGAGAAACTGCGTGTTTTGGATTATATTTATAGCAGCGATATGTATGACATGTGGATGCGCTGCGTCACCTTCTGCCGGCTATGAATCTGCTGAGGCGGAGAGTGAAAAATACATAGAACAGACAGATGTGGAATTGTCGGAAAGCAGTGAGGAATCTGAAAGCTTGCCAACTGCAGAACCGTTGGAAACGGAGGGCAGCGAGGAAACAAAAAGTCTACCAACGGCAGAATCATTGGAATCGGCAGGCAGTGAGGAGCCGGAAAGCTTATCGACGGCAGAGATACTGGAAACGGAGAGCAGTGAGGAAGTGGAATATTCGTCGGAAGAGGAAATCGCAGCGCTGGGCATACCGGAGGACATGCTGGCGTACTGGCTGGTACTGAACAATAAGAAACCATTTATCAGTGTGAACCAGGAAGGACAGAAGTTTTTCTGGAATGAATACTTCTGGTATATAACATGGCTATGTGATGAATATAGTGCCTACCGCTTTATGATCGTTGATATGGACAGAGATGGAAGGGAAGAGATTGTCTTGGAGTGTGATCCGGGAACTACACATATTCTCCGCTATGAGGACGGGGAAGTATATGGCTATCAGTTTGGAGTACGGTCGATGCTTACCATTAGTGAGGATGGTATTTTTAATGCGAGCGGTGGAGTGGTAAATAATTACTTTCTTAGGCTCACAGAACTGAATAAAGATGGATATACAGAAGAATTGCTTGCGGAACAGGATGGCGAGCACTATGAGATTGGGGGAAAAGAGGTGACGTGGGAGGAATTTTATGAGTATGCGGAGAATATATTTGCCAGGCAGACTGAACGTATCGATTTTACGGAAAGCATGCTTAAGGGCCATCTTTTAGGAGACCTGTCAGAGCAGGAACTTGCTTTAGTGAAACGGATTCCGGCAGAGAACATGTTGGAAAGCGAACCTGATTACCAGGAGCATAAACAGGCATTGCAACTGTACGACGCAGTTCTGAAAGGAGAGCAGGATGTGATTTTGGCTACAGAGGATACTTTTAAGTTTGCAGATGAGACTTTGCCGATATATTTCAGTCTGGTAGACATGGATGGGGATGGCGTCCTTGAATTAGTTTTTACCTGCTATTTTGACGTTGTCTGGGTACTGCATTATGAGGCAGGGGAAGTATATGGCTATCATCTTAGAGACACCGATACTCTTGTAATTACAACGGACGGCGTATTCCGGACGGATGATGATTTATCACCCACCGGATACGCAAGGATCGCTGCATTTGAAGAGGACGGCTTTCAGATAGAGCCTGTAGAAAATTATAAGAGCGGCAGTCATGAAAGGATACGTTATTATTACTTTTCGGAAGAGGCAATCGCTAAATGGTTGGAATAGGTATTTGTTTTATCTGGATAAGAAGAAAGGGGAATAGAAATGACAAAAAATAGAATTACCTCAAAACAACGAGAGATGAGAGAAAAATGAAACTGAGAAAAAGAAACTGTGTGTTTTGGATTATATTTATGGCAATGGTATGTATGACATGTGGATGTGCTGCGTCACCTTCTGCCAGCTATGAATCTGCTGAGGTGGAGAGTGAAAAATATATAGAACAGACAGATGTGGAATTGCCGGAAAGCAGTGGGGAATCTGAAAGCTTGCCAACGGCAGAACCGTTGGAATCGGAAGGCAGCGAGGAAACAAAAAGTCTACCAACGGCAGAACCATTGGAACCGGAGAGCAGTGAGGAGCCGGAAAGCTTATCGACGGCAGAGCCACTGGAACCGGAAAGCAGTGAGGAAGTGGAATATCCGTCGGAAGAGGAAATCGCAGCGCTGGGCATACCGGAGGACATGCTGGCGTACTGGCTGGTACTGAACAATAAGAAACCATTTATCAGTGTGAACCAGGAAGGACAGAAGTTTTTCTGGAATGAATACTTCTGGTATATAACATGGCTATGTGATGAATATAGTGCCTACCGCTTTATGATCGTTGATATGGACAGAGATGGAGGGGAAGAGATTGTCTTGGAGTGCGACCCGGGAACTACACATATTCTCCACTATGAGGACGGGGAAGTATATGGCTATCAGTTTGCGACCCGGGCAATGCTTACCATTAGTGAAGATGGTATTTTTGATGCAAGCGATGGAGTGGTAGATAATTACTTTCTTAGGCTCACAGAACTGAATAAAGATGGATATACAGAAGAACTGCTTGCGGAACAGGATAGCGAGTATTATGAGATTGGGGGAAAAGAGGTGACGTGGGAGGAATTTTATGAGTATGCGGAGAATATATTTGCCAGGCAGACTGAACGTATCGATTTTACGGAAAGCATGCTTAAGGGCCATCTTTTAGGAGACCTGTCAGAGCAGGAACTTGCTTTAGTGAAACGGATTCCGGCAGAGAACATGTTGGAAAGCGAACCTGATTACCAGGAGCATAAACAGGCATTGCAACTGTACGACGCAGTTCTGAAAGGAGAGCAGGATGTGATTTTGGCTACAGAGGATACTTTTAAGTTTGCAGATGAGACTTTGCCGATATATTTCAGTCTGGTAGACATGGATGGGGATGGCGTCCTTGAATTAGTTTTTACCTGCTATTTTGACGTTGTCTGGGTACTGCATTATGAGGCAGGGGAAGTATATGGCTATCATCTTAGAGACACCGATACTCTTGTAATTACAACGGACGGCGTATTCCGGACGGATGATGATTTATCACCCACCGGATACGCAAGGATCGCTGCATTTGAAGAGGACGGCTTTCAGATAGAGCCTGTAGAAAATTATAAGAGCGGCAGTCATGAAAGGATACGCTATTATTTCTTTTCAGAAGAGGCAATCGCTAAATGGTTGGAATAGGTATTTGCTTTATCTGGATAAGAAGAAAGGGGAATAGAAATGACAAAAAGTGAGATCAGTCACAAAATATCCCAGTTAGAACGGGACATCTCAGGCGCGGAAAACAGGAGGGCGGAGGCTGAGAGAAACATACGTCAATTAACTGCATTAAGTACCTGCTGCAATGGCTATCAGGCGGAATTGGAGTCTGCCAGAACTGTACGCAGAATGAGGTTGGAAAACTTCAATGAGATATTGGGACAAGCCAGACTTGTCGGGGCATATGGAGGAGCGCTGGAGGAATTGGTAAACGGTTCAGCGTATATCAATGCATATGGCAGCATGGATACGGCAAAGGCAGAAATCAGCCGGGAAATAGAAAGGCAGAGACAGATTATAAATGAGTGCAACAGTCAAATAGCAGGCGCTAACGGCAGCATCAATTATTGGCGGCAGCAGCATGCCAGTGCGGACAAGGAGGATGAGCATGCAGGATATAGAGTTAATTATTGATGAAGAATACATAAATGAGATGGCGGAATATTTTGAAAAGCAGGGGAAACAACTGCAAAAAATGGCGGATAGCTATATTAATACAATGACAAGAGTAGTGAAGGAAGGAGTTGTAATGGGCGAGACTTCGGAATCGTTAAACACATTTCTGCAATATGCGGAAAAACTGAATCAGGTTATTATATCTACAGCTATGCAAGCAAGAAATTCCACAATGAATTATCTGGAAGAAATTGACACACAGGATCAGTATCTGTAAACAGCATTTGCCCGGACAGCGCACTGATGAATGTACGGACGCTCAAGCGGCCGGATATTCATCACCTGCTATGTGTGCTGGCAGGGTGGATGCGGGACTTTAATAGGAGGAGGAACCTATGGCGGGATTGGAAATAAATTACGAAGTTGTACAGGAATGTATCTGTGCCATGCGGCAGCTGCCGGCTCTTTTTCCGGCAGTGATAAGACCCCCTGTGTCCAGCGAGGGACAGGGAGTTGCGGAAATAGAGCAGCTTGCGGATCTATATGCGTCCTTTTATGGGGCATTGGAAAGGCTGACAGAAGAGACGGCAAAGTATTTAGACAATATGGTCACAGATTTTAAGGAGAGGGATAAACGCAGGCAGACACATGGTGGCCTGAAATCACAAGGGGCAAAAAGTATGAGTGAGCTGCGAGAAAAAGCTGGACTCTCCGAGGAAACGCGTGGAAAAAAGTCTGCAAATAGTGAGCATGACCATAGCAGGCTGGGAAACCGCCAGTGATGGAGATGCCCCTCATACACTAAAAGCAGGCGTTTTTTGGGAACCGTCTCAAGTCCCAGAAACGCCTGTTTTAGTCAATGATCAATTGGAAAAGTAATTGACAAATCATGGAAAAGTTGTATAGTGATAGCAAGAAACTGGTTGAATTTCTTAAAATTTTGGAGAATATGCAGTTATCGGCAAAAAAACTTAAACAGAAGTAACAGAAGACAAGTAGCAGCCGGTGGCGGATGGAGCGTGTATCAAATGAAAAGACTGTTATATATATCTACAATACTGATTGTGCTATTTGGTGTAATTGCTTTTGGGATAGGTGAAGGATTGCGCCAAAAAGAGATGGAAAATATGAGAACAGATAAGGTTGGAGGATTGATAGCGTCATGGAAATATGTAGAAAGAGAGATTGACTTGGATTATTTTTATCAATTAGGTAATACCACAACCTATAAGCAGATGGAGGAAGAAATCGGAGAGCCTAATGGTGCCAGGGGATCGGGCTTGATATTTCCATACTACCAAATAGATAACAATCTGTATGTCGTAGTTTCTTTTTCATTAGATGAAGAGGGGGAGTATGACAAAGTAGGAATGTTACTCTTATGTACCGAAGATGAAGTGTTAGAGAAAATATATCCACGATAAAGAGAGGTGATGCAGATGAGTAAAAAAGAAAAGCGAAAACGTTGGCTGTACATATGTGTGATAGCGGGAATTATTGTTTCGGTAGTGCTGATCCTATGTAAAATTAATGAATCGCAGGAAAATATATTTTTTACGGAATATGAGGGCGAATACGAAAAAGACGATACGATCATTTACCGATACAATTCAAAAAGTAACTCTGTGGTTGAGATAGGCAGAGTGCAGGGGAAACTTCACGATTGCGTCATAAATAGTGATGAAACCTATATTACAGGACTTATTTATAAAGAAGTTTCTTATGATGGGGTTAAAATAGTTCGATATGATCTGGCTACCGGAACGGTTGAAACGCTAGACGCGACAGAAAAAATAGCTGCATTAACAGGTAATCAAGCAAGATTGACCAATTCGTTAATATATGATGGAGGGAATAAAATTTTTGTTGATTTTCAAGATAAAAATGGAGGTATAAAATGGCTGCTGTATGATTTGACAACAGACCAGTATGACATTGTTACAGGACAAGGGGTATGGTCCTTGACAATTCATAATAATAAGCTGTGGTATGTAGTCAATAGTAATATGTACCAATATGATTTGGAAAGTAAAGAAAGAACTAAAATAATGAAGTCTGCACAATCCGATTCAGTGGTAATGCCAGAGATGGGCCTGGTGGCTTATACAAAAGGGCTGTACAATGATAAAATATATTTATATGATATGAGGACACAAGAGACCAGTTATATTGCCGAGGGGGGCTGGAATACCTACTATGGAGAGTTAACTTGGACAAATTCCAGATGGAGTGATAACGGAAGAGAATTTTTCTATATTGAGTCTTTTCCAGAACTTTTTAATGCATCGACAGAGCGGCTAATGATATATAATGTGATAACACGCAGTTCACGATGCATATATAAGGCAAAGATGACGACACATGAATTCCAGTATGTACTGAAAAGATAAGGGGATGCTGTGTCTGGTGAATAATGAAGAAGGCGAAGAAGTTGATAGGAACTGCAAAAGAGGTAAATGAATTTGACAACTATGAGCCTTTTATATTAGTCAAAGAAGTGCATTATACAGGAACCGGTTGGGTGCAGGTAGAACATGATGCCTTTGAAGATCAAATAGAGTCTTACTATATAGTTGAATGGTATCCGGTATATCCAATACTTCGAGATACGATATTGCCTAACTGGATGTACCCTAAGGATTTTATGACGAAACGGGAAGTTAAATGATAGAAAAAGTTGGACGGAGGTTTGAAGAGGACGGCAAAGTATTTAGTCAATAAAAAACAGGCGTCCCACATGAACGCCTGCTTTTTATATGTAAGCCAAAAGGGAATCACTTCTCCTTCTTATTGGCAAAAAGGGTATCGATATATTTTTTGATCTCTTCGTCCGGCATGCTCTTTAACAGGTAGCCGTTGGGCTTTAGCGCCATGACGTTCTGGACGCGCTCCCGGGACCCTTTGGCGGTCAAAAAGACCACGGGGATATTGGCTGTATTTTGCTCCGAGCGGATCATTTCCAAAGCCTGTCTTCCATCACATACCGGCATCTCATAATCCAGCACGATCAGGTCGGGTTTTTTTATTGCTATGCTCTGGATGGCGGCCAAGCTGGAACTGGCCTCGGATACATTGTAATCGTCCGCCAGCAGTTTGATGATTCTGGCCCGCATGAATTCAGAGTCGTCCACCACCAGAATATCCCCCCGGACGTTCTTTTCTCTGTTCAAGAATTCATTGACTGCAAGCATTACATTGTCCGGATTGATATTGCGCACAAGTTTTCCGCGGATGGATTCTGAACTGTTGGCGCAGAATGCCAAATAGCCGTTTCCCGTGTCAAAAAGCAAACTGCAGGACGGGTTGGAGCGGTTGAAGGAATCTACAAGCTGCTCATAGCTGAGCAGGGATTCTTTCTCCACTTTGAATAGATCCATAGAGGGGAAATTCTCGCGGATGCGCTCCAGAAACTGTCTGGAGATATACCGGGTAATGTTGATCACCATGTCGTCCACTCTTAAATACTGGGTATTTAAGAGATCGCTGATGATTCTCAGCAGCAAATGTTTCTCATAGACAAATGTGATTTCCCATTTTTCCTTCTGTTGTCCAGAGTAAATAAAGCGACAGCAGACTACGTCCCCAAAATTTTCTCCCGCATACTGTTCGCTGATCAGTTTGGCTCTGAAATGGAAGAGATCATCGATGAGCTGGGTGATGACCTGCTCCAGAGCTTCCTTCTCCTTCACGTGGGGGATGTCGGCCCATATGCTCTTCTGCTTTCCGGCAATCGCCAGATCTTCTGTCTGCGTGTGCGCGACTACCCAGCCGATACAGACTCCGAGGAAATGCCGTATGGATTCCAGCGAGTAGCCGCTGTTCTCCAGCTCCTTCTCCAGTGCGGGCAGCGTGATGGTGCGAAAATTGTCGTGCAGACGCTTATGTGTCTCATATTCGCTGTAATTAATTGAGCGCATATATTCTTCCTCGTGCTCAAAATGCTCCAGAGTATGGTTTTTCAAATATTTAGCGCCCTCTTGACACACCCACCCGCTTTTCTCCTCGCTTTCACTGAGTCTGAGAAGCTTATTCATAGTCGAAAAGAGTGCTTTGTGCTCTTGGTCAAGAAAGTCCACACCCATAATATAACTGCTATTCCATGCTATGCGGTCCACCCGTTGCCTCCTATCTGTCTGCCCTGCCCTGGGTGGGCAAAGGCAACGTTCTTTCGTTAGGAAATATTATAGCACCTTTTTGTCCGTTTGACTATCCAAAACTTTTATGACAAATTTACATCAAAAATATAATAATAATTTTTTACTTAGTATATTGCAATAAATAATAGCTTGTGTTATACTACTCCGTGATAGAGAGGAGACAGGTATGGAAAAGCAGACTGAAAAGGAACAGGAAAAACAGAAATACCGGGCCTGGCCGGTGGTAAAGCGCCTGATATGTGAGATAAGGAGAGGGGACGAGCGCCAACTGGGCAGGGTGATCGTTCATGCAATCTGTGGGGGATTGTATCCGTTTCTGGCCATTTTTTTGCCCAAGCTGGCTATCGGTATCCTGGAGGAGAAGGGGGCGGGCGCCATGGAGATGCTGATTCCGGCTCTGGGGATTTATTTTCTGGCGGCGGCCCTGCTGGGGTATACGGCCAAGCGGGTGAGCAGCATGATAGGAGTGAAAAATATGCGCAGGCGGCTTATTTACCTGGTGGAGATGGGTGATAAGCTGATGGGCATGGACTATCGCTATGTGGAGGACGCCTCCTTCTGGGAGAAGAATGAAAGAGCCATGAGTGCGGGAAACAATGATTCGGAGGGCATTGAAGGGGTATCCAACAAGATTTGTCTGCTGCCCGCGTCGCTTTTGGCTCTGGTGGGGATGGCTCTGATGGCGGTGGGGCTAAGCCCAGTCATTTTGCTGGCGCTGGTGGTTCATGTGGCTGTGACCATGTGGGTATCCCGGCAGGATCACAAGTATCGCTATGCCCACAGGGAGGAGGAGGCGAGGTACGATCGGAGAATCCGATATTATTACAAGACTACCCACGATTTTTCCTTTGGAAAAGATATCCGTATCTACAATTTTCGAGATCGCATTATGACCAATTATCAGGCGGAACTTGACAGTATGCGGGCATTGATCGCCCGTGTGGCCCGTCATCAGTATCTGGTGGGGCTGGTGGGGATAATTACCTTGCTGCTGACCAATGTGCTGATGTACGGTATCCTGATCTATCAAACCGTAAACGGCATGCCCATCAGCTCCTTTACCATGTATGTGGCTCTGATCAACACGTTGATGGCCTCCATGCTGACCTTTGGGCAGGATATCACTTTTATCCGGAACCAGTGCCAGTATGTGGGGGAGTTTTACCGACTGGTGGATGAAAGGCTGGAGGATGAGGGCAAGGAGGAGATACAGGTGGAGGGGACGCTGGAGATCACCTTTGACCATGTGGATTTTTGCTATCCGGGGAGTGATACCTATATCTATAAGGACTTGAATTTTACGATACATAAGGGGGAGCGGTTGGCTATTGTGGGGGTCAACGGCGCGGGAAAGTCCACGCTGGTGAAACTGATGACAGGGCTGTTCTCTCCCACGGCGGGTCATATCTATATCAATGGCATTGACATTGAGAGATTCCGCAAAAAGGATTTGTATCGACTGTACTCCGCCGTGTTTCAGGATGTGAACATTCTGGCGTTCACGATTCTGGAAAATGTGACCGGAGACTGCGCTCCGGAGGGCATTGAAACCGGGGATGAGGCCGCCCGTGTACAGAGAGCCAGAGTCAGAGAGGTTCTGGAGAAAGTGGGGCTGTGGCAGAAGGTGCAGGAGGCGCCGGGAGGGCTGGATCAGATGATGCTGAAGGTCATCGACGATAACGGCACGGATTTCTCCGGGGGCCAGCGACAGAAACTGTCCATCGCAAGAGGGCTGTACAAGGATGCTCCCATGGTTATCATGGACGAACCTACGGCGGCCCTGGACGCCCTTGCGGAGGCGGAGATATACGAGAGCTTTTCGGACATGGTGAAGGGCAAGACGGCGGTGTATATCTCTCACCGCCTGGCCAGCACCAAGTTCTGTGACAGGATTGCTCTCTTTGACAGGGACGGTCTGAAAGAGTGTGGCAGTCATGAGGAGCTGATGGCTCTCAAGGGTGAGTATTACCGGATGTTTACGATACAGGGGAAATATTATCAGTGTGCTGACCGGGAACATGCGGAACTCTAAATAGAAAGGTGAACGCATCATGAAAAAACTAATACATTTCTGCGGGCTTGCCTGGAAGGTATGCCCTTCCTATATCCTGCTGCTGGCGGTGCAGGCCCTGGCCGCGGCGGGCAAGCTGTGGCTCAACGTGATTCTGCCCAAATTCCTGGTGGAGGAGCTGGTGGGAAATAGGGAACTGCGGATGCTCTGTCTGTTTGGGGGCCTGATCGTTCTGAACAATGTAGGGATGGCCTGGCTGGAAAAGCTGCTGCAGCGCCTTTTGGAGGTCAGGCGGCGCTATGTGCGCCAGGCCATGAATCGACATATGGCGGAGAAGATCATGAATCTGGAGTATGCCTGTCTGGAGGACCCCTATTATCTGGATCTGAAGGAGAATGCAGCATTTGCCATCAGCAACCAGGACGCGATCTCCCAGATGATCCTCTGTATCTCCGAGGTGTTCTCGGGAGCTTTGACCCTGGTGGGACTGGCGGTAATTCTGGCCACCTTAGGTCCCGTGCTGCTGATTGTACAGGCACTGGGAATCGGCGCCATGCTGCTGTTGTCTAGGAGGCTGTCCAAATATACGGTGCTGTTATCCCGGCAGATAATTCCCATCAATCGCAAGTTTGGCTATTATCTGGGACTGCAGACAGAGAAACAGTATCAGAAGGATATCCGGCTCTACGACATGGGAGATATGATCACGGCGCGGGTGTCCCGGTTCACCCACGAGACCTGCGATCTCTTTGACGAGATGAGCGTGCAGTCCGGCAAGACGCAGGGCGGCATCAGTGTGATCAACGATTTCCTGGCTGTGTTCTGCTATGCCTATGTGGGGCTGCGCACTCTGTCGGAGGTTTTTGGGCGAAGGCTCTCTCTGGGTGATCTGACCATGTATGTGTCTGCGGCGTCCCAGTTCACGGCGACTGTGATGTCGCTGGGACAGAGTGTGATTCATATGCTGCAGGTTTTGTCTTTTCTGGAGCCGTATATGGAGTTTATGAGTCTCAAGGAGGAGACGGCAGGGGAGGGCAAAGAGCCCTTCACAGGTCCGGTGGAGACGCTGGAGTTTTCCCATGTGACTTTCACCTATCCCAAGGCGGAGAAACCGGTGCTGACGGATATATCCTTCAGCATCCGCAGGGGGGAGAAAATCTCCATCGTGGGCCTGAACGGCGCGGGAAAGTCCACTCTGGTGAAACTGATCTGCCGCATGTACCGGGCGGACAGCGGCGAAATCCGCATCAACGGAAAAAATATCTATGACTACGAGTATCTATCCTACATGAAGGCCATTGCCGCTGTGTTTCAGGACTACAGGCTTTTTAACTTTACGATTGCGGAGAATATCTCCTGCGTGGAGCAGGGGGATGAGCGGGTGATTAACCGTCTGATCGATGAAGTGGATATGCGGGATAAGATAGACGAGCTGCCCCAAGGCATCTACAGCCGTTTTGGAAAGGAATATGATGAGGAGGGGATAGAGCTGTCGGGAGGACAGGATCAGAAGATCGCCATCGCCCGCGCTCTGTACAAGGACGCCTCCATGGTGATTCTGGACGAGCCTGCCAGTGCGCTGGACCCCATCGCCGAGGCGGAGATCTATGAGAAATTCAACGGACTGGTGGAGGACAAGACAGCCATCTACATCAGCCACCGCATGTCCTCCTCTGTGTTCTGCGACCGGATATTAGTTCTGGACGGGGGGACGGTGACGGACTTTGACACTCACGAGAGCCTGATGCGGAAGACGGACAGCCTGTATTATAAGCTGTTCCACTCCCAGGCAGAAAATTACAGGCTGTAGGGGAAAGGGGAGCCGGGAGTGGTCGTGTGTCTTGACAACAAGTATTTTTTGCATCACAATTAATGGTACGCGAGATATCTTTGAAGATGGGGAGGACGTGAAATATGAAATGGGAACCGAAGACAACAGATTACGAACGCAGCCCCTACACAGGGCTGACCAGAGATAGCTGGCTGGAGGCGGCAGAGTATCTGCTGTCCGGCATTTTTCGGCATATTCATCACTTCGAGGACCCGGTGGTGGTGCCTCGGCAGGAGACGAAGATCACCTATCCCCATCTGCAGGACCCGCCCCAGGCCCAGCGCAGCCAGCGGTCGGCGGAGATATTTGAGGGGCTGACCCGTTCCTTTTTCATCGCGGCGCCGCTGATAGCCAATCGGCCGCAGGCGTCCATAGGCGGGTATTCTCTGGCGGAGTACTATAAGTATCAGGTATTGCGCTCCTGTACGAAACTGCGTCCCCTGTACAACGCAGCCGGGGAGGACGAGAGTTATGTGGGCACATATGACGAACTGCAGACATTAAACCACACGGAAAGTCCCTACAGCTGTTATCAGCAGACTGTGGAGACCTGTGCTCTGGTGATCTGTCTGTGGATCAGCAGGGAACAGATATGGTGTACCTATACCCAGGAGGAAAAGGACGCGATAGCGGCTTTTCTGTCCAGCTATGCCCACCGTGCCACCGTGCCCCAGAACTGGCGGCTGTTCAATATGCTGGATATGGCATTTCTGCATATGGAGGGCTACTCTGTGGACGAGGCTGTTATGCGGGAACACGCCCAGGCCATATTGAATTATTATGCCGGGGACGGCTGGTATCGGGACGGGCATTCTTTTGACTACTACTCCTGTTGGGCCTTCAATATGTATGCGCCCCTGTGGAATCTGTGGTACGGCTATGAGAAAATGCCCTATGTGGCAGCGCAGTTTGAGGCTCACTCCAATGAACTGATGAAAACCTATGGGGATTTCTTTGACCGGGACGGTTGGACCAATATGTGGGGACGCAGCAATGTGTACCGCTTTGCGGCGGTCAGCGCTTTCGACGGCAATCTGCTGATGCCGGGAGGAAAGGCGGACCCGGGCAGGGCCAGGAGGATCGCCTCCGGGTCCCTGCTGCAGTTCCTTGGCAGGGAGGACTTTCTGCAAAACGGGATACCCACGCTGGGCTTCTATGGGCAGTTTTCGCCGCTGGTACAGGGATATTCCTGTGCGGAATCCCCCTTCTGGCTGGGCAAGGCCTTTCTGTGCCTGCACCTGCCGCCGGGGCATCCCTTCTGGACGGCGCGGGAGAACAACGGCACCTGGGAGGAGCTTGTCCCCGATCAGGTGAAGGAGACCTGCCTGGACGGTCCGGCGCTGTGTTTTTCCAATCATGAGGGCAATGGGGAGACCATTCTGCGAAGCGGCAAGGTGGTGAAAAACAAAGGGGATGTCCATGGCATGTGGAACTATTCTAAATTGTGCTACAACACCAAGTATCCATGGGAGTCAGCCCCGGAGCAGTGGCTGGAGAGCCAGCAGTATGTGCTGCAGGACGGGGAGAGTGGCGCTTGCAGCAGGGCTAATGTGACTTTCTGGCATGGGCAGCAGGAGCAGGTGTTGTATCGGCGGCAGTTTTTTGACTACAATCTGGAGAACGAGTGTCACTGGATACAGGCCATGAATCTGGCCGATTTTGTGGTGCCCTGCGGCATTGTGCGGGTGGATAAGCTGCGGCTGCACCGAACCCCAATCCGGCTGACGCTGGGGGCTTACGGTTTCCAGGATAATGGGACGGAGATAGCGGAGAGGGAGTGCCAGTACAGGGTGGCGGTAGGTGCGGAAACGGAGTTGGGACAGGAGGGTGGTGCCATAAGGACTGCCCACGCTCTGATTCTGAAGGGGCATGACAGCACAGGTCGGGAGAAACAGCTGGCAATGACCATCTATGACGGGTGGGAAAGCCTTAAGGTAAAGCATAGCCGGGGAACCAATCCTGACTCGGAGCGGTCTGTAATTGCCTATGCGGAGACCTCCAGGGGCAGACTCTATGGCAATGAGCCGTATATATTGATCTCCCAGGTCATCACCAGGGAAGACCTGCAGGATTTCACCGAGGAAGAGCTGTTCCCCATCGTCCGGGTGAGCTATACCGATCCCGAGGGCTGCGGCGGCTATGGCCCGGTGGAGGTGCTGCTGCGGGACGGCAGCTGCAGGCAGGTGTGCTTTGAGGGGATTGAGGGGAGGATGATGCTATAGTTCCCAGGGCTCAAGTTTTACCCTGAATTCGTCTTTGTAAAATTTTTATATATGCTCTCGACAAAAACAGAAATAAATACTATTATTAAAATAATTCTAAATCCAGGACGCTGGAATAGTGATTAATATTATCGAGGAGGAAAGTAACATGAAATCATCAAAGTATGCAGGTACACAGACAGAGAAAAACCTGGAGGCGGCGTTTGCAGGTGAATCACAGGCCAGAAATAAGTATACTTATTTTGCCTCTGTAGCAAAAAAGGAAGGATATGAGCAGATTGCGGGCCTGTTTTTAAAGACTGCGGACAATGAAAAAGAGCATGCGAAGATGTGGTTTAAGGAGCTGAATGGAATCGGTAAAACCACAGAAAATCTTGCAGCCGCAGCTGACGGCGAGAATCACGAGTGGACAGATATGTATGAGGATTTTGCCAAGACAGCAGAGGCGGAAGGTTTCCCTGAGCTGGCCGCAAAATTCAGGCTTGTAGGTGCAATTGAAAAGCATCACGAAGAGCGGTACCGCGCTTTGCTGAAGAATGTGGAGACGGCAGCGGTGTTTGAAAAGAGCGAAGTGAAGGTATGGGAGTGCCGCAACTGCGGTCATATTGTTGTGGGTACAAAGGCTCCTGAGGTTTGTCCCACCTGCAATCATCCTCAGAGTTATTTTGAGGTACATGAAGAGAATTATTGAATCAAACATTCTATTCAAAGTATGCTGTATTGTTAAAAGACATATCGCACTGAAGGACGACATGGCATGCCCGGAAATAGGTCTCCTCCAGAGGAATCCAGCGCTGAAGATAGGCGTCCAGATGGGCGCTTTCTCGGCGCTGTAGTCTTTTCAGCTGCTCCTGGTGGTGGCAGTACAGGTAGATTTTCAGGTCATAGTGGGGCGCAAGCAGCGGGTGATGGCTGTAGCTGCCTTCCACGATGGTCAGCGGCGCCGCGGGGAGCATACGGGTGTCCAGCAGTCGTCTCTCCTGACAGCTGTAGGGCTGACAGGCAATGGTTTCTCCTCTGGAGGCTGGCAGTAGGGCCTGGTGCAGGAAACGCTGCAGGTCCATATTGTCACAGGGAGTTGTCTCCCAGCCCGGAGAGCGCTGCTGCAGGGGCAGATAATAGTCGTCCATATGGAGTACCCGGCTGGGGAACAAATCGGCCAGCAGGGCGGCCAGGCTGGATTTGCCGCCGCCGCAGGGTCCGTCTATGGCGATGGTGACACGCTCTGACCGCAGCAAGCATTCTTCCACCCGGTAGATTACGGGAAAGTAGATGGCGTACTCATCCCGCAGTATCCGATAGTGAGGGGCGTAGGCCTGCCGGAAAGTCTCGCTGTGGTGTAGGGCCGGGCAGCCGGCCTGGATATATTCTGTCAGCCAGGGTTCCAGAGATGGGAATCCTGGCTGCTGTCCGTACTCTTGTAGAAAGCCCAGCTTTTCGATCAACCCCTCTGTTGTTCCCTGATGCTGCCGTGCAGTCAGGAAAAAAAGCCTGGACAGCAGCGGTGCGGCGATGGAGAGATCATATCCGCCCGCAAGGTGAAAACGGTATAGCCGATTGCCAATGTCCTCAATGAGGTCTGCATGTTCCCTGTTGTCGGGAATTTTTGTCGCCTGGGCTGTCTCGGCCCACTCTCTGTCCAGCCACTCCTGTACTGCCTCGGGGCTGCTGATCATATGCTCCGGGCCAAATTCATTCTGATATAAGAGTTTCCCGTAGTCCGCAGGCTCCATCAGCGGGTAGCGCTGTCTGTGCAGGGCCAGGATCTCCTGCAGGTTTTTTTGTCTGACTGCCATAATCGTCCTTTCTGAATCTATATTTCTCTCTATTTTAACAGACATATGTATGAGGGGCAAGAATAATATCGACAACGCATGGAGAAAGGTCTTCCGAGTTGATTCGCAGGGGCTTGAGTTTTTTGAAAAGGTCAATTTTTCTCTTTTATTCGGTAGGTAATTAATGTATAATAATTCGTAAGGAATCCTTTTATTTACATTTCTACTATTCAGATAAGGGAGGACAAAATTTATGAAGAAGAATATTTTAATTACCTTATTATCATTCGTACTTACTGCCAGTATGGTCGGCTGTGGAAACAAAACAGATCCAAGCATGGCGCCGGATGTAAATCCTTCGACAGTGGAGGCCACCGAGCAAACCGAGGAAAATGATCCCACAGTAGAATCGGAGAGTAATGCTGAGTCTGCGGAAAATAAGGAATCCGAAGAGGAATCTACAGCGGCGCCCACGCCGGAACCCACCCAGGCTCCAGAATCAACTCCTGATGTCCAGGAAAGTACAGAAGGCGCAGAAACCTCTCAGGAATCGGAAAGTGAGGATGCAGTTCCGACACTGGCTCCGGAAGAAACCACCACACCCGTAGCTGAAAATTCTGACGTAACAGCGCCCACTGAACAGGCGGCAGCTTATACGGTAACGGAGATGGCCGCTACAATGTATGTAAAGAATTCTGTGAATTTACGACAGGGGCCTGGCACAGAGTATGCTAAGGTTGGGAATCTGGCAAAGGGTCAGCAGGTAACGGTTACCGGTCAGGCAGGCAATGGCTGGTATCAGCTGGATAGTGGGGCGTTTGTATCCAATAAGTATTTGACCGATACTGAACCGGTACAGCAGGTAGCAGGTGTAACAACAGCTACTACGACACAGCCTGTAGATGCTGTCGGTGTCGGAACAGTTATTCCTACCATTGCTACAACGAGTGCATCATCAGGTTTGGACTTTGTAAATTATCTGAATCAGCAAAGAAGTGCGGCTGGTCTGGGAACATTAACCTGGGATGAAGGGATGGCTGCTGTTGCTCAAAGGAGAGCGCAAGAAATCACTACGGATTTATCCCATAACGGCAACGTGGAGAAATATGGTGAGATTATCCAGTTAGCAGTGACAGGCAGTGCAGCGGATTGGTATACCAGCTGGTACAATTCTGAGGCACATAGAACATCCATGCTGGCAGTAAATTACACGAGGGCAGGCTGTGCGGTATATGCTATCGGTAATAACTATTATGTGGTGTGTAATTTTGCCGGAACCCCAGCATCCACAGAGCAGTTAATTGAGCAGGCAAAGCCGGAGAACCTGATTCCCGCAGGAGGGAATGAGAGCGGATCAACAACTAGTTTTTCAACGACAGG
This sequence comes from uncultured Acetatifactor sp., assembly GCA_964383805.1. Classification (GTDB taxonomy): domain Bacteria; phylum Bacillota; class Clostridia; order Lachnospirales; family Lachnospiraceae; genus Acetatifactor. Next base: position 24,891 of record CAYLIM010000046.1, read on the forward strand.
AGAAACGCTTGATCCAGATGATCCTGACTATGGCTTTATATATGATTTATTTGAACAAGACAGAGCAGAAAATGGTTACTAAAATGAATAAACGTACTGAATGAATAGTATAAATCGCCGAATTACTGAGGAGCATTTCACGGTAAGGTCATGGAATCGCTGTTTGTGCTATTGCTATTAGAATTACAATTATTATGTGGTGACTCTGTTTAAGTATAGAGGGAAAACCACTCGAAAAACAAATACAGGTTGCAAATAGGCTGGGAACCAGATATTAGGAAGCTTATTTGCAGCCTGTATTTAAATATAATAAATGCCGCAACAAATCGCGGCAGCATCTTGAAATATCCCGGAAAAGTCAGCAAAATCAATGATTTCAGAGCAGAAAGAGGCGCTTGCCATATCATTTTGAGAGAGTCTTGATGTAACAGAATTCTATGATAAGCAAAACCAGAGTGATCGTCAGACGACCGAAGGCAAAATGGGAGAAGGCAAATGTTGGAAACAAATAGAGCTTGAAAAGGAGTGCCGCTCCATAACTAGAAATTAGGAGTAGTTATTTTGCGACACACTCCCTTTAATAGTATTTTCTATCATATTGATCTTCTTCTGTAAAGGCGCCCTCCATAATGAGTTCCAGAAGAATATTTACAATGTCCTTATCCAATTGAGTGCCGGCAACCCGTTTTAGTTCGGAAATA
>CAYLIM010000047.1:0-25549 GCA_964383805.1 uncultured Acetatifactor sp.
GAGTCAGACAGACCGCTCCTGCTCTTCCTGAATCCGTTTCACTTCCTCAATGCCAGTCTCCAGAACATCGGAGATCTCTTCACAGGCATAGCCTTTTGCCAGCATTTTTCGTACAGATTCAATCGTAGCCTGCTCTCTTCCTTCGGCCAGTCCCTTGGCGCGTCCCTCGGCCAGCCCTTCAGCTATGGCTATGTTCCTCAAATACAATCGATCCCGCTTTATCCTCATATGTTCTTCATACAATGCCCGTAGTCGTCTTCCCAGATTCATTGCCCCTACCTCTCTCACTGCTTCCACAATGCCCGGATTCGTGCTTCGTATCATTTTCAATTCCTCCATGCTTTCTACCCGGAACAGACTGATCCAATCATCCAGTCTGTCCCCTGTGAGTTCCTTGTTCAATTCAATGACATGTATCTCGAATTGATCCGAATACAGCTGTCCCTCCTGATCCCGCAGATAGTACACTTTGTGGTAACCTGGCTTGGCGTCCCACATGAAACCCAACACGCAGATTACAATGCACTTCTGCAGCCGACCATAATCCTCACCGGCATGCGCCCCCTCTGAATACATCTTGGACAAATAAAACAGACTGCGCTTGTCCCAGGCAGGGACTTCCCTGATCTGCAGCTCGATATTGATTCTGTGATCATTGTTCAGCAGCAGCCTTACATCCAGGATGCCCTCCTTCTCCCGGCGGCTGCGCCTGCTCAAAAAAGTATTTTCCAGCCGCACTTCCCTGATTTCCTCCAGAGAGATCTCCAACACATCACTGATGAAATGTCTGCGCACTGTCTCATTGCGCATCAGTTCCTTGAAAGCCACATCTGACTTTGGGGGAAGAAATTTTCTCCGCACTTCTTTTGTTCCCACTTCATACCTCCTGACTCGCAGGAGATGCCGGATAAAGCCACTTCTCAATAACGCACAGGCAGAAATGTACCCTGTGCCGAAAATCCCCTGCTTCTTTTCAATTGTCTCATTTTGAATTAAAAGCATAGAGTTTCCGATGTCTTGAAAAGTGAATTGCTTTATCAAAAGTGAAAAGAAATATATGCTTTGAAAGTATATTAGCATATGTGGGGCAGGATTGCAAGAAATTTTTTTGCCTGATTTACCGCCCGCTGATCTGCCATCTGCGGTAAATCAGACTGCCCAGCAGCGCAAGCGCGAGAATCAACAGGGGATACAGGAGCATACCCATCTGCCAGCAGTTCAAATAATGGCCTGCTCCCCCCACCAGCCGTATATCGCAAAAAGCGCTGCTGCGAACCAGCTTGGCAGGCATCAGATACAGAGATTGGGACAGAAACCGCAGCCGCTCCGGCACATTAACTACCATGGTTCCCAGGGTGTAAACCACCATCAGACTTATGGACGCAACGCTGCTCCTGGTCCATCCGGACAAAATCAGCGTCAGAACACTGTGCAACAACGCAGCCAAAAGCAGCAGCACCGTCAGAATCACGATCGCCTCACCCATAGTCAGGGCAAAGGGGGAGGACGGCAGATAGATCTGCAGCGGCGCGTTCCAGTTTTTTTCATATCCGTAGAGAACACCAAAACTCAGCATTGTAATACCACTCACCAGAAACGTTGCCACTGTCCCCAGGGTAGCGACAGCCAGCAGCTTTGCCAGGTAGAGCGTACCCCTGCCATGGCGGCTGCACAACACCAGCTGATCCATCCTTCGCATACGCTCATCCGCAAATACGCCCGAGAATACCATGCCGATCATCAGTGCGGTCAACGCCAGTATCATCTTAATGCTGGACAACATCATATCCGGCCCCATATCCCAGTAGTAGGCATAAGGAGTCTGAACCTCGTTTTCACGCCAATATTGTTTCTCCCCCTCAGTGAGATACAAAATACGCTCGTAGTCTGCCACTGCCTGCTGCCTCTCTCCATAGAAAGCGGCAGCGTCCACGGTATGCACTCTCTCATTTCCCACCACCCCTCTTATATAATTATAGATGGCCTCATACTGCCTTTGCTGTTCTATAATCCTTAGCCACTCCGTTTCCGTTCCATCAGTGGGAAATGCTGCCGTCGTGGTCACACTTGAGGTTGTCGAACCAACACCGTCCCTCACTGTCTGCATCTCCTGGGTCTGTACACCCACATAGGCCGTCTGCATCTCCTGCAGCAGTGTATCGTCGATAATCCGGCCGTTTAATCTCTCTGCCCGCTCCTGACGTTCCAACACATAGTCGTATTTACTGCTGCGCACACTCTCCCCGGTCTGCGCGTCAATGGTGGTATAGTTGTCCAGTAACGACTCATAGCATAAAAATACTATAATCAGCATCACACCACAAAAGGCGATCCAGGTCATTTTCCTTTTTAATATCTTTTTAATCTCATATTGATACAGCGTTCCTAACTGGCTCATTCCTGCTGCCCTCCTTCTCTCCGTTTTGCATCTGGCCTGTCGATGCCGTCTCCAAACTGCTCCAGATAAAATGCTTCCAGATCACCGCGGCTCTCCTCCCATTTGCCCTGATAGATCATCTTTCCGTCCTTCATCATCAGGATACTGTCCGCAATATGCTCTACATCTGACACGATATGGGTGGACAGCAGCACGATACTGCTCTTTCCCGCCAAGGCGATCAAGTCCCGGAATCTCACCCGCTCCTTGGGGTCCAATCCCGCCGTAGGCTCATCCAACACCAACAGCTTGGGCTCCCCCAACAGCGCCTGGGCAATCCCCAGCCGCTGTTTCATACCGCCGGAATAGGTTCTGATCTTTTTATGCGCCTGTTCCGCCAGTCCTACCAATTCCAGCAGTTCCTTACTTTTCTGCCGGGCCTGGGGTTTGGGTAGTCCCTTGAGCGCCGCCATATAGAGCAGGAATTCCCTGCCTGTAAAATCCGGGTAATACCCGAAATCCTGGGGCAGATACCCCAGCATGGCCCGGTAACTTTCACTGGTCACGGGCTGCCGGGCCAGAGTGATCTGTCCCTCCGTGGGCCGCAGAATACCGCAGAGCATCCGCATCAATGTGGTCTTGCCTGCGCCGTTGGCTCCCAGCAAGCCGTAGACTCCCGTGGTCAGACTGAGATTGATATGATCCACCACGGTTCTGCTCTGATATTTTTTGCTGATATTGTCTATACACAGCACAACATTTCCTCTCATCTCATCCATATCTTTTTTTCTCCCTATTTAGAGTTCCGTAACTGTTCGGACAGTTACTGTTTAGAGTCCCGCCGCTGTCCGCTCATAGATACAGTTGGCCCGGCAGGCGGCCTGATAATACTCCCATCCGTTTGCTGCCAGCAGCAGAGCCAGCGCTACAATCCAGCAGCCAAAAAAGCGCTCCCTGTACCACTCAAACATCCCATATCCCACCATCTGCAGGCAGCCCACCAGAACAGCGTTGCCCAGACACAGGTACATAGCCTCCCGCCCCCGCACCTTTCTGGACCAGACCATACTCAGAAACGTGGTCATCAGATAGGGCACCAGCAGGTAAACGCCGGTGTGCCAGAACTTCATCTGCTCATACAGGGCCAGCAATGGCAGCAGCAAAAGCAGCAGCGCCAGATGAAAGCTTCCCAGCAGCCCCATTCTCGCCAGAACAATACTTTTTACCGAAAAGCGGGTGGCAAACTCCAGCTCTGTCATGTTGTACACAGAAGAGCGCGTCTGCTCCTGGGCCGCAATCAGAGCGAAGAACGGCATGGCGCCGGCCGCCACACACAGCGCATCCCCCTGCCATCCGGCAGTGATTCCCACCAGTGCGGCAAATACCGCCACCGACAACACCCACACCCGCTTGCGTATATATGCCGCCTGGCAGAGGACGAATGCGCTGTGGCTTATGGGGAGCGGGGGGCTGCCAGCCAGGAAATCGTCCCTCCTCTCGGGGGCCGGAGCCTCCCATAACACCCTGAGCTGCCGCTCCAAGCTGTCTTCCAAGCGCCCGTCCCCGGCGCTGCTATGTTCTCGTTCTATCCTGTTTTTTTTCATACTAATCCCCCATCTTCCCTTGTCTCACCGAAACAGACCGGGCCGTTAATCCAGCTGCGACCGCAATTTCTCCAGGGCCGCCATTATCCGGCGGCGGGCCGCAAACCGGGACATGCCCAACATTTTCGCCAGTTCTCCCAGAGGCATTTCACTCCCGTAGCGCAGCGCCAACAGCTCCCTCTCACTCTCCTCCAGAGTTTCCAGTGCCTGTCGCAGCCCCAGCCGCAATTCCGGCTCCAGCCCCGGCTCCGCCGCCAGCTGCCCTTCCAGTTCCCGCGTCAATGGCTGAGCTTTGCATCTGCGGTATTCGTCAATACACAGATGCCTGGCCGTGGTGTACAGATATTGCAGCGCTTTGCCCTGCTCCCGGTAATTTCTGCTCTCCCACAGCCGCAGAAAGGCTTCCTGGGTTATATCTTCCGCCGTCTGTGCCTGCCCCAGCCTATAGTAGCAGTAGCGGTATATCTTATCGTACATTGCTTTTTCGTCCATGGACACCAGGCTGCCCTCCTTTCATTGTGTATAACGGATCAGGCTCCGCAGATGTGCGAAAAATTTTTGGCATGCAAAAAGGACCCCCTCAGCTGTCGGGACAAGGTCCTTTTCACTTTTTTCCCCTTATCAGTCTATCCTTAAAATCAGTCCCAGAATCCTTCTGGCACAAATTTCCATCTCGTCCCTGGTAAGCGCTCCTTTCTCCATGGCCTCAAGGAGTCTACTGGGAAAACCACATGCCATTTTCACATCATTTCCCGCCTTGATCTCCTTGTAATGCTCACTGTGAGCCCACCAGTCGGTGGTCACCATGCCCTCAAAGCCCCACTCGCCGCGGAGAATATCCTCCAGCATTTCCCGGTTCTCGGAGGCTCTGTGCCCGTTGATAATATTGTAGGAGGACATAATGCTCCAGGGTTTCGCCTCCTTTACAATCCTCTCAAATGCCTTGAGATAAATCTCCCGGATTGCGCGCTCGGAGGCCCTGGAATCGCTTTCCGTGCGGTTTGTCTCCTTATTATTCAGGGCAAAATGCTTAACCGTAGCCGCCACATGATTGCTCTGAATCCCCGTCACCATGGCTCCCGCCATCTTTGCGGTCAGATAGGGGTCCTCGGAATAGTACTCAAAATTTCTGCCGCAGAGAGGACTCCGGTGAATATTGATGGCGGGAGTCAGCCATGCGCCGATATTGTTTTCCTTCGCCTCCGCGCTGCCAGCCTCTCCGACCCGCTCTGCCAGCTCAGGATTCCAGCTGCACGCCAGCATGAAAGAGCAGGGCCACGCAGTGGTGCAGACGCCGCACTGAGGGGCGATTCTCACCCCCGCCGGGCCGTCCGCCGTCATGATATTGGGAACGCCGTAATCCGGCAGATTGCCATATCCGAAGGTGTTGGCCACGCCGGTGTTGGGCTGCCCCCCCAAAAGTTCCGCCAGCTGCTCGTCGGGGAGCTGGGCCACAAAATCCTCCAGCGTCATTCTTCCCTCCGCCACATCTATGAGTTTCGGCCTGCTGTCAATATCTCCCCACAGCTTATAGCTTTCACGGCGCCTTACGACAGGCGTCACCCCACCTGTCTCCTTATCAGAGAGTTTGGCCGGAAATACGCTTGCGTCCGTATCCACCGGCTCTCCCTGGGGCAGCTCTTCAAAGCTGCCGTCCGCCAGCATGCGCTTGCTGAGCTGGGTGGGAACCATTTGGGGAGAAAGCTGTTCTGTGACCACATCCTCATTAAGCACCATCACATAGCTGCTCTCCACAGTGTCCCGCACAGAGGTGCCCACATAGAAACGATATTCACCCCTTTCCAGTACATAGGCCGACTTGACCACCTTGCCCAGATCATCGTAGGACGCCATATCGTTTATGTCGATCCGCAGCGTGACCGTCTGTGTCTCCCCGGGCTGTAACAGCCTGGTTTTGCGAAAAGCAGCCAGCTCTCTCGCAGGCTTTCCCAATCTGCCCTGGGGAGCGCTGTAGTAGACCTGTACCACCTCTTTTCCCGCCACGTCTCCTACGTTGCACACATCCACCATGACGTGGAGATCATGTTCTCTCTTTTCCACAACCGGCACGGAGAGATTGAATTTTGTGTAAGACAATCCAAAGCCAAAGGGATAATTTACCTTGTCCGCCGCCCCGGGAATCGTCTCAAAATAGCGGTATCCCACATAGATATCATCGGTATACTCCACATAGTCGTCCGATTCATGAAAATTGTAAGTGGAGGGATAATCCTCCAGCCGTTTTGCAAAGGTATCCGAAAGCTTACCGCTGGGACTGTCCTCACCGATCAGCAGCTCTGCCGCCGCCAGACCGCCTTCAATGCCGCCCTGCCACGCCATGAGAACCGACTGTATCTTATCTTCTCCGGCAAACCAGTCCGTGTCCACCATGCCGCCCACATTCATGACGACGATTACCTTGGGAAAGCTGTTTTTTACCGACTCCACCATGGCTTTCTCCGCATGAGTCAGGTAAAAGTCTCCCTCCTCAAACACCTCTTCCTCGGCGTCCTGTTTCTGTTCCAGCCCGGCGATGACCATATCGTCCGTCTTGTTTTTCTTATCATAGATGCTCTTTCGATCCCAGCCCTCGCCGGAATAGCGGCAGATGCTGATGATGGCGGTATCCGTGAACGCCCTGGCTTTTTTCAAAAGCTCCTCCGGCAGCGCAGGCTCCACAGTCATGCCCGGACCTCTGCCCTGGGCATACTGCTCCTTCACATTCTCCCTGTAAAATAGGGCAAGCTCCTCAAAGATCTCCACATGACCGGCCTTTTGTTTCAACCCCTCATACAGATTGCGGGCGTAAGCCACCGTCACGTCGCCGCTGCCTCCGCCGCCCTTCACATAATCGATAGTTGCCTTACCAAACAGCGCAACCCTGCTGCCCTTTGCCAGCGGCAGCACATTCCCCTGATTTTTCAAAAGTACCATGCCTTCCTTTGCCGCATCCTTGGAGAGCATAATATGCTCCCTGCTGCCTGTGATGCGCCGTCCGTCCTCCCCCAGCGGAAGAACCGGCTGATACTTTGCCCTTGCCCATCTCTCCATAATCCGTCCACACCTTTCTTATATTTATACTCGCTAACGACAAGCTCCTTCTCTAAATCAATTTTACATGAAATGTCTGCATATGCAACCGGAATTTTTATATTCAAAAAATTTTCTTGACAACGCCGCTGTCATTGTATATGATAGGCTACGAACCAAATTAAATATTCGCTAGGGGAGCGCATCGCTGAGATTGGATCTTCCAGATCCTAACCCTCACTACTTGACCCGGACAATACCGGCGTAAGGAAGCAAAAGTATACGGCTTGGGGCGGCAAAACGCTCTCCCTCCCCGTATTACGATGTCGTCCCTCCTTGCACCCACAAAGGAGGATTTTTTATGTTCTATGATGTTGTTGTCAACGACTGGGGAGAAACCACCTACGTCCCCACCACTCTGAGTAAGATTCTTCTGGTCATTCTCGTGCTGGCCCTGCTGGGCGGCGCCGTGGCATTTGCCCGTGCCCAGGAAAAGAAAAAGGCGGACGTCTCCGCCAAAAAGCCGCAGGGCAAACTGACCGCCAAACAGCTGGCGTTCTGTGCCATGGCCATCGCGCTGGGCACAGTGCTGTCCAATGTCAAACTGTTTTCATTTCCCTGGGGCGGCTCCGTCACGCTGCTGTCCATGCTGGTGATCTGCCTGCCCGGATATTTCTTTGGGCTGGGCGCAGGACTGCTGACCGGCGTCGCCTACGGCGTACTGCAGCTGCTGATCGATCCCTATGTGCTCTATCCCATGCAGCTGGTTGTGGACTATCTGCTGGCTTTCGGGGCGCTGGGACTCTCGGGAATATTTTCCCGCAGCAAAAACGGGCTGCTCAAAGGCTATATCGTGGCGGTGCTGGGCCGGTATGTGTTCGCCGTGCTCTCCGGCTGGATTTTCTTTGGGGCCTATGCCTGGGAGGGCTGGGCGCCGCTGCCCTACTCCCTGGCCTACAACGCCATATATATCTTTTGCGAGGCCGCTGTAACCATCGTTCTCCTTCTCCTGCCCCCGGTAAAGAAAGCCATGGGCAATGTGAAAAAAATGGCGCTCTAAGGCTCCGTCACGCAGCAGCCCAGACTGGAGGAGTAGAGAATCTTTTCTCCCACCGGCAGCCCCATCAGTTTTCCCAGGGCCTCCTCATAGTATCTGAGCTGCTCCGCATAGCGGTTCCACAGCTCCTGGTCGCTCTGTACCCGGTCCGTCTTGTAGTCTACCACCACAATCCGGTCGTTCTCTATGAAAAAGGCGTCGATGATTCCCTGAATCAGCACCTTTTCCTCCGCCGGGAAATCAGGTTTCAGCCGGGCGGCGCTGATCCCATAGACAAAGGGCTGTTCCCGGTACAGCGCCCCCGCCCGGTCCGCCCGCCACATGCGCCATGCCAGACCATCCCGGAAAAAGCGCAGCAGCTTGTGTTCCTGCAGCACCTGGCGATAGCTTTCCGACAGCCGTCCCTGCGCCGTCTCCCGGGCAAGAAATTCCCGCAGATTATCCCGCAATTTTTCCTCGTCTCCCATCTGCCGGAAGGCGTCCTGGCTCTCCGGCATTTTCTCATACACATCTCGGTACAATGCCTCGTAGTCCGCCAATTCCATGACCTTGTGGAAGGCATTGCCCCGCAGAGTGCCCCCAGCCTCCTGCGCGTCCTGCCTGAAACTGGGCACATAGGGCACCACCTCTTTCTGTTCAAAGGCCTGATAAGCCGCCTCGTCTTTCTCCTCCATAGCAGCGATTTTCAGCTCGGAGACACTGGTCTTGGTATACAGCTGCTCCAGCTGCCTGTAGGAATATGTATAGGCAAAACGCTGCTCCAACGCTTGGACTTGCTCCCGGTCCGCCCACAATCCGACCTGCTCAAGCTGCAGCTCTCTCCCGGCCAGATCCACCTGCTCCCGCACAGCCTGCTCCGACAGTTCTTCCTCCTGCCACACCGTCACCTGCACCAGCTGCGGATTCAGAGAGGGCAGAATATAGTCCAGATAGCTCCCCGCGCTTATAAAATCCAGATAGCTCAGAGGCCCCGCCCCCCGCAGCTGATACTGCTGCCACAGGGCCTCCGCATCCGCTGCGCAGGCGGTCATAATCAGTTTCTCCTTAGCTCTGGTCAGCGCCACATACAGCACCCGCAGCTCCTCCGCCAGATTCTCCTCCCGCATTTTTCTGGAGACCACCATCCTGCGCAGGGTCCTGTTGCGCACCCGCCTCTCGGTATCCACGAAGTCCGTTCCCAATCCGAAATCCATGTCCATAAGGAAACTCTGGTTTGCGTCCTGCATATTGAACCGCTTGGCAAGACCGGAGACGAAGGTGATCGGGAACTCCAGTCCCTTGCTCTTGTGAATGCTCATAATGCGCACCACGTCCGCGTTCTCGTCCAAAGCCCCAGCCTCCCCGAAATCCACATCGTATTTCTCCAACTGTTCGATGTAGCGCACAAAGTGAAAGAGTCCAAAATAGCTGGTCTTTTCAAAATCTGACGCCTTTGTCAGCAGCATCTCCACATTGGCCCGGCGCTTGCTCCCGGCGGGCATGGCGGTCACGTACTGCAGATAGTCGTGCTCTCTGAGAATGGTCTCCAGCAGCTGGCGTATGGGCATATAGACGGTGTAGCTCCGATATAGGTCAATGCGCTCTCTGAACCGACTGCATTTTTCCCGGATCTCCTCGCCGCAGTCTTCTCCCTCCGCCGCATTACACACGGCTTTCCACAGACTCATCTCCTTATTTTCACTTCTCAGCAGTGCAATCTCATCATCTGTGAAACCACCGAGCACGGATTTCATGACGCCGAACAGGGGAATGTCCTGGGTGGGATTGTCCAGCACCCGCAGCAGCTGCAACAGCTCCTGCACCTCAGTGGCGGCAAAATAACCTGTCTTGGAAGAGATATACACAGGGATTCCCTCCGCCTCCAGCACCTCCTTAAACTCCTCGTCCCAGCCGCTGGTGGTGCGCAGCAGAATCACCATATCCCCATATCTGGCGGGCCGCAGCTGCCCGGTGGCCCTGTCCGTCACCTGATATTCCCGGCGCAGCCTGTGAATCCTGGCCGCAATCATCTGCGCCTCCCTGGTCTTTATCGTAACCTGGCTGTCCTTCTCCGGTTTCTCCGCCAGCAGCAGTTCGCTGCGGCAGTCCGGTCCTTCGGGATACACAGCTCCCACATACAGAGCCGCCTGTTCGTCGTAGTCAATGCCTCCCTTTTCCCGGCTCATCAGATTGGCAAACATCCCGTTCACCGCCTCCAGAACTTCCCGGCGGCTGCGAAAATTCCGGCTTAAGTCTATCCGCTGCAATATGCCGTCCTCCCGGGTGTAGGTCTCATATTTCTCAAGAAACAGCTCCGGTCTGGCCAGGCGGAACTTGTAGATGCTCTGCTTGACGTCCCCCACCATAAAGCGATTATAATGCCCCTCCTCCTCGCCGGACACCGCTCGGAGCAGATACTCCTGCACCAGATTGCTGTCCTGGTACTCATCGATCAGTATCTCCCGAAAATAGTCCCTGTACTCCCGGGCCACAGGGCTGGGAACGATCTCCCCCTCCTCCCGGTGCAGCAGAATCTCCAGAGCATAGTGCTCAATGTCGGAGAAATCCATAAGCTTTTTCTCCTGCTTGCGCTCCCGAAACGCCCGCCCAAACTCCTGGGCAAGCTCCACCAGCGTACACACGGGACCCTGGCAGGCGTTCATCTGTTCCAGACTTAAGGAGATGGGCGTGGCAAAAAACTGTTCCTGCAGCTCCCGCAGGGTATCCTTCACCTCGCTGCGCAGAGCCTTCACAAGCTCCCGCTTTTCAGCGGACACAGCGGGATCTTTTTTCACCGGCAGCTTTGCGAAATTCAGCTCCGACAACCCCTGGGCCATGCGGCTCATGGAGAACTCCTCCCCCTCGGGCGCTATTTTCTCCGGCAGATTGCGCAGCATGTCTCTCTCCTGCTCCAGCACAGGCACATACATGTACGGCCCGTCTCCGTCTGCGCACAGCTCCAGCATATGCTCCAGCGAATCCGCGCAGCCCTGCACCATTCTTATCAGATACCTCCTCAGATATTCCCCGCAGGCGGAGTGCCCCCAGGCCGCCTCGTCCGCCGCGGCATAATCGCCCTTTCTCTCCTCCAGCCACTGCTCCGGCCAGGGACAGCTCTCTGCATACTCGTGCAGTTTCAGAATATGCTGTTCCAGCACGCTCTCCCTGCCGCCGGAACAGAAAAATTCCACACACGCCGTAAAAGCCGGATCGCCCCCGGCAAAATGCTCCTCCAGCAGTGCCTGCAGCACATCCTGTTTCAGCAGCTTGCTCTCCCCCTCGTCGGCCACCCGCATGGCGGGGTCCAGGCCGATCTCCTGAAAGTGATTGCGTATCAGGTAGAGACAGAAACTGTCAATGGTGGTAATCAGCGCATTGTGAAGCAGCGTCACCTGACGCTCGATATGCTCCGAGTCCGGATGCTCCTCCAGCTCCCTCTCCAGTCCCAGCCGTATCCTCTCTCGCATCTCCGCAGCAGCCGCATTGGTGAATGTCACGATCAGCAGCCTGTCCACGTCCACCGGCCGGGTCTCATCGCATATCATGCGGATAATCCGTTCCACCAGCACCGCGGTCTTGCCGCTTCCCGCCGCCGCGGACACCAAAATATTCCGGTCTCGCAGGTCTATGACCTTCTGCTGGTCCGGCGTATATTGAATGCTCATTGCGTATCTCCTTCTCCCTGGGATAGTCCGAATACATTGCCTGTGCCGCCCAGTTCCGTCTCCATAGTCTCAAAAACTACCTGTCTGTCCATATCCTGCAGCACCCGCCTGCGATACCCGGGGACGCTTAAGTCAAATCCGCACACCTTCTTGTAGGCGCAGTAGGTGCAAGCCTCCGAACTGCCCTTTTCATAGGGGTTTATCTCCGTATGTCCCTCTAAGATCTCCCGGCCGATCTGCCGTACCTTGTGACTCACATAGGCGGACACCACCCCCAGTTCCCGGCTGCTCATAAGGGAGGAGCGGGCGGAGTAGCTGCCGTCCTTCTTTTTCTCCACCGGTATGACGCTGGAGCGGTCCCCCATCTCCCGGTCCAGCCTCTGGATGATATCCTCCTCGCCGCACACCACGCCGTTCATCCGCAGCTGCTCCAGAATCTGCTCATTGACTTCCTGGGGAGTCAGTTCCTTCTGGGTCTCCACCATGGGGTCCGACACATGGTAATAGAGCATGGCCGCCGGAACGATCTCCTTGTCCGGGTGCCTGCGCGCCTCCAGCTCCACGGCGGCGTTCATGTACACCACCAGCTGCAGCTGCAGCCCATAGTACAGCGCCGCCAGGTCAAAGCGGCGGTCTCCGGACTTGTAGTCGATCACTTTCACATATACCTTATCCTCGCTCTCCGAGATATCCACCCGGTCAATGCGCCCCTGAAGCCGCATTTTTTCCTGTTCCGACAGAGTGATATTTACCGTCTCCAGGCTGTTCGCCATATGGAAGGAAAGCTCGTGGCCGTCCGGCGCAAAGCTGCCCTTTTTCAGCTGGCTCTGCAGCGCCTGCACCGTTCTCTTCAGGATTCTGCCCATGCGCTGAATACCGTAAGCACTGCGGGCGCTGGCATACAGCACGCTGCCCCCGTACTGCGCCGCAAACTGCTCCAGTGATTCCTCCACAGTCCGCTGCGCCCAGTCCTGGGGAAAATCAAACCATGTGTAGCCGCTCTCCTCCAGGCAGTCCGCAAACACGTCCAGCACCTGATGAAAAGCATTTCCCATGTCCACGTTCTCAAACCCGAATTCCTCCCGCTCCCGCAGAGTCAATCCGTACTGTAGAAAATGCCGGTAGGCGCAGGCGGCATAGGTCTCCAGACGACTGACACTGTTCTCCAGCTGCAGACCGTAGAGCGCTCTGGCCACCGCCCGGGACAGCCCGCTCTCCTCGTAGCGCAGAAACGCCGCCCGGCGCAGCAGCTCCACCGTTCCCCGCTGTTCCTCCTGTCCCGCATATGCCGCATACAGTGTAAAGAAATCCCGTCCGGTCAGTTCTCCGCTGCCCCCATCCACATAGTCCCGCAGTCCCTGGGCGAGATAGCGCATGCCCTCCCGGGGCGTCACCACCTGGGAGAGCACCGGCTCCCGGGCAGGGTATTGTACCTCCAGCCCGGGAAACAGTTTCATGAGGGTCCCCACCAGATAGGCAGGGCGGATGCTCTTGCCATCGTTGCCCATGCGGGCATAGGACAGATACAGCTGCCGGGAGGGTTTCGTCAGATTCAGATACAGGTACAGGCGCTGAATGAACATCTGCTGTCTGGGCGTGGGCGCCAGCTCCAGCCGGGAGCCTTTCAGAAATTCCCTGTCCACATCCGAGATAATACCGCCCTTGGATACGCTCTTGGGGATATTGCCGTCATTGACGCCCAGGAAAAACAGCACCTTGACCTGTCCCAGCCTGGTGCGCTCCATATCTCCCACCAATATGCGATCCACATTCTGAGGCAGCGTACCCACCTGAATCTCCCCGAATCCGGCCTCCAGAATCTCATAGAACTCCTGCCGCGAGATTTCCTCCTCGCCCAGCAGCCCGTAAATCTGCTCCAGCAGCTCCATCACCAGCCGGTATATCTGCTCATACTCCTTGGCGCGCACCAGATCCCCGGCGGCCTTGAAATCCGCCGCCATGTCCACCAGAGCGCGCTGCACCTCGTTGTCGTGCAGAAAATCGTACAGCTGATTGACATAGTCGCAGGCTCTGGCCCGACTGCTGCCCGCAAGGGGCTGCAGCTGCTCCATCATCCTCTGCCGCAGCTCATTGATTCGCTGCAGCTCCTCCTCTTCCTCCCCCATGGCGCGGGTCTTTCTCGTAAACAGACCGCTCCACTTTTTCAGTCCTCTGATACCTGTCTCACGCACATAGTTCTCCAGATCATCCGTCTCCTCCAAAGTCAGCGCCGCCAGACCGCTGCGCAGATAATGAAATACCGTCTCATAGGAAAAGTCCTGCAGAAACAACTGCAGGGCGCTCTTTATGTACTCGATCATGGGACTTAGGGTAATGCCTCTGGTGCGGTCGATATAGCAGGGGATCTCCATGTCCGCAAACTCTGTCTCCACATGCACGGCATAGGTCTCCAGATTGCCCGTGATCACCGCAATATCCCGATACTGCAAGCCCTCTCGGCGAATCAGCCCCAGAATCGCCAGACCGGCCTGGTGCACCTCCTCCTTGGGAGTATCCGCCTCAAAAAGTTTTATCTGCTCCTGCTGCCCGGTATAAGGCACAGGACTGATTCGGAATAGATTCCTCTCCAGACTCTGCAGCGCCGGATTATCCGCAAAGCGATGCTCCGCACCGGGACTGATTGTCACATCCTGTCCCCGCTCCACTCCCGCCTGCGCCGCCAGCGCCGTCAGATCGTGCACGGTCTTTTTGCTCAGATAGAACAGTTTCTGCTCCCCGTCAAGCTCGTAGGGATTCTCACCCACCCCCAGCGTCACGGTGACGATCACTTCCGCCGCCAGACGCATGAGCTCCTGAATCACCCGGTTCTGTATGGGCGTAAAACCGGTAAACCCGTCAAAGACAATGACGCTGCCTGGAATCAGCCGGGATTTGTGCAGAGAGCGGCACACCAGGTCCAGAGTTTCCTCCGTGGTGATAAAATGTCCTCTGATATAGTCCAGAAATCCCTGATAGAGCAGCCCCAGGTCCTTTAGCTTGTGGTGCAGCGCGCCTCTCATAGACGCAAACTCCGTCAGTTTCTCCACGTCCCTGGGCGAGAGGCCATACTGCATAAACTCCGATATGGCGCTTTTCACCTCGTGAATATAGCCCTGCCGGTGCAGATATCCCCCCAGGGCAGGCAGCTGATCCTTCAGGCCTGCCGCCACCTTCTGCAGCACCAGGCTCTTACCGGTATCGTCCAGCACAGGGATATCCTCCCCTCCCACTTCCTCCAGGATGCGGTGGGACAATCGGCCAAAGCTCAACACATCAATGTTCATTATACCTTCACAAGGATGTATTGTCACCAAATTTTGCTGTGTCTGCATTGTGAACTGATCCGGCACCACAATCAGAAAACTGCGCTTTTCCCCAGCGCCCTGCCCCTCCATGGACCTCTCTACAATCTCCTGATACAGCCTATGACTTTTTCCGACACCCGAAGGGCCAAAATAGAACCGCAGGCTCATAGCCGCCTCCTTCACACAATATCAAGCTCCACCGGACAATGGTCCGAACCCATTGCCTGGGCGTGGATCTTGGCGTCCGTAAGCCTGTCCCGGAGAGTCTCGGAACACACGAAATAGTCGATACGCCACCCTATATTTCTGGCTCTGGACTGGGCCATGTAGGACCACCAGCTGTACGCGCCCTCCAAATCCGGGTAAAAATGTCGGAATGTATCCACAAATCCGCTCTCCAGCACCTTGGTAAAGCAGTTTCTCTCCTCGTCGGTAAAACCCGCATTGTGTCGGTTGCTCTTGGGATTTTTCAGGTCGATCTCCCTGTGGGCCACATTCAGATCTCCGCAGAAAATCACCGGCTTACGCTCCTCCAGACCCTTCAGATACGCCAGAAAAGCTGCCTCCCACTCCATTCGATAGGACAGCCTAGTCAGTTCCCGCTGGGAATTTGGAGTGTACACCGTCACCACATAAAAGTCCGAAAACTCCGCCGTAATCACTCTGCCCTCGTGATCGTGCTCCGGGATACCGATGCCGTAGGACACGCTGAGAGGTTCCTCTCTGCTGAATATGGCCGTGCCGGAGTACCCTTTTTTCTCCGCATAGTTCCAGTATTGGTGATAACCCGGCAGCTCCAGTTCAAGCTGTCCCTGGGACAGCTTAATCTCCTGCAGACAGAACACATCCGCCTCCGCGTCCTTGAAAAAATCCATAAATCCCTTATCCAGACAGGCCCGCAGCCCATTAACGTT
Source organism: uncultured Acetatifactor sp. (assembly GCA_964383805.1). Taxonomy (GTDB): domain Bacteria; phylum Bacillota; class Clostridia; order Lachnospirales; family Lachnospiraceae; genus Acetatifactor. Next base: position 15,932 of record CAYLIM010000047.1, read on the forward strand.
CCAGGAAATCAATTTCATGCTTTCATCCTCCATTGATTTATGCTATACTATTTGTAAATTTACATATATATCATACTTGATTTCCTCCAAAGGAACAAGTACCAAAATCCCATAAAAACACTATAGAAACGAGGTAATTCGAACTATGGCAAAGACATCCAAAAAGAAAAGAGACTTTTCTCTTGTTATTTTCTTCGTGATTTTCGGACTGGTCGGAATCGTTCTGCTCATCGGTGGATTTGTATATCTGAGCAGCAGTCTCCGTTTTCGGAGCATTGCGGTGGAAACCACCGGCACCATCGCTGAGATCCAAGCCAGCCGGAATTCCGACGGGGACGTCACTCACACAACCTATGTCAACTACAGCTACGGCGGCCAGAGCTTTGAGCATGTGCATCTGGGATACTACAGCAGCAGCATGTATGTGGGCAAGGAAATCCCCTTGCTGGTGGATCCTAACCAGCCCGGCCATGTGAAATCCGCAGCCGGTGACAATGTGCTTTTCATTATTCTGCTGGGAATGGGACTTGCCTTCACACTGGTGGGCGTTATCCCCACGACCTGCATACTGGTCCGCTCCGCGAAGGACAAGAAACTGATGCGGAGCGGAAAACGGCTGCAGACTGTCGTGGAGAGCGTTGACTTTAATTACTCCGTCACCTATAACGGACGGCACCCCTATATCATTTTCTGCACTTACCAGGACCCCTACAGGGATGTGACCTATCGTTTCAAGAGTAAAAATATAAGGCGGAATCCGGGGTATGCGCCCGGAGATTCCATTGACGTGTATGTGGACCCCGAGGATTACAGCAAATATGTGGTCGATGTGGACGCGCCGGCCAATCCCAGGGTGATCGACTACACCTGAAAACACAGCGAAAAAGAGTCCTCGGAATCTCCGATGACTCTTTTTTTACTGCCTTGTGTATTGTGTGTCCGCTTGATACGATCCCGCATCATTCCCCTTTTATATAGCAGACACCAATCCCCTTATACAGGAAATCCTACAGCATATGCACCACCCTGAAACGGGGTTTCCCATGTGCAGCTGCCTTTCCCTTATTCCCTGTGTCTAAATCATATCCAAAAGTCATAACACTATGCTGCACCAAAAGCGCTATTTCTCCCCTGCGGTACATCAAAAAGAGCCTGAAAGTGTTCTATTTGCTACATATTTTCCTCTACATGCATATCTGTAGTTGGAAAAGCTAACTACCGTTCCACCTGTGATACTGCACAAATACGTATATGAAACAAAGTTTCATACCTCCGCCAGGCGATCATAGCACACATATAGTTTCTGGACTCCGTTCTCCAGAATATAATAGTGCCGGATATAGGGCACCAGCAGGACCAGCAGCAGCGCCACCAGCGCAAATATAGCAGGCTGCGGCGCCAGCACACAGCCCAAGATGGACAGGAGCGTGAGAATGGCGAACGTCACCGTCACAATCAGATGTACCAGCCTCTCATGCTGAAAAAACTGAATCTGCACCAGCAATTCATCGGCGGCCTGCCGCCGCGCTGCCGCATCCATGTCCTGCAGCTTTTCCCTGCACTCCGTCAGTTTCTCCATTGCAGCCAGATAACTTTTCAACCGCCTCTCCATGAAATGCCTCCATTTTTATCTTTTTTCCTGCATCAATTTATAGTATAATAGCCTTGTCCATGGCAAATAGCAGCCAAGCGGCTCTCTGTGTCCAGTATAATATTTGTGATACGCAGAGTCAAGTATCCGGTCAATATGGACCGGATACTATGTGACGGTATCCCCGCTTTGCTTGGGGACACTGCCCACATTTTACGAAAGGAGCAAGTATGAAACTTACCAAGCCCTTGCGCCGCAGTGCGATACTGCTGGCTTTGCTGTTAACACTGACCGGCTGCGGCGACCTGTTTACCGACGCCTCCGGGCAGTTGTCCCCGGGGCAAACAGACAGCCCTGCGTCCACTCCTCCGGTTTTTGACTCCACGCCTGCGCCTACATCCACACCGACGCCTACGCCCACGCCATTTCCCGAATACGATCTCTCGCTGATGATGGTGGGAGACAATTTATTGCATCTTGGCATTATTAGTAGCGGAGAGCAGGAGGATGGCAGTTACAACTATGACATGCTGTACGAAAATATATCCCGACAGCTCGGGAAGGCAGATATCAAAATCATTAACCAGGAGACCATCCTGGGAGGCAACGACCTGGGATTTTCCGGCTATCCCTCCTTCAACTCCCCAACGGAGGTGGGTGACGCTATTGCCTCGGTCGGTTTCAATGTAGTACTCCACGCCTCCAACCATGCGGCGGACCAGAAACTTCAGGGACTGAATCACTGCGCTGCATTCTGGAGGGAACAGCACCCGGAGGTAATGATGCTGGGAATTCATGGAGAAGATGACTTTGACGAAAACGGCGGGATCGCACCGTGCACCGGCTCTGCGCACGCAGGCGAAGACCAGACTGCAGACTGGCGGACAGATGAGAGGGGCATTGGCTATATGACTGTCAGAGACGTTACCTTTGCCCTTCTAAACTATACCTACGGACCCAACGCTGAAGTGATTTCCTCCTCCATTATGGGACAGTTGAATATCCTCTGCGACTATGACCGACAGAGTGGCCGGTTGGATTTTACCAGCTTGAATCCCCAGGTGCTTGAGGATATCGCCGCCGCCCGTCTTCAGGCGGACGTGGTGGTCGTATGCCCCCACTGGGGCACGGAGTATACCACCCGGCCTTCCAGTTATCAAGAAAAATTTGCCCTGCAGATGGCGGAGGCCGGAGCGGACATTATCATAGGTACGCATCCCCATGTGGTACAGCCGATGGAGTGGATCGAGGCAGAAAACGGCAACCGCTGCCTGTGCTTTTACTCTCTGGGCAATTATGTATCCACACAGAAAAAAGGCATCTGCATGCTGGAGGCAATCGCCTGGGTTACTTTTCACGTGGGTGAAGATGGTGTGTCCATTGTGGAGGACCAAAGCGGTCCGATTCCGCTGGTATGTCAGTACGCCAGCGGCCCTGTGCGCTTTGAAAACGTGTATCTGCTGCAGGACTACACGCAGGAACAGGCCGCCCAGCACGGCATACGCTCCTATGGAGGCGTAACCTTAAGCCTGGACGACCTGCTTAAATGGTCCTCTGAAGTATTTGGAGACAGCGCTCTGCGCTGGCCGGACAATCCGAGCGAGACCCTCTCCCGGTCCGCCGTCAGTCAATAATGCTCTTGACGCCCAGTATATTGTCGTAACCAGCGTCATAAATCACCACACCCTTGCGTGAATTGGCGGCATGAATAATCTTTCCGTCCCCGATGTACATGGCTACATGGGTACATTTGCTTTTTCCGTAGCAGATAATATCCCCCGGCTGTATCTCGCTGTAGTCAATACTCTTGCCGTCTGAGCTGTACTGCCCGGAGGGAGTTCTGCTGATGGAATATCCAAAATCGGCATAGATATAGCAGGTGAAACCTGAACAGTCCGTGCCTGTTGCCAAGCTTTTGCCCCCATGTACATAGGGATAGCCCAGATACTGCATGGCATACGCCACGATGGAACTGCGCAGCTCCTCGTTGCTGGTGTAAACCGTAGCCGGAGGGGTCAGGAGAGTTATCGCTGTGTTCTCCGGCGCAGCAGCTTCCTGTGCCGCCATCCGTCTGGCCATCTCACGCAGGGCCTCCTGCTCCGCCCTCTCCTCTTCTATGGATTTGGCATAGATGAATTCCTCTGAGACGGTCACATACTCGGAGGCCACATAGCCTGTCCTGTCCTCGGTATATTGTACCAGCGTCCAGTCTTCCAGTATCTCCAGAATTTTTACTTTTTCGCCGTGAGTGATAAAGCCGATACGTTTGGAGTCCGTACCCGGCTCCTGCCGCACATTCAGCCTATTCGCAATCACCGTGGCATAGCGTGTCAGGTAGTTGTCCACCGCCTCCACAGCCGCATCCCCATACAGGAAAAACTCTGCTTTGACATAGCCCTCCACGCTGCCGGACACCACATGGAACCAGTCCTGCTCCTCTCCCGTGACGTCCAGAATCTGAGCCACGGCTCCGTTATATATCTTGCCCAAAACGGCACTGTCCGTAGTTGGCTCCTGGCGCACATTCACATAGTTGTTCACCTGGGCAATGGCCAGGTTGGCATACTCGCTTTCAGGCTCCTTATCAGCGGCCTCGTCCCCAGCCGTCTTAAGTTCCACGGCGGTGTTTTCGTCTTCCGCCCCCTCAGATTCCCCGGTGGCGTCCTCTTCCGGCTCCGAATCCGGGGCGTCATTCTCCCCCTCCGGCTCAGGCTCCTCCATACTCTCCAGCACAAGGGGTTCCGCCTGCTCTACGGCATAGACCCGTACCTCCGACTCCGCCATGCCCACTGTCTCCGCATCGGACGGCATCGCCACAGCCACCTGCTGATATACAAACACTGTCAGAATTCCTACCAACAGTACACTGATAACTCTTTTTTTCATAATGTGTTATACCTCTGTCTCACACGTTCCTGCACCTTTTCCTACAGTACTGATTTAAAGCATAACACATTTTGTAATAATTCTCAATACTTCCTTAAAAAATTTTTAACATCTTTTTAATATTTAAATTGCATTCTCTACTCATTCAAAATTATCTCTACTCTGTTCTGTATAATATGGGCTACCTCCTCCACACTCTTATCCCCTGCAAAGTAAGCGTTCGCCTCCTCCTCTATCACAACCCATATGTTACGGTTAAGCAAGGTTCTGGTAAATTCCCCGCTCCGGAGGACGTTGTCTATGATCTGGAATTCGCTCTCTGTCATTGTCACCTCCTCCCGGTCAACCGTGAGCACTGCGCCTTTCTCTTTCAATTCTCTCATCATGGACTCCCGGATAGGAAAGCCAATATCATAGATATTCTGCCCTCTCTGATTCGTCTCACCTAAAAGGCTCTCCATAAACTCCCAGGCCCCCTCTTTATTCTTGCTGCCAGCATATATTGCGCAGCAGTCGGAACATGTCCCGATTGTATACACTTGCCCGGAAGACGTGGGGTATCCATACAGAGGATACTCCCTGCCATATACATTTACGTTCCTCAGATAATCCTGGTACGAAAAAAAGAAGTCTGTTGCACACAATGAATCTCTCCTCAGTTCAGCATTTGTCCGCCCCTCAATATCTGGCCAGTCCCTCGCCGCATACTCTCCGCACAGCGCAAGTATCTCCTTAAATTCCTCTGTCTCAAAGGCCGCTGTCTTGTGTTCCCAATCTATGAACTGGTTCTGCTGACCTGCTATCAAATGATAAAGCAGCAGCTGGGGCGTACCCGCCAGCAGGATATCCTTTTCCCATCCATTCTCCTCTATCAGTTCAAGAAAAGTCTTCATATTCCATTCATCCACATCAGTTTCATATCCCGGATTCACCTGAAATGTATTAAGATTAAAGTGAGGCGCAAGGAGATACAATCCTCCGTCCATTTCATATACACTTAAAACATTCCACAAAATATCCTCCCCATATTCTGATTGTTCCAGAAAGGGGGACAGGTCCTCTAAATAACCGTTTCTAACATAGGACTCATAATAGATTGAGGCCTCCATCTCGATAATATCCGGGGCGTTTCCGCTGGCCATATCCATATGCAGACGCTGGGCGTAGGTACCGTCATAGATATCGCTGTGATAATTTCTGATTGTAACATAATAATTCTCGTTTTCCCGATTAAAATCTCTGATGGCCGCCTGTATGCTGGCAGCGGCCTCGCGGTTTACTGATCCAAGCGTGCCATATACCAGCTCTGTTCGCTGCTCGACCGCATCCCTTCCACTTAAAAGACCGCAAAATAGATTTTCAGCGCTGCCTTCACCAGTTCCATACAGGCGCAGTGTCTCCTCCTCCACGTTATATACCCCCGCTCTGACAGGGGACACTCCCATCATGACATAGCTTGACCGTGCCAGCAGCTTTCCGTCCGTTCTGTCAATAAAAAGGAGTTCCTCGCTGGTGGCCAGACACAGTGTTCCCTCCTCACTACACACAATGCCATAGGCGCATCTGACAGGCACATCCAATGTCCACTTTTCTGTCGCCTCCTTTTCCCGCAGTTCATACAAAATGATTCGCTGATCGCCCACTGCCACGCATTCCACGTATTGTCCACTCTGCCCCTGAAAAAAGCAGGAACTGCCCTTCATTTCATACTCGCAGATCTTTTCCCCTGTCTCTCCAAAGCGTGTCACTGTGCTCCCGCTTACCAGATATATATTCTCGGCGTCATCTGCGAACAGGCCGCTCCCCACAGAGCGCCATCCCCTATCTTCCGCCTCTATATCCATAACCTTATTCCACCAGCCGCCCAGGCCGTATTTTCGAATCGTGAGGGTATCCCCGTCCGCGCTTTGAACCTCCGCATATAGCGTTCCGCTTTGCTCCGCTATATTGATAAGACTTTCTCCCTCCTCCTGCTGCCACTCCACCGTCTCTATTCCCACTGTTTCAGATTCATACGCAAGATAATAAATCGGAGCATTTTTCTGAGCAGTGATCGCCCATGCGCCGTCCGCCCCACAGACCACCTGCTCTGGGGACTGAACGGTCAGTTCCTGGATAAGGTCTACGCCAAAAGCCATTTCCGGCGTTTCTTCGCTGTTCTGTTTCCCGCAGGCGGACAGAACAAACGTTGCAACCAATAGCATAACTAGTGCCAGACATACTTTTTTCCTGATGTTTGTAATATTCTCCATATACATTGAATTGCCCTCTGCACACTTTTTCCCAGCCAAAAGCCCCTTCCACATACCGGAGGGGGCTTACATTGTCCATTCTTTTACAGGGCGCTGTCAATCAAATCCTGATAAAACATGGCATAATCCGTTCTCTTTTCCTTGATAAACTGGATTGCGGAGGAGGGATGGCAATTCAAAGTGCCGGTCAGCAGATAGGGGATGTCATAGCCCCACACAGCGCCTTCCTCCTTCAGCTTGCCGATATGCTTTTCGATAAAATTCATAATCGCAATCTTGTTGTATTTGGGATTGCGCAGGAAACTCAGCAGCAGCTCCATATAGCAGTTGCCCGCTCCTCTTCCCATACCGCTCACGGTGGCATCCAGATAGCTTGCCCCCCGGGAGAGACTCTCTATGGTGTTGGCGAAGGCCAGCTGCTGATTGTTGTGAGCATGCATGCCCACTTTCTTGCCGTATTTGGCCGCAATGTCCAGATACTTGTCCGTCAGCCGCTCCACCTGCTCCGGATAGAAAGCGCCAAAGCTGTCCACCAGGTAGATCACATCCACACTGCTCTGGGCCAGCAGCTCCAGACCGCCGTCCAGATCCACGTCGCTCACCTTGGATACCGCCATAATATTGACAGTGGTTTCATAGCCTTTCTTTTTGGCGTCCTCCAGCATCTCTATGGCCGCCGGGATCGTATTGATATAGGTTGCCACACGCACCAGGTCAATCACGCTGTCCTTGCGGTTTAAAATGTCCTTCTTATAATCGGTCCGTCCCACATCGGCCATGACGGAAATCTTCATATCCGTTTTGTTGTCCCCCACGATCTCCCGGATATCCTTCTCATCGCAGAACTTCCACTTGCCGAAGTCCTCCTGCTTGAATATCTCCTTGGATGCCTTGTAGCCAAACTCCATATAGTCCACACCGGCCTTGATATTGGCCAGATACAAATCCTTTACAAACTCATCCGAAAAACGGAAATTGTTCACCAGTCCTCCGTCCCGTAGTGTACAATCAACTACCTTGATATCCGGGCGGAAGGATACCAGACTGCCCTGTCTCTCTCTGCTCATGTCTACAACCATTCCTTTCTGTTTGAGTCTTGCACCTGTTTGGCCAGATGCCATCACATCGCCCTTTGGTTTTAACGCTTTAAAGTTTCACACTTTAAATCATTAAAATCGCAGGCAGTGAAAAATGGAAGCAAGGAGGCTCGAACTCCTGACCTTTCGCGTGTGAGGCGAACGCTCATCCCGGCTGAGCTATGCTTCCATGTGTTTTATTATAGCACGATATGTCCAAAATGCAAGCCCCAATTTTTCAAATGCAAGTGTTTCCGCTTTTTTTATTTTTTCTTCATGAAATATTTCGGATTCATCTACACTTTGGACACATTTTCCTGATATGCTGTATCTATCAGCAAACGGATGAACTGATACTAAAAGAAGCTGCCAGTGCTGTTTTCGGTGTTGACCAGCTTCGACTAAATATTGCAGTGCCGCGCATGGTATATACGCGCACTGTTTATGATAGAGAACGCCGATACAGTCGAAACTGTGTCGGCGTTCGTTTCTGTTGGGATAGGCCGTAAGTCTACTCGGCGCTGTTCTCCTGTTCTTGCGGCGGTGCGCTCTCCGGACTGCTCTCCCGGAGGGCCTCCTCGGATTGAATCTCTGTCACCTTGATCGCCTCGTCCGCACCACTTAATTTTTCCACATAGCTGTGCATCTTTTTGGAGAGATACAGGGTGGAGGCCATGTCGGTCAGTCCGCTGAACAGCAGACCCGCACCCAGCAGACGGTACAACAGCAGAGCCGATTCAAAGGGATTGAGCACCATCAAAATACCAATCACCACATTGACCACCGCCACACCCAGAATGAGCACGGCATTGCCGCCCATGCGCTGCACATCCAGCGCTCCCTGGAGCTTGAACAGACCGCTGACAATAATACACAGGCCAAGAATAAAGGACACCAGCTCAATGACCAGATTCACCTTGTATATCACAAAAATACCCAGGATCATGAGCATCAGCCCCGTCACAAAGTCATTGCGGTAGTAGTTCCGGGTAATGTTCCGGGTAAAGTAGACCACCAGATTTACCATGCCGATCACAATGGCAATCCCGGCTATCAGGTAACAGACTGTATGGGCGGTGGTAGCGGGAAAAATTACCAGGATCAACCCCAGCGCCATGTACAGCGCTGCCGACAACATCATATTCCACTTCATCTCTTTCAACATAATGAACGCCTCTCTATTTTAAGTTCCGCCGCGCAGCCGTTCTCAGCCCTTGGCCTCCTTGTCCGGCACCAGCTGAATCTGCACTTTCAAACCCATGGCCGCCGCCATCTTCACCATCAGCTCCAGAGAGGGATTGTATCTGCCGCTCTCAAAACGCGCGATATTGGATCTGGGAATGCCGGAGCGGCGGGATACCTGCTCCTGCGTCAGTTTCATGTCCTTGCGCATACGCACATACTGATCTGCCAGACTCTGTTTCATCTGTTTCTGCTCCGCCTCGATCATAATTTTGTTGCCGTTCAGGTCCAGAATGTAATCCATTGCTTCTCTCATTGCTATTCCTCCATTTCTTGAATAAAATAAATCTCGTATATGAGATATGTTATCACATACGAGATTTATGTCAAGCCCTTATTTAAAAAAATTTAAAATATTTTCAGCCTATCTCTTTTTTTCGGTATACCCGGTAGATCATGGGCCACAGAACCGCCGTCAGCGCGCTGTAAACCACCAGCAGGATCGGCACCGCCCCCAGGATATGCCCGCCCAGAGAATACAGGTTGAACAGATTCAATGCGCTGCCTGTCTGCAGCAGCTGATCCGGCAGCAGTCCAATGATTTTCTGCACAGTGTGGCTGGGGATATTGG
>CAYLIM010000048.1:0-25523 GCA_964383805.1 uncultured Acetatifactor sp.
AGAGACTGGGCACCACCATCATCTACGTTACACATGACCAGACCGAGGCTATGACGCTGGGTACCAGAATCGTCGTTATGAAGGACGGCGTTATCCAGCAGGTAGATACCCCTCAGAACCTGTATGAGAAGCCTCAGAACCTGTTCGTTGCAGGATTCATGGGATCTCCTCAGATGAACTTCCTGGATGCGACTGTCAAGGTAGAAGGCGACGTTGCAAATCTGGAGATCGCAGGCCACAGCATTCCTCTGCCTCCCGCTAAGTCCAAGAAGGTTATCGACGGCGGTTACGACGGCAAGGTAGTTACCTTTGGTATCCGTCCTGAGGATGTGTATGATTCCGATACATTTGTTGCGGCATCTCCCAACAGCGTATTTGAGTCCACCATCAAGGTTTACGAGCTGTTAGGTGCAGAAGTTTACTTGTACTTTGATCTGGATGTATTCCCGATGACTGCAAGAGTAGACTCCCGTACATCCGCAAGACCCGGTGATGCTGTGAAGTTCGCTCTGGATGTTGAGAAGATTCATGTATTTGACAAAGAGACCGAGCAGATCATTACCAACTAGTAAGATTTCCAGAGAGGTGCTGGTTTCCAGCACCTCTTTTTTTGAAAGGACTGCTGCGGAACTTATACTGACGAGCGTTAAGATTTTTGAAAACCACTCGCTCGTGAGTATAAAATAGGGAGGAGTATATGATATCAAGTCAGATCATTCAGACAAGTATAGACGAATTAAAAGCAATCACCAAGGTAGATCTGTGTGTGTATGACCCTTCCGCTACAGTGATTGCCTCAACTACCGATATGAAGGAGATACAGGGGCATCTGGTAAGCGGATTTGCCGCATCTCCTGCTGACAGCCAGGTGATCGGCCCTCATCATCTGCTGAAGATCTTGGACGAGGGGGAACTGCTGTATGTACTGGTGGCCCGGGGAGCCGGGGATGATGTGTATATGGTGGGCAAGATCGCCGTGTGTCAGATTCAGAATCTGACTATCGCATATAAGGAACGTTTTGACAGAAATAACTTTTTTCAGAATCTGCTGTTGGACAATCTGCTCTTAGTGGATATTTACAATCGCGCTAAAAAACTGCATGTGGAAGTGACTGTTCCCAGGGCGGTGTTTCTGATAGAAACGCGGCTGGAAAAGGACAATATAGTGACGGAATTGCTGAAAGGAATGTTTTCTTCCCAGAGTGGGGACTACATTACTGCGGTAGACGAGAGCAATGTGATCTTGATTAAAAGTCTGGATCAGGCAACCACCTATGAGAATCTATGTGATGTGGCACATACTATCGTGGCTATGATGAACGCGGAGGCCATGTTGAATGTGCGGGTGGCTTTTGGCACGGTGGTACAGGAGCTGAAGGACGTATCCAAATCCTATAAGGAGGCCAAGCTGGCGCTGGACGTGGGAAAGATTTTCTATGCGGAGCGCAATGTGGTGGCCTACAGTACGCTTGGCATCGGACGTCTGATCTATCAGCTGCCGGTGAATCTGTGCAGAATTTTTATCGAAGAGATATTCGGTGACAATCTGCCCATTGATCTGGACGATGAGACACTGACGACAATCAACAAGTTTTTTGAGAACAATCTGAATGTGTCGGAAACTTCCAGGCAGCTATTCGTACATCGCAATACGCTGGTATACCGTATCGAGAAGATTCAGAAGAGTACAGGACTGGATCTGCGGAATTTCGATGATGCGCTGACTTTTAAGATTGCGCTGATGGTGGTAAGCTACATGAAATATCTGGATTCCATAGAGTATTAATCTGTAGGAATAAAAGGGACAACCCCTTAATACACTTATAGTAAAGGAAAGTGTATTAAGGGGGATTTTTATGTATTATGACAAGCAGATCCGCTATATAGATTATCTGGAAAACGGAGAAAAAAAGCGCAACTGTGGATATGTCAAGGTAACGGTAACAGGCAGCAGACTACTGCTGGAAATGCATATCAGAGATCTGTATGAGACAGACGATGTGACCTCGGAGGTGGTGATGGAGGGCGGTGGAGCCGAGCATCGGGCAGGAACAGTGCTGATCCGGCAGGGCAGCGGCAGTTTTCGATGGGAATGTAAAGATCGGGAACGGGAAGGGGAAACGCTGGAGCTGGGAGAGAATTTGAGTTATGGGCAGCTGGAACGGATATATGTGCAGCTGTCACCCAGACGGAGTCTGCGCTGTGTGTGGAGAACGGTGGAAAATCCTAAGCCGAACATGGCGGAGCCTGAACAGGAGAACGCAGTTGGGATGGAGGAACCTGACATGGCGGAGCCTGAGCGGGAGAACGCAGTCAGGGCGGAGGAAGCCGATATAGCGGAGCCTGAACAGGAGAACGCAGTCAGGGCGGAGGAAGCCGATATAGCGGAGCCTGAGCAGGAGAACGCAGTTCAGGAGAGAGAATCGGACGTTGAGGAACCCGTAGAGGCGATTTTCACCCCGGCGGTGCATATTGCGGAGGAGGCCGGGGCGGCGCAGCCGCAGCAAATTTCGCCCGAGCAGCAAAACCTGCTCGCGCAGCCGAGCCAGCTCGAGCGGCCCCAGGCACTTAAAGTTCCCCATATGACCTCCATGAGCGAGGACAAGTGGCAGCAGCTCCAAAAGATCCACCCTCATATACGTCCCTTTCAGGATGAGCGGGAGTATCTCTCTCTGCGGCCGGAGGATTTTGTAATTCTGCACTCCAGCGCATACCGGCTGGCGCAGAACAGTTTTCTGCTCCATGGGTATTTCAATTATGACCACCTAATACTGACACGCATGTCACAAAAAGACAAAAATCAATATTACATAGGTGTGCCGGGAAACTTTTTTGAGAAGGAAAAGCAGGTGGCAATCATGTACGGATTTGAAAGTTTTGAGTGCAGACAGGAGCCTGCCCGGGAGGGAGAGTTCGGGTACTATATGATTCGGGTGGAGCTGTAGCTAAAGGCCCGACAGGTCGAAGGGCGGGATAAAGCTCTCCTGCGCGGCCTCCCCCTCTTGAATATACACATTCTCCATGCCCAGCCGCAGGCAGTAGTCCACCACCCGCTGATATTCCTCGGTTGTGACTCGACGGTTCAATTCCGATATATCTGTCACATGAGGCAGGGGCGTGTACTGACACATGACACTGACATAAATGTCGTTTTCGAAGGCGTCATGGAGATAGTGCAGAACCTTTTTGCTGTCGCGTACCTGACCGGGCAGTACCAGATGGCGGACAATCATTCCCCGGCGCAGCAGGAGCGTGTCCGCGGGATACACCGCCGCGGGATTGGATGGCGAGAACGTTTCCCGCTGCGGGCGGTAAAACTCCGGAAGGCCGCTCTGACGGAACATTTCGGCCAAAGCCGATTTGGCCTTTTCGAAATAATCACCGGCGTGGGAGTATTTGGCGCTCAGCTCGGAGGATACATACTTAAGATCGGGGAGGTATATATCCACCAGTCCGTCCAGCATATTCAGCGCATCCACGGACTCATAGCCGCCGCAGTTATAGACAACGGGAAGGGAGAGTCCGCCGAGGCGGGCCAGCTCCAAAGCGCCGGCAATCAGTGGAATATAATGAGTGGGAGTCACCAGATTGATGTTGGCGGCTCCTTTTTGCTGCAATTCCAGAAAAATATCCGCCAGGCGTTCCACGGATATTTCCCTGCCGGTCTCTCCCATGGCAATATCATGGTTCTGGCAATAGACACAGCGGAGATTGCAGCCGCTGAAAAAAACAGTTCCGGAGCCGACAGCGCCGGAAATACAAGGCTCTTCCCACATGTGCAGCGCTGCCCGAGCAGCTCGCAGCTGCGCCGTCTGGCCACAGTAACCCTTTTCTCCTGCCAGACGGTTGACCCGGCACTGGCGGGGGCAGAGGGTACAGGATGTAAAATGCCGCAGTATATTTTGATTGGTTTGTTCGGAAAGGTGGAGGTGAGACATTGCTGATACTCTCCCTTCGGTAGAATGACAAGACCGCATACCGCAGGCCGCATCACAGGCTCCGCCCGGCGCTCTCACGGCACATGAGAGGTTCTACTTAGTGCTGCTTTGTTCCCAACCTGACACGGTTCGTAGATTCCCATTGCGTGAGACCGGACTTCAACACCTGATCCACGGTTGTTCCCACGATATACGGCTTTTATAGTGTAGCGTTTTACAGGAGCTTTGTCAAGAAAAATGTGTGGGATGGCAAAATTATCTCTTGCAGTTAAAACGAGGATTATTTATACTTAAGCTGTATATCCTATAGTTTATCAGTCGAGAAAGAGAGGGGAAAGAAATGAACAAAAACGCATTCAGACAGTTATCCTACGGAGTATATGTAGTCAGCACCTGGGACGAGGGCAGGGCCACGGGCTGCGTTGCGAACAGCGCCATGCAGGTCACCTCCGACCCGGCTACGATCGCGGTGAGCATAAACCACGACAATTACACAAATGTATGCATTCAAAAACTGGGGAAATTTGCAATTTCCATATTGGGGGAGCATTCCGATCCCGGAACCATCGGTGTATTTGGATTTCAGAGTGGCCGGGACAACAACAAATTCGATCAGATCAAGCCGGAGATCAGGGGATATATGCCGGTGATTCCCGACGCCTGCGCTTATATCGTATGCGAGGTGGTGGACAAGCTTGAGACGAGCAGCCACACCGTGTTTCTGGGAAAAGTGGTGGACGCGGACATTCTGAGAGAGGACGATCCCATGACCTACGCCTACTATCACAGTGTAATCAAGGGGAAGAGTCCAAAAACCGCTCCCACATACATTGCGGAGGAGCCGCAGAATGAGAAGAATGCCACCTATGTGTGCGGTGTATGCGGCTATGAATACCAGGGGGAGGTCCCTTTTGAAGAACTGCCGGAGGATTATGTCTGCCCCGTGTGCAAACAGCCTAAGTCGGTGTTTCGGAAGAAGTGATTTTAGCGGCTTTTTCCTGCTTGTTGCGGACGCGCAGCCGGGTGAAGAATTCTTTCAGGACTCCGCTGCACTCCGCCTCCAGCACCCCGCGGGTCACGGCGACCTGGTGATTGAACTGCGGCATCTCCAGAATGTTCAGTATGGAGCCGCCGCAGCCGGCCTTGGGGTTCATGCAGCCCATGACCACCTCGGGAATCCGGGCCTGGACAATGGCGCCTGCGCACATCTGGCACGGCTCCAGGGTTACATAGAGGGTGCAGTCTTCCAAACGCCAGTCCCCGAGCTTTTTGCTTGCCTTTCCAATGGCGGTGATCTCCGCGTGGGCGAGGGTATTTTTGTCGGTGTTGCGCCGATTGTAGCCCCGGCCGATAACCTTTCCCTCGTGGACGATGACGCAGCCTATGGGAACCTCCCCCAGCTCCAGCGCCCTGCGCGCCAGTTTCAGAGCCATCCTCATATATTTTTCCTGTACGCTGACAATCCCGGCCATAGGCTCTCCTCCGCATTTTCCCATAAAATATTTGCGTATTGCAAGAAAAATGTTTATACTGAAAGTATTGTAACGCACAACCCATAAACCGTCAAGACGGCCGGGAGACCTGTCCTGTTGTCTGAAAGGAGGCCCCATGTATTTTTGCGGTATGAACAAGACTACACTTCTGGATTATCCGGGGCATGTGGCGGCCACCCTGTTTACCGGAGGCTGTAATATGCGCTGCCCCTTCTGCCAGAACAGCGGCCTGGTGCTGGAGCCGGGCAGCCAGCCAGCGATTTCGGAGCGGGAGGTGCTGGATTTTCTGGAAAAGAGAAAGGGTATTCTGGAAGGAGTCTGCATCACCGGGGGAGAGCCTACGCTACAGGCGCAGCTGGGGGACTTTGTGCGCCGGGTCAGGGAACTGGGCTATCTGGTAAAACTGGATACCAACGGCTATCGCCCCGAGGTGCTGAGACAGATGCTGGAGGAGGGGGCGCTGGACTATGTGGCTATGGATATCAAGGCTTCCCGGGAGCGCTATGGGATCGCCTGTGGACTGCCGGATGTGGAACTTTCTCTCATAGAGGAAAGCGTGGATCTGCTGAAAAATTCCCGGATACCCTATGAATTCCGCACCACGGTGGTGAAGGGCCTTCACAGCCCGGAGGAATTTACGGCCATCGGGCAGTGGCTGCGGGGCTGCAGAGCCTACTATCTGCAGAGCTACCGCGACAGCGAACAGGTGATGCAGCCGGGTTTTGCGTCTTACGAGCGTGAGGAACTGGAGGAAATGCGGGAGCGGGCGGCGAGGTATGTTCCCCAGACGGCGCTCAGGGGCATAGTGTGAGAAGAAGTTCTAATTACTCATGCCAGAGGGCATTTCGCAAAGAACTTCTAATCTCACACTTGAAAAATGCCTGAAAACAGGCATTTTTCATCCTGATTTGAGTCGCAGCAGAAACTGCGACATGAGAGTTGGTGTGAGAAGATACAGGGAACCTATAGAGAAAAACAGGAATATTATGCTAGTGAGTCATATGTTCTGCAGGTGGTGATATTCTTGGAAACTCTAAAAATAGTGTTGGAGGCGGCCGCAATAGCGTTTGCGCTGTCCGTGGATGCCTTTGCGGCGGGCTTTGCCTACGGAACCCGGCAGATCCGTTTGCCCTGGCGCTCTGCCCTGGTGATTAATCTGATCTGCAGTGCCATCGTGGGATTGTCCCTCGGACTGGGCAGTCTGGCCGCTCTGCTGTTGTCCCCCGGTCTGCGCAAGGGGCTGTGCTTTGGCGTACTGTTCGCTCTGGGGCTGGTGAAACTGCTGGACGGAATCACCCGGTGGGCCATCCGCAGGTACGGGAACCTGGATGGCCAGCTCGGATTCTCGCTTTTCAGTCTGCGCTTTGTATTACATGTATATGCGGATCCCGCGGCTGTAGACCTGGATCACTCCAAAACAATTTCGGCGGCGGAGGCAGCCTCTCTGGCTCTGGCGCTCTCCCTGGACGGGGCGGCGGCAGGCTTTGGAGCGGCCATGGGCCAGGCCAGCGCCGCGGCGGTTGTGGCGGCCTCGCTGATTGTCAATCAGCTCACCCTGACGCTGGGTTCCTGGCTGGGGGAAAGGCTGTCTCGCAAACTGCGCATGTCGCTGGGATGGCTGGGAGGGATAATTCTATTGATTTTGGCCTTCAGTAAGCTGTAAAAGATGGTGTTCTTTTGTCGAAAGATGTGTTATACTATTTACAATAGGGAAATTTCCTATTTGTGCAATATCGCAGACATAGTCCGCGATATGCATGGGGATTATTAGATAAAACAGGGGGATAGTTAATATGCAGAAGAAGAAATGGGTTGCTTTTTGGGATAAGCTGGAGAACTGCAGTCTGCTTGCGAATATCCGCTCCGCCTTTATTATGACGATACCGGTGATTCTGGCCGGTTCCGTGGCGCTGATCGTGCAGACGCTGCTGGATATGACAGGGCTGGACTTTGCGCCGCTGCGGTTCGTCAGAGATGTGGCGGCGCTGATACACAACGCCACTTTCGGCATTCTTTCCCTGATTATGTCCATGCTGATCTGTGTCAAAAGTCTGGAGAAAAAAGGAAAGAGGGTCAATGTTCTGCTGGGAGCGCCGATTGCCATGGCGGGCTTTGTCATTTTAACCGGCGGCCTGGAGTTGGCGGTGGAACACGGCAGCCTGGGTGTAAAGGGCATGTTTACGGCGATTGTCACGGCTGTTCTGGCCGCGGAGCTGTATGACCGCTTTTCCAGACTGTTTAGAAAAAAAGACGGGAACCTCTATGGAAATGATCTGGATTTTCAGGAGATTGTGGCAAGTCTGCCCGCGATTTTCTGTACGGTGGCCGTATTCAGTCTGATCAACCAACTGATAGCGCTCCTGACGCCTGCCGACAATTTCAACGAACTGTTCTCTATGGGGATAAACCTGCTTGTCGGCAGCATGGGGCGGAATCTGGGCAGTGGAATAGTCTTTGTGCTGCTTAGCAGCTTGTTGTGGTTCTTCTGCATACATGGCAGCGATGTGTTGGAGCCGATGACCCAGAGGCTGTTTCAGCCGGCCATCGAGATCAATGAGGCCGCAGTGGCGTCGGGAGGCCAGGCCACGGAGATTTTGTCCAAAACCTTCTTCGATGTGTTCGTTCTGATGGGCGGCTGCGGCTGTCTGATGGGATTGTTCCTGTGCATACTGATCTTTAGCAAAAACAGAGAGAACCGGAGCCTGGCCAAGCTGTCCACCCCCTTGGTACTCTGCAATATCAACGAGATTATGATCTTTGGAATTCCGGTCGCCCTGAATCCTATTTTCCTGCTGCCCTTCCTGCTGGCGCCGATGGTTTGTCTGCTGGATTCCTGGGCGGCCATGCGTCTGGGTATTGTACCCATACCTGTCAGGGAGGTGGAGTGGATTACGCCGGTGATTCTGAGCGGCTACATAGCTACCGGCTCGGTGGCAGGGAGCATTTTGCAGCTTGTCAATATGGTGATAAGTACGCTGATCTACCTGCCTTTTCTGAAAATGTATGACACCTGGCAGCATCACCATCTGCAGGATCAGCTGCGGCAGGTGGCCGAATATATGAGAAAGATGGAGCATGCGGGACGCACGCTGGAACTGACGCGCCAGAGAGACGATATCGGCGCGATCTCCCGCAGGATTGCTCAGGAGCTGAACCGCAGCCTTCGTGCCGGTGAGGTGAAGATTTTCTATCAGCCCCAGTACAATGAAAAGGACGAGTGTATAGGCGCCGAGGCGCTGCTGCGTTTTGGGACGGAGAAATACGGAGATATCTATCCGCCGTTGGTGCTGCAGCTTGCCAAGGAGATGGATTATCTGTGGGATCTGGAAAAATACGTTCTGAGTTATGTGGTGAAGGATGCGGAGAATGTGCAGAAGGCGGTGGGGCACAAGGTAAAGGTGTCCATCAACGTGACTCCGGAGACCATGCAGACCGAGGAATTCATGGATTACATGGAGCTGATCAATATCTGGTGGAACAGGGATCTGGTGGATATCTGCATCGAAGTCACAGAGCAGTCCTGCATGGATGTAGAAGAGATGGACGAGGTGCTGAGGCAGCTGCATGAGTTGGGATATATGCTTGCTATCGACGATTTTTCCATGGGCAGTACCTCCATCAAATATCTGAAGAAGAACTACTTTGACATTATCAAGCTGGATGGCAACCTGGTGAAAAACATTTTCGGTCCGGGCAACGAGAGAGAAATCCTCAATTCCATCACCGCCCTGGCAAAGTCTCTGGGGGTACAGGTGATAGCCGAGTACACGGAAAACCGTCAGGTGCAGAAGGCGCTGGAGGAGATGGGATGTTCCTTCTATCAGGGATATTTTTACAGCCCGGCGGTAAGCATTGAGAAGTTCGGAGGCGCGCTGAAACAGTTTGAACAGAGCAAGAGCTAATGGCACCAAAACATACACGAAACGGAGAAAGCTGATTGAAGTAATATCGCAGAGTGGCATGCGGTATACAGGAAAGAGGTAAGTATGCTGAGACTGAGGCCCTATAAGAGTGCAGATGCGGAAACCATTGTGGGATGGCTGGGAGATGAGCGGTCTTTTCACCAGTGGTGCGGTGGAAGATATGAAAACTATCCCATCAGCGCCGACGACATGAACGATCATTACCGGGCAACGGAGGGTCTGTATCCCATGACGGCAGTGGACGAGAACGGCATAGCCGGGCATCTGACCCTGTTCTATATGGACCGGGAGGAAAAGGACGTCCGTCTGGGCTTTGTGATTGTGGACCCGGGCAGAAGAGGGAAGGGCTGCGGCAGAGAGCTGGTGCAGCTGGCGGCAAAATATGCCATGACTTTTATGGGGGCGGAAAAGGTAAGCCTGGCCGTGTTTGAGAACAACACCCGGGCCTACACCTGTTATCTGGCGGCCGGTTTCCAGGATGTGACGGAGGAAACGTCAAAGGCGTATACTTTCAAGGGTGAGAGCTGGCATCGCCGCAGGCTGGAGCTGGACGGCAGCAGGGCGGAGAGCGAGGGCTTGACAGGAATTCTTAATTTGATGCGGCGGGATATGGTGACAGGAATGTACAGCCAGCAGGGCATTCTGGAGCAGATGGAAAAATGGAAGGAAGTCTGCCTGGAGAGCGGAGAAAAGCTGCTGCTGATCAGTGTGGACCTGGAAAAGCTGGGCAATATCAACGACATATATGGGCATTCGGAGGGGGATGTGGCCATACAGACCCTGGCCGAGCTTATTAAGGACAGTCTGTCGGAGCATGAGATCGCCGCTCGTCTGGGCGGGGACGAGTTTGTGATTGTCATGCGCATCGTCGGGGACGCGGAGCAGACCGTGGACAGCCTTACGCACGCCATTAACGGTAGATTGGACAACTACAATCGCCTTTCTGACAAGGAATACAGTCTGGCAATCAACTACTCCCATCTTGTGCTGGAGCCGAGTCCGGAGTTGAAAATGCAGGAGGCGTTGGACAATGCTTTCACCCAGAAACGGATTGTAAAGAATAACCGTCGCCGGGCCCTTTCAGCCATCAGAGAGGTAGTGAAAGAGCGGGATTTTGACCCTGCGGAGGAGAGTATAGTGAACGAGATTCTGGACGGGAATCTGTTCAATTATGTGTTCCAGCCTATCGTGGACGCCAGAACGGGGGATATATTTGGCTATGAGGCGCTGATGCGGGCTGGGGAGGGTGACAGTGTGTCGCCCTATGTGATTATGAAATATGCAACTAAATGCAGCCGACTCTACGATGTGGAGTTGGCCACCTTTGGCAATGTACTGGCGACAGTGGCGGCGAAGCGGGAGCAGTTTGGGGACAAAAAGATATTTGTCAACAGCATTCCCGGCTATCAGCTGGATACGGCGGACTATGAAAAGCTGCGCCGGGAGTACGGGGATATACTGCGGCAGATGATGGTAGAGGTTATCGAGCAGTCGGAGTTGGACGACACAGAGCTGGAGGTGCTGCTGCAGAGGAGCGCGGAGGCAGGATTCGGCATTGCCATAGACGATTATGGGACAGGGTATTCCAACACCTCCAGTCTGCTTCGCTATGTGCCCAACTGCCTGAAAATTGACAGACTTCTGATAACTAATATTCAGGAGGAGCCCAAGAAACAGCATTTTGTGAAGAGCATTATCGGGTTTGCCCATGAGAACGGTTTTCTGGCGCTGGCGGAGGGCGTGGAGACAGCCGCCGAGCTAAAGGCGGTAATTCAGATGGGCGCAGACCTGATTCAGGGTTTTTACACGGCGAGACCCTCCGCGGAGATTATTCAGCAGCTCAGACCGGAGATCAAGAGCGAGATCGTCAATGCCAACATAGACACCACGGGACAGCCCAATCGGAAAATATTTATGGTGACGGAGGAGAAGGAGCTGCCGCTGATGCGTCTGGCTCTGGAACAGTATACCGGTATTCTGCTGGCGGACCAGAAGTTTACGCTGGTGGGGAATGCGGGCTATGCGGCGGGTATGACCATCAAGATCAAGGACGGCAGCTGCTGCGATCTGACGCTGCGCAATGTACATCTGGAGAGTGTGGCAGGTCTGCCCTGTATCGATATAGGAGAAAATGTCAGACTTACAATCCAATTGGAGGGAGACAACCAGCTGGACAAAATAGGTATTCGTGTGCCGGAGAGCAGCAGTCTTGCTCTGGAGGGAAGGGGCAATCTGAGAGTGGAGGCCCAGGAGATACAGTGCTATGGCATCGGCAATTCCTGCAACGTTGGGGTGGGAGAGATCCGGTGGGCCTCCTCGGGAAATCTGGTTCTTCGCGCGGAGGGCAATGAGTGCGTTGCTCTGGGCGGCGGCGTTTACCGGCAGGGCAAGGGCGTGCAGATCGTCAGGGGAACCGTAGAGGTCCACATGGCCAGCGAAAAGGGAATCGGTATCGGCTGCTACACGGGCGCGCTGCCCATAGAGATTCAGGACTGCCGACTCAAACTGGATTACAATGCTGGCATAGGTGTGGGCATTGGCTGCCTGGAGGGTGATCAGAATATTCATATCGCCAATTCCAGTGTGGACATCATGGGTTCCGGCAGCCGTCTCTGCGGCGTAGGCAGTGTGGAACAGACCGGAGGTATGATTCATATAGAGTCCGGCAAGGTCGCGGTAAAGCTCAACGGACAGAATGTGGGTCTGGTGGGTAACGCAGGAGGCGGTCTGACCGTGTTGACACAGGAGTGCCGCCTGGAACTGAAGAGCGAGGGCAGTCGTGTGTGGGGCGTTGGTTCCATGGACAAGTCCGCGACAATCAGGAGCAGGAATTCCACCTATGATATCAATATTCGTGCGGGCGAATATGTGCCGGTCGGTGCGGAGCAAGAAAACACAGTCTTTGACGGCGGCGACCTGCTGCTGAAGATCAATGAGGATTAGGCGGATGGAGAGCGCGGCATGAGCGAACCCCACAGCGTACAAAAAAACTTCACAAGGCGGGACAAAAGCACCCGAACGATCTTGCTGTGCGAGATGCTTGAGTACCACAATGTGTTTCTGGAGGCGGCTTTCCGGGCGGATGGTTACTCCTTTGAGGTGCTGAAAAATCCGGTGCGGGACAGGTCCCAGGCACTGCGCTATATCAGCAATGACTACTGCTATCCCACGGTGCTCATTATTGCCCAGTTTATGGAATATCTGGAGAGCGGGGAGCGCGGGCCTAAGGAAGTGGCTTTTATGGAGCCGCAGGCAGGGGGCGCTTGTAGAGCGGGGAATATCTACAATCTTCTTCAGCGCATTTTGTACAAGAAACACTGTCAGGGCATGGAGGGGTATGACGATATTCCGGTTATCTCCCTGAATTTTCACGGCGAGGAAAAGCATTCCGGATTCCGCATCACTCCAAGGCTGCTGTTTGGCGCCATTGCGGCGGTGTGTTACGGAGACCTGATTATGTGCCTGTATCAGCAGACAAAGCCCTATGAGACTGTGCCCGGAGAGACAGACCGGGTGCGGGCCGAGGTGGAGGAGAAACTGTGCGAGGCCATTTTGAAGAATAGGAATGGGCGGAAATCCCGGACTTTGGGATACCGCTACGCTATAGAGCGTTTTCTGGAGATTCCGGTGCGGCAGAAGAGAGAGCGGCGGGTGGGAATCACCGGGGAGATTTACATGAAGTTTTCCAGACTGGGCAATGACGACATTGAGCGCTTTGTTCTGGAACACGGCTGGGAACCTTACACCGGCGGATTCATCAACTACTGCATCTATCTGGTGGACACGGAGAGTTACAAGGCACAGCGGTATGGAGCGGGGAAACCGGGCCGCAGCAAGGCGGAGAAAAAGTTATATGACGCAGTGCTGCGCTATCTGTGTACAGTGCAGAGGGAGATGTTCGACTGTGTTGCGCAGAGCGGGCGCTTTGAGACAGACATGGGATTTGAGGAGCTGAAGGAGAAGACTGCGGATATTCTTGACTATGGCTGCAACACCGGCGACGGTTGGCTCATTGCTGCGGAGGCGGTGCAGTATGTGGAAAAGGGCTGCGAGAGCGTGTTGATTCTGCACCCCTTTGGCTGTCTGGTCAGCCATGTGTGCGAGCGGGGAATTCTGCAAAAGCTCCACCGGCGGTATCCCCATGTCAGCATTCAGACCATAGAGTATGACTACGACCAGAGCAAGACCCTGCGCGAGAGCCGGATCCTGTTGGCGCTGCAGGGAGGGCGGCCGCAGTAAAGCAGTCCTCTCAGAAACAGAATATTTTGTGATTGGTCTTGACGAGCCGGAAACGTCCATGTTACAATTCATTCATCATTGGACTATACAGAAAGGGACGCATGTTTGAAACTAACGTTTCAAATACTGATTAACGCAGTATCGCAAGCATGGCAATGCAGGAGAGAGGTAAGTATGAAAAAAGGAAAGAGCACATATCAATTTCCCATCAATGTGGACCCGAATCTGGCCCAACAGACCATTATGAACTGGCTGGGCGCCAACGGGTTTGACTTGAAAGAGAAGGATGGCAACTACTACTATCAATATTACGATCCCGTCATCGGCAGGCGGCTGTTCGAGTTTTACATACAGCCCGGAATGGTGACAATCAACGCATATCTGGGCAAATACAAAAAGCCCTATCTGCTGGATGACAGTTTCGCCGGTTCCGTGCCGAAATCTGCGTATAAGTCGGCTCTGGCACCGCTGTTCCAGACTCTGTCTTCCTACAATGCGCCTATGGGATCGGATGGATCACAGCCGTTCGGCACAGACCCGAACGCATCTTACAATGCACAGCCTTATGCCGGCGGAGGCCCCACAGGACAGCCGGTTCCCAGCAACTATGAGGATTTTACCAATGCCGCTAACAAAAGTCATGAAAAGCTTGCCATTTGGGGCTTTGTGATATCCATTATAGGCTTGATACTTTCTTTCGTAGGATATACGTTCGGTATTTTGCTGTATATGTTGGAATTCTATTTTGCGGCATGCGGCATAAAGACCAAGAACAAGGGCTTTGCCATCGCCACTTTCGTGCTGGCGGGCGTATCCATAGTGATATTGGTAATATCTGTGTTTTTACAGGTTCTGATATAAAATGTGATATTATCACACAATAGATTTTAGACCCCTGGCTGTCGCAAGACAGTCAGGGGGTTTTTAGTCCGTTTTCGCCAGGCGGTATATCTCAAATTTCCTCTTTCCGATGACGTGTCTCTCCAGCCTGTTCCATGAAACTCCCTGATACCGCTGTTTCTTATCCATTATGACGGCAAGAACGGTGTCCGAATGGGCAGCCGTGGCGAGCTGCCGGTACATTGCCTGCAGGGAATCTTTTTCGCCGCCCACCCACGCCACCAGATTGCCGTAGGGCACGTCTGTTATTATGATATCCGGCGCATCGGCCAGGGGGAGCGTCCGGGTGCAGTCCGCAGTAAACGCGGTGCTCTCCACATTGCGGACAAGGCGGTTTCGCAGACGGCGGAGACTTTCGACAGCCTCCAGGTGGGAGCTTTTTCCATACTGCCGGATTAAGTCGGTCAATTCCCGCTCCCGTTCATCCAGTCCCTGGCGTGTCAATAGGGCCAGGTTTTTGGCGGCAACAGAAACCATCCTGTCGCTGACATCGCTGGCCATGATTCTGCCGATATTGTGATTGCAAAAACCCAGCACGGTCAGCAGATATCCGCCCCCGCAGCAGGGATCATACACCGTAAAGCTCTCTTTGCCCGGAAAAAGCGCCGTACATCTCCTGTATATCTCATTGCCCAGCCGAACCGGAAAATTGGGCGCTCCCGATGTCCCATATATCACCCGGCCGCTGGACAAATCCTCAAAATTCTCGTCCTCACAGTATTTATATTCCATATGACCTCCCACTTCTGTCCCATCCACCGACAATGTTCCTCCAGATAGGGGATCACGGTGCGCTGTACGGGAGTCTGCTGTTTAGAGTTTTACATCAAGAAAGTGTGACGAACAGGATTGTCTTTCAGATAGATTATAGCACTCCGCAGAGCTGCGAAGCAATAAAATAGCTCTAAATTTCCTTTGCAAAGATCATGTGGAATACGGTATACTTAACTATAGTAGTCACTTTTTCCAACTTATTCTTTTGCACAACTGCACTTTCGACTTTTGTGAAGGGGTGGCTGTCACAGGTCTAAAAGAGTAAGAAAAGTGTTGTGAGAAACGGAGGCGCATCAATGATTACATTTGAAAACTATCCCGAGATAAGCAGGGAGGAGATTAGGGCGGCATTGGATTTCTGCGGAGGGCAGATCATAGGGAATCTGCCGAAATTTACGGAGCGGTTTCAAAATGCGTACAGCGAAGATGGATTTTATCGCCCCATAGAGAATAACTATTGGACCTGTGGGTTCTGGACGGGAGAGATATGGCTGGCCTACGAGCACACTCGGGACAAGAGGCTGCGCGACGCCGGTGAGACACAGATTCGGAGCTTTTTAAACCGCATTGAAAACAAGATAGAGGTGGATCATCACGATATGGGCTTTCTGTATTCCCCCTCCTGTGTGGCGAGCTACAAGCTGACTGGCAGTCAGGAGGGAAGACAGGCGGCAATCATGGCGGCTGACCAGCTCATCACCAGGTATCAACCCGTGGGTGAGTTTATACAGGCCTGGGGTTCCATGGATGCGCCGGAGAACTATCGGCTGATTATCGATTGCCTGCTGAATCTGCCTCTGCTCTACTGGGCGTCGGAGGAGACAGGGAACACTATATACCGTGAGATCGCGGAAAAACATATTCACACGGCGGTAGCCAACGTGATACGGGAGGACTACTCCACATGGCATACCTTTTTCTTTGACCGGGAGACGGGAGCGCCGGACCACGGCGCGACCTGTCAGGGATACAGGGATGGTTCGGCCTGGGCCAGAGGGCAGGCATGGGGCGTCTACGGTCTGGCGCTGGCCTATAAGTACACGGGCTGGAAGGAATACATTGACTTATTCAGACATGTCACGGAATATTTTCTGACCCATTTGCCGAAAGATTTGGTACCCTACTGGGATTTGGAGTTTACGGACGGAGACGACCAGCCCAGGGATTCCTCCTCCGCCTCCATCGCCGTCTGCGGCATGTTGGAGATGATAAAGTATCTGGAGCCGGAGGACGTGGATCATTACCGCAGGATCGCCGGGCAGATCATGAAATCCCTGTACGACAGTTATGCGGTGAAGGACGCCCGAATGTCCAACGGTCTGGTGCTCCACAGCACCTACTCCAACCACTCTCCCTACAACACCTGCGATCACTGCGGTGTGGACGAGTGCAATTCCTGGGGGGACTATTTCTACATGGAGGCCCTGATCAGAATGAGCAGAGAGTGGGAACCGTACTGGTGATTTGAAACAAAAGCAAACAGCTGTATGACATTACTGTCATGCAGCTGTTTTTGTGTGCGGAGCCGGAGGGATTCGAACCCTCGTGCCCCGGAGGGCTAACGCATTTCGAGTGCGCCCCGTTATGACCGCTTCGATACGGCTCCCTGTATTACCTTACCTATTTTATAGTATAATGAACCGTTTGGCAAGTGATATTTTTCCATTAAGTCTTGTTCGAGAGAAGGATTTGGGGTATAATTATTTTGTTGAACCGCAGCAGAGCGGCACAAGCAATCGTAAAATGGAGGAATGGGATATGAAGAGAATCGGTATGTTGACAAGCGGCGGCGACTGTCAGGCGCTGAATGCCGCCATGAGAGGCGTTGTGAAAACCCTGGTGAATTCCGAGGAAAAGGTGGAGATCTATGGTTTCATCGACGGCTACAAGGGATTGATCTACAGCAATTTCCAGATGCTGACGGGCAGAGACTTTTCCGGCATTCTGACCAAGGGCGGCACGATTTTGGGTACTTCTCGGACTCCCTTCAAGACCATCCATGAGCCGGATAAAAACGGCGTGGACAAGGTGGAAGCCATGAAACAGACCTATCACAAGCTGCAGCTGGACTGCCTGGTGATCCTGGGCGGTAACGGCACCCATAAGACAGCCAACCTGCTGAGGGAGGAGGGGCTGAACGTGGTGACTCTGCCCAAGACCATCGATAATGACTTATGGGGCACAGACATGACTTTTGGTTTCCAGAGCGCCGTGAACATTGCCACGGATGCCATCGACTGCATTCACACCACGGCTGCATCCCACGGGCGGGTATTCATCGTGGAGGTCATGGGCCACAAGGTGGGATGGCTGACGCTGAATGCGGGCATGGCCGGCGGTGCGGATATTATTCTGTTGCCGGAGATTCCCTATGACATCGACAAGGTGGTTGACAAGATTGAGGAGAGGGACAAGAACGGCAGCCGCTTTACCATCATTGCTGTGGCCGAGGGCGCTATCTCCAAAGAAGATGCCAAGCTCTCCAAGAAGGAATACAGGAAAAAGATGGAAAAGTACCCTTACCCTTCTGTCTCTTACGAGGTGGCGTCCAAGATACAGGAAAAGACAGGGCGCGAGGTCCGCGTGACCGTGCCCGGCCATATGCAGAGGGGCGGCAGTCCCTGCCCTTATGACAGAGTGTTTGCCAGCCGTCTGGGCGCAGAGGCGGGCCGGATGATTCTGGACGGCCAGTATGGTTTTATGGTGGGTTATAAAAACCGTGAGGTCGTGCGGGTTCCTCTGGAGGAAGTTGCGGGCAAGCTGAAGATGGTGTCGCCGGACGCCACCATTGTACAGGAGGCCAAGCTGCTGGGAATCAGCTTTGGAGATTAGGCAGATGTCATATACAGCGCTGTATCGAAAATTTCGCCCCAGCACTTTTGCGGATGTGAAGGGGCAGGATCATATTGTGACAACCCTGAAAAATCAGATACGGGCGGGCCGTATCGGACACGCGTATCTGTTTACCGGAACCAGGGGGACAGGCAAAACCAGTGTCGCCAAGATTTTTGCCCGGACAGTAAACTGTGAAAATCCTACCCAGGACGGTCCCTGCGGGGAATGCGCCATCTGCCGTGCCATTGCGGCGGGCGCCAGCATGAATGTAATTGAGATTGACGCCGCCTCCAACAACGGCGTGGACAATATCAGGGAGATCGTGGAGGAGGTTTCCTACTCCCCTGCGGAGGGCAAATACAAGGTCTATATCATTGACGAGGTGCATATGTTGTCCATAGGCGCTTTCAATGCATTGCTCAAGACTCTGGAGGAACCGCCGTCCTATGTGATTTTCATATTGGCCACCACGGAGGTGCACAAGCTGCCGATCACGATATTGTCCAGATGCCAGCGGTATGATTTTAAGAGGATCACCATTGACACTATTGCCGCCAGGATGCAGCAGCTGACAGAGATTGAGCAGGTGCAGGTGGAGGAGAAAGCGCTGCGCTATATAGCTAAGGCGGCGGACGGCTCCATGCGGGACGCCCTGAGTCTGCTGGACCAGTGTGTCGCATTTCACCTGGGCAATGAGCTGACCTATGACAAGGTGCTGGACGTGCTGGGCGCAGTGGACACGGAGGTGTTCAGCCGCCTGCTGCGGTGTGTGCTGGAGCGGGATGTGCTGGGCTGTGTGCAGCTCCTGGAGGATATCGTCATGCAGGGCAGGGAGTTGACCCAGTTTGTAACCGATTTTACCTGGTATCTGCGGAATCTGATGCTGGTGCAGTCCTCGGACAATCTGGAGGATGTGATCGATATGTCCTCGGACAATCTGGCACGGTTGAAGGAGGAGGCAGACATGGTGGATATGAACAGTATTATCCGCTATATCCGCATTTTCTCGGAGTTGTCAGGACAGATTCGGTATGCCGGTCAGAAACGGATACTGGTAGAGATCGCCCTGATAAAGCTGTGCAGGCCCGGCATGGAGACCTCTCAGGAGGCGCTGCTGGAGCGGATCAGGGATGTGGAGGACAAGGTGGAAAAAGGCGTGGCATTACCGTCTGCAGGATATATGCCGGGGCAGACTCCGGGAGCGTCCGATGCAGGAGGAGTCCCCAGGCAAAAGCCCCAGCGGCCCCAGGCCATTCCCGATGACGTGAGGGAGGTAGTCAGCCACTGGCCGGCCATCGTCGGCAATGCCGAGAATCCCATGAGAATATATCTGAAGGAGGCCGTTCCCAGTCTGGGTGGAGATGGTCACCTGATGCTGGTGCTTAAGGACGGGGTTGCGTCGGACTACTTTACCCAGCATCCCCAGAATAAGGAACAGTTAGAGACCCTGATTGCAGACTATATCGGCAAGGAGATGGAGGTCAATATTCAGGTGGCGGGAGACGAGCAGGAGATAGAGGAGACTTATTACGATCTGCGCCAGGGAATACCGGGCGTTAATATGGAGATTGAGGAAGAATAGGAGGAACGGACCCATGGCAAAACGTGGAGGTTATCCCGGCGGCATGATGCCGGGTAATATGAACAATCTGATGAAACAGGCGCAGCGTATGCAGCGCCAGATGGAGGAAGGGCAGAAGGAGTTGGAGACCAAGGAGTTTACAGCGTCTGTGGGCGGCGGCGCAGTGGAGGCGGCCGTGTCCGGCAAAAAGGAAGTGCTGCGGGTGAAACTGACTCAGGAGGTAGTTGATCCCGATGATATTGAGATGCTGCAGGATCTGATCGTGGCGGCTGTCAACGAGGCCCTGAAACAGGCGGATGAGGCCAACGAGGCGCTGATGGGCAAAATGACCGGGGGCCTGGGAGGTTTTCCGTTCTGATGGAACTGTACAGCGGTCATATCAACAAGTTAATAGAGGAGCTGGCGGCGCTGCCGGGTATCGGCGGTAAATCAGCCCAGCGACTGGCTTTTCATCTGATTAATATGCCCAAGGATAAAGTGAACCGGCTGGCGCAGACAATCCTGGAGGCCAAGGAAAATGTCAGATATTGCAGCGAATGCTTTACCCTGACAGACAGAGACATATGTCCCGTGTGCGCCGACACGAAACGCAATCACCAGCTGATTATGGTGGTGGAAAACACCCGGGATATGGCGGCTTATGAAAAGACCGGCAAATATGAAGGAGTCTATCATGTGCTGCACGGCGCTATCTCTCCCATGCTTGGGATCGGCCCCAATGATATAAAGCTCAAGGAGCTGATGTCACGCCTGAGGGAGGATGTGGAGGAGGTCATTATTGCCACCAACTCCAGTTTGGAGGGAGAGACTACGGCCATGTACATCAGCAAGCTTATCAAGCCTACGGGAATCAGGGTGACACGAATTGCCAGCGGCGTACCGGTGGGCGGAGACCTGGAGTATATTGACGAGGTGACGCTGCTGCGGGCGCTGGAGGGGCGCGTTGAGATATAAAATGTTCAGCAGGGAATATGCGGAATGGAGGTTCTAAAGAACCTCTAATAGGAGGACAGAGAAATGGCAATATCTATTACAAAAAGAAGTTTTGGAACGGACGGCCAGGGGCACGAGGCAACCCTCTACACCCTGGAAAATCAAAATGGCATGAAGGCTGAGGTGACGGATCTGGGCGCGATCCTGGTGAACCTGTACGTGCCGGATGGAGAGGGCCGACTGGAGGATGTGGTGCTGGGCTTTGACAGTGCGGCGGATTATATGGACAACGGCAGCTTTTTTGGAGCAACCATCGGTCCCAGCGCCAATCGCATCGGCGGCGCTGCTTTTGAAATCGACGGCGTTTCCTACGCCCTGGATGTGAATGACGGCCCCAACAACCTGCACAGTCATATGGACAAGGGGTATCACAAGCAGCTCTGGGAGGCTCAGACCGGAGAGGACTGTGTCACGTTCACCATCAGAGACGCGGACGGCAATATGGGATTTCCCGGCAACAAAGTGCTGCAGGTGACATATACCCTGGATGAGAACAACGGATTGTCCCTGCACTATCATGGCACCAGTGACAGGAAGACTGTTTTGAATCCTACCAACCATACATATTTCAATCTGAACGGGCACAAGTCCGGTAGCATTGAGGGCCACCAGCTGCAGCTGCTGGCGTCCCATTACACTCCCGTGGTGGAGGGGGCTATTCCCACCGGAGAGATCGCGGCGGTGACAGGCACGGTGATGGATTTTACCCAGCCCAAGACCGTGGGAAAAGAGATCGGAGAGAATTTTGAACAGCTGTTGTTGACTCAGGGATATGACCACAACTGGGTCGTGGACGGCTGGGACGGAGAACTGCGCAGAATTGCCGTGTTGACTTCCCCTGAGAGCGGCCGCCGTATGATTGTCAGCTCTACTCTGCCGGGAGTACAGTTCTATGCGGGCAACTGCATTGCTCCTCAATCCGGCAAGGATGGCGCGTCTTATAAAAAGAGAGACGGACTTTGCCTGGAGACCCAGTACTATCCCGACAGCATTCACCGGCCGGAATTCCCCTCCTGCGTGTTTGGAGAGGGAAGGGAGTACGACTCCACCACTGTATATCGTTTTGAATAAGAAAAATGTCGAGGGGTTTTTTGATCCTCACGACAAGGAATGATAAAATACCTCTCACACCCATGCTATATTTATAGCTGATATCGGCTGGAAAGTATATCTTAAAGCATGGGATGTGGGAGGTGTTTTTATGGAATTACCAAAAAATATTACGCAAATCGGGGAAGCGGACCGCACTTGTAAGATCTATGTGGAGGATTATGTGGTTTCTTACATGAAACAGCTCTGCCGTGGTACGGAGGAAAAGGGACTAGCTATCGCCCTGTACGGCAAATACACCAAGGAACAGAACCTGTCATATTTCTTTATCTATGGAGCCTGCCGGATTCTGTCCATCAGCAGGGAAGTGCGCCATTTGTCTCAGGCACAGAATCAGGAAGTGGAGCGCCTCAGACAGCGCTATTTTCCGGAATATGAATTCCTGGGATATCATATCTTTGACGGCGATATGGTGGAGGGAATGCATATTCAGGAGAATGACAACTGCCGGTACATAAAAGGATATGCGTGTTTCTATGAAAAAAATGACAGTATGCTCGCCTATATGGTAGATAATAATTCGCAGGTTCACGAACCGGAGCAGTACGGACAGGAAAAATATGACAGGGCGCGTGCAAGACAGGAGGAGCGCCGCAATCAATACGAGCAAAAGGGTCGATCTTCTGCCAATGTGACGCCCATTGCGGACAAGCTGAAAAAGCATACCGAAAGAAATTTTCAGGATGCCGCCCAGGCATCTTCCCTAAAAATGATGCGTATGTCGGCAGTGGCAGTTTTTGCGGTGCTGTGTCTGATAGGCGTGGCGGCTATCACAAGAGAAAACGAAGAGGGAACCATAGGCGAGCGGACAAAACAGTTCTGGGCGCAGCTCTGGAACGAGCAGCCGGAGCCTGGAGATGGCTTGCAGGAGGACGATGCGCGGGAGGCCACGGCGGAGGTGTATAATTCGGGCACACTGATGGCGGAGAGCAGCCTGGCGGATGCCATACTGCAGGAGAATCAGCAGGCGACAGCTGTGTCAGGTCAGACGGTGGCAGAAGGGTCATATCCACAACAAAATGAGGAAGAGGACCCGGAGGGGGGACAGACGCAGCCGGATTCACAGCCTGGGCAGGAACTTTTGGGAGAGCCGACACCCAGCCCGGCTCCTCAGGAATCCGCAGAGAACTCGAGTCCACAGGAACCGGCGGAGCCGGATAGCCAGGCTCAGGAATCCCTGAACCCGGATACTCAGGAAAATGCCAATCCCCAGGATGTTCCTGCCCAGGGGCCTTCCATCGCCGAAATCGAGGCCCAGCAGCAGTCACAACCGGTGAGCTATGTGATTCAGGCGGGGGATACACTGATAGGTATCAGTACCAGACAGTATGGAAATGACAGTTATGTACAGGCCATATGTGATCTCAACGGCATTGTCAATCCGGATAATATTCAAATTGGACAAAAAATTATACTCCCGTAGGAAAAAATGTGCTATACTGAAAAAAGATTGGAGTACACAGGCATGTCCGTGAAAGTGGACAGATGGGGGACGGAATGGCAGATATCAGGAATTTCAGGCAGGAGAGAGAAAAAAGGGAGAAGGGACAGACTGATTATCAGCATAAGCTCCGGCGTTACAGACTGTCCCATGTGTATCGGTTTCTGCTGGTGGCTGCCGCTCTGATTGCCCTGATTGCTCTGGTGGTTCTGCAATACAAGAACCATATTTACACCTCCTACGAGGTGATCAGCAGTGTGGATGTGGCAGTGATAAACGGAACGGTGAACATGCCTTTGGGCGATCATATTCTGACTTACAGTAATGATGGCGCTCACTGTACGGACGCCAAGGGCAATGTGCTGTGGAATCAAACGTACGAGATGCAGAACCCGATTATTGCTACCTGCGGGAATGTGGTGGCAATCGGTGATTACAACGGTCGTGAGATATAT
Organism: uncultured Acetatifactor sp.; assembly: GCA_964383805.1. Lineage (GTDB taxonomy): Bacteria > Bacillota > Clostridia > Lachnospirales > Lachnospiraceae > Acetatifactor. The sequence continues at coordinate 23,684 of CAYLIM010000048.1, forward strand.
GTGCTGAACGAGGACAAAATACTTGCCGAGTTCAATACTACCATGCCTATTCGCAGTATAGCCGTAGCGCAGACGGGGCGGGTGGCTGCGACTGTGGCAGATACCAAAATCACCTGGATCTACGTCTATGATCCGGATGGAACTACCTTTGAGGTGAGAACCACCATGAATCAAAGCGGCTATCCCGCGGCGGCCGCGCTTTCCCCCAACGGGGAACTTCTGGGATTGTCCTGTATCTATGTGGATTCGGGAGTAATAAAATCCCGAGTAGCCTTTTACAATTTCGGAACGGTGGGCGAAGGCAAAAGTGACTGGTATGTAAGCGGATACACCTTTCCGGATACGGTTATCCCGACCATTCGCTTTATGACCAATGGGACGGCCTACGCCCTGGGGGATGACGGTCTGCGCTTTTTCAGCGGCACCCAGATTCCGGAGATGACCAATACTTATTTATATGAGGAAGAGATACAGGGCGTATACAGCAATGAAAATTATGTGGGAGTGCTGTTCCACAACAATTCCGTGGACGCCCAGCACAAGCTTCAGATATATCGGGGAAACGGAGAGCGATTGGGAGATTTCCTGTTCAATATGGATTTTGAGCATTTGTTCTTCGGGCAGGAGAGTTTTGCTGTATACAATGAGCGGGAATGTCTGATACGCACATTCAGCGGAGTGGATAAATACCAGGGGGAGTTTTCCAAGTCGGTGAGAGTGATGATTCCTCAGGGAAACAGTTACAGATATCTGATTATGACTAACAATTCGATCGATACGATACAGTTGAAGTAGTCTGCACTGGCAGGGACTGCAAAACCAACAGGCAGGAGGAAATACGAATGAATATTATGCTGATTCTTGTGGTGGTATGCGCATTATTCAAAATTGTTGACGGATACAAGAAGGGGATGGTAAAAGAGATTGTCTCTCTGGTGACGCTGGTCGTTATGGGTATCATGGTAGTGCTGATCAGCCGAGGTCTGCACAGCTATATGGAGAAGGAGATAGTGGGAGTGGTTATTGTCGTTGTGCTGATGGCCCTGCTGGGCATTGTGCACCATCTGTTGAACGTTGTCCTCTTCTCAGCCAAAATGATTTCCAAGCTGCCGGTGATCCACTGGCTCAACAAGGTGCTGGGCGCAGTTTTTGGTATATTGGAAGTGTTTCTGATACTACAGATACTTTATGTTTTTATCATGTACTTCGGTCTGGGCATGATAGGTCAGCAGATTGTGGAATACACAAGGGAAAGTATACTGTTGACAAAGATATACCAATATAATGTGGTTGCGAAACTGGTGGAAAATGTGATGAGTCAGCTCCCGGTTTTGCAGCTTTAGCGCTCATGGAAAAAAATAATTATTTTTTAAAAAAAGCTGTTGACATTGGGTGAATGGTGTGGTAATCTATTAAAGCTGTCGCAGTAATAGATGCGGCGGGAAGTAAATGCACTTTGACAAATAAACAGCAATGCAACCCTGAAAATTCTAAAATATTTTCAGAGAACGAACCAAAAGACAGTAATGCCAGAAAACAACTGGCAGGAAAAAACTTTTAACATGAGAGTTTGATCCTGGCTCAGGATGAACGCTGGCGGCGTGCCTAACACATGCAAGTCGAACGGAAACAGGATGAAACCTAGTGATTCCTGTTTTAGTGGCGGACGGGTGAGTAACGCGTGGGTAACCTGCCTTGCACTGGGGGATAACACTTAGAAATAGGTGCTAATACCGCATAAGCGCACGGTCTCGCATGGGACAGTGTGAAAAACTCCGGTGGTGCAAGATGGACCCGCGTCTGATTAGCTAGTTGGGGAGGTAACGGCTCACCAAGGCGA
>CAYLIM010000049.1:0-25491 GCA_964383805.1 uncultured Acetatifactor sp.
ACTATCTATTTAATATTATTAAAAAACTGCTTACGGCCTAATTATACCGTTTTTTTTCGCATATCGCAAGCCGGATATTTGACACTTGACTATACCATAATTCACGGATTTATGCTAAAATACCACAGTAGTAAAAGCTCCCAGTTTTTACTACGTTTGACGGCATCAACTTGCTCCGTTTTGCCTCGATTTAACATGATTAAAATACTTTTCGTCTGCCACGATGACAAATCAAAACTATTCAAATCATTTTAGCAAGTGTATGATTCACGGGACTTGCGCACATCATGAGAAATATGATATGCTATGTAAATAGTTCGATATTGTGATTGGACAGAGAGGAAAGCATACTATGACCAACAAACCAGCTATTTTAAAAAATAAACTTTTCCTATATATGACGGAGTTCTTTGCCGGCATGTCCGTCATGGCGGTGGAATTGGGTGCCAGCAGGCTGCTGGCGCCGTATTTCAGTTCTTCCCAGATTGTCTGGACCATCATTATCGGCACCATTATGATCGCCATGGCTCTGGGCAATATCTACGGCGGGCGCAGTGCGGACAAACACCCCAGCCCGGACAGGCTCTACGGGAGAATTTTGATAGCGGCTATCTGGATTGCGGCAATACCTGTTGTGGGAAAATACATTGTGCTGGCGATCTCTGCGGTGCTGATCTTTGCGGTAAATACCAATTTCCTGATATGGGCGGCATTTGCGGCCTGTATGGTGATTTTTGTGTTTCCGCTGTTTCTGCTGGGCACGGTGACGCCCTCTCTGGCTAAATACTCTGTGGACAGCCTGGACGACAGCGGCAAAACCGTGGGCAATCTGGGTGCTTTCAATACCATCGGCAGTATTATCGGAACTTTCGTGCCCACCTTTATCAGCATTCCCGCAGTGGGAACCTCCATCACCTTTCTGATCTTTGCGGGGATACTGCTGGTGCTGGCGCTGGTCTATTTTGTCAGCAGAAGGGCGGGCGCGGTAAAAAGTTCTGTGGCGGGTATTCTGTTTCTGGCATGCTGTCTGACGGGGGCGGATAACAGTTTTGCTTTCTGGGAGTCAGATTTGACCTACGAGGGAGAATCTATCTATAATTATCTCCAGGTGAAGGAGGACGAGCGGCATGTGATTTTGTCCACCAATGTGCTCTTCGGTGTACAGTCCGTGCTGATGAAACAGGAGGGGCTTACCGGCATGTACTATGACTATGCCATGGCAGCGCCGCTGATGACCACCCAGGCAGCGCCCGGAGACTGCCGCATGCTGATTCTGGGCATGGGCACAGGCACCTACGCCACCCAGTGTAATCGCTATTTTGGCGAGATGGATATCGAGGGTGTGGAGATCGATGAGAGCATCACAGAGCTTGCCAGGACTTATTTTGAGCTGCCGGAGGAGGTACAGGTGACCACCTATGACGGTAGGGCATACCTCAATGCCATCACGGAAAAATATGACGTAATCATGGTGGACGCCTACCAGGATATCACCATTCCGTTCCAGATGTCCTCGGTGGAATTTTTTACTTTGGTGAAAGATCACTTGGCAGAGGGCGGCGTCATGGTGGTAAATATGAATATGCGGGGAGGCGGCGAGGGTAACATCAACCAGTATCTGTCGGATACCATCGCCAGTGTTTTTGACCGGGTATACACCGTGGATGTGGTGGGAACCACCAACAGAGAGCTTTTTGCCATGAATCACGGGGACGGTCTGGAGCAGCTGTCCGCCCACAGGGGACAACTGGCGGATGAGCGTCTGGTTCTAATGATGGAGCGGGTGCAGGGCAATCTGACGGCCTATGAGGCAGGGAATTATATTATGACCGACGACAAAGCTCCGGTGGAGCTGCTGGGCATGCGGGTGATCGACGAGTTGATCCGGGACGAGGTGGCCTACTATAAAGATATCTATGAGCAGCAGGGCATTTCGGGAGTGCTGGAGAGCTTAAACTAGAATATGTAAGTAAATATGTGATATGACGTTTACAAGGTTTTTAGCTTGGCGTGATGCATGTTGATATACATATCCTGCATTTCCTGCTCATGCTGAATTCTGTTGGAAATATCTACACATTCATTTAATTTTCTTGACAGGTCAAGGTGGCCCTCGGCTACCCGCTGGATATTTACACGAATCTCGTTTTCAATTGTCAAGTCTATCTTAGTCACTTTTTGCTTGACCTCTTTCATATCGGTTTCAAGACTGGCCACTCTTTCAGCAAGGTCAGTCGTTTTCTCGTCGAGATCGGTGACTTTCTCGTCGAGACCAGTCACTTTCTCGTCGAGACCAGTAATTTTCTCATCGAGACCAGTGACTTTCTCATCGAGACCAGTGACTTTCTCATCGAGACCAGTGACTTTCTCATCGAGACCAGTCACTTTTTCATCGAGATTGGTCATTTTCTTAAGGATTAAGTCAAGTTTTTGAGTATCTGTCATAAGTTTTGCCTCCTGAAAACAAAAAGCCCGTATGTATCATATAATTGTACATACAAGCTCGATTGATATTCGATAAGAAATCTGCTATGTAAAATTAATTCCTATATCTCAATTATACACATCCAATACCAAAAATCAATAAAAAAATCATAAATTTTTGTAAGAAATGGAACAAGCGGATTCGGGACTGGTAAACCTGTTTTTTTTGTGATACAATCAAAAGGAATGTGAAAGGAATTTGTCAGGAGGCGGACATGAGGAGAAAAAAATGGCTGGCTCTGGTGATTCTGGCGGCAATGTTGGCGGCTGGCTGTGGGCAGACGGAGGAAGTGGACAGGTCGGTGGAACTCCAGGAGGAGGTAATCAACGAGAATACCTATGAGCTGACACCGGTGACCAGGGGGACGGTTCAACAACCTCTGGTAATCAACTGCGACTATAGCCAGACTCTGGAGATGGATCTGTACTTTGCGGTGGATCAGGTGCTTATCACTGATGTCTATGTGGAGAGAGGTGACATAGTGGAGAAAGGGCAGCTTTTGGCCAGTGTGGATGTGGAGAGTATGGAAAAGCAGATCCGGGAGCTGGAACATGAGCTGGCCCGGGCAAACCTGACACAGCAGCAGCTGTTGGAGAGCTTGAATTTTGATCTGGAGCAGGCCGATATCCTGTACAGCTACACCTCTATGTCAAGCAGTGACAAGGAGGCGCTGAAGGAGCAGAAGGCGAATATCGAGAAATCCTACCGCAATTCTCTGGAGGACACGGCGGATTCGGTGGAGATGCTTTCGATACGGTTGGAGGAGGCCAGGGAGTACCTGCAAAGCGGCAATCTGCGCGCTCCCATGAACGGTGTTGTCAACTACATAAAGGAAAATATGGTGGGCAGCGCCACGGACAGTAAGGAGCGGGTGGCCAGCCTGTATGACGCGGATTCCTGCATGTTTGTCTCCGATAATCTGGAGGCTGCCACCTATGTTGATTTTGAGGAAGAATATACCATTGTCTGCGGGCTGGGCAAGAATCAGAGGGAGTACACGGTGGCTCCCGCCTACCCGGAGAACTGGGGAGAAAAAATATATTTCCGACTGTTGGACGAGGAGTACGATCCCAATATTATCAAGAATGGAAAGATCAGCATTATCACGGACGAGGCGGAGCATGTGCTGTGCGTGGACAGAGGGGCCGTCCATGCCTCCGGAGAGCGTTACTATGTGTATCTGCTGGACGAGGAGGGCATCCGCAGGATGCAGTTTGTGGAGACCGGTCTGTGGGGGGCCGATATGGTGGAGATTCGGGAGGGCCTGAAAGAGGGCGAATATGTAATCAAGTAGAGCAGAGTTATACTGACTGACGCCAAGATTATCTGAAAATCTATTCGTTAGTGAGTATAGGACAGGCATGGGGTATCAGGATGTTTGGATGTGAGTGTTGTAGAAAAAAAGTCATGGGAGTGCTGGCGGTGGCGGCAGCTCTGGCCATATGCGGCTGCGGCGGGGAGACCATGGACGCCCGGGAAGAGCAAGTAAAGTCTGTGACAATCAATCCCCTGCAGCAGGTGCAGACCGTGCAGGTGGGGCTGGGAGACGTGAAAAGGCGGGATATCTACGATGGCATTATCAGTCCCTATGTGGAGGAATTATGTTTTCCGGAGAATGGTATCTTTCTGGAATACAGGGTATCGCTGGGAGACACCGTGCGCCGGGGAGATACATTGGCTGTGACGGATGTATCCGCCTACCGGGAACAGGCGGAGAGCCTGCAGGAGCAGATTGACGAGCTGACACGGAAATATGTCTATGAAATTGCCACCCGGGACAACAGTCTGAAAATCTGCGAGTTGGAGTTGGAGGAGACCTACAAGCTCATTGATCTCACGGAGTACATGCAGGACAATTACACGCAGCTCTGTATCAACGCAGGCAATCTGGTGAGCCGCATGGACCGGCTGGAACTGGAAAAAAAGCATTTGACGGAGAGTTATGAGCTGGAGCTGCCCTATCTGCAGGAGCAGCTGGCGGACTGTCAGAAAAAGATGCGTGGCAATGTGATCAAAGCTCCCTTTGACGGCACGGTGGCCGAGCTGCAGCCCGCTGTCAGCGGAAACAGAGTCAGCAAGGAGACTCCCATGGTGGTGCTGGCAGACACCACCCGGTATCTGGCGGTGGGTGACTATGTGACTCGGCGGGCGGCGGAGAAGGCGGAGCGAATCTACGTGTTTATGAACGGGGAGGAGTACGACGCGGAGTACATTCCCATGGACCAGAAGGTTTACAGCGCGCTGATGGCTAAGCAGCTGACGCCCTATTCCAGCTTTGAACTGCATCCCTCGGAGCCGCTGGAATACGGGCATATGGTCCGCATTGTGGTGCAGCAGGAATCCCGCTGGCAGGTGTTGGTGGTGCCTGGGCTTGCGGTGCAGCAGGAGGGCGCCAGAAGATATTGTTATCGAAAGGGTCCCCAGGGGCGGGAGAAGGTATATCTGGAGACGGGGCTGTATGACGGCTTGAATTATGAGATACTCAGCGGCTTGCAGGAAGGAGATGAGGTGTACATTGACTAGGAGGATTTTGACGGCGGTAATATTGACAGCGGCGGTTCTGAGCGTGACGGCCTGCGGGCAGGGCGGCATATTCTCCGATGCGGGTACCAATGTGGCGACCGCGCCTGACAAGTCCCAGTACCTGGATCTCTCTGCGCTGTCTGAGGATAGCGGCACGGAGGAGGGGTGGAACAGCTACAGCACCTACACGGTGACCTATGGCACCTTCAGCACGGAGATGACTGCTCTCAGGGCCAATCTGCGGATGCTGGAAACCACCTGTGTCAAGGCCGAGTACCAGGTGGGAACCATGCGGCTGACGGAGCTGTTGGTGGAGAAATACCAGTATGTCAAGGCGGGTACTCCGGTGGCCAGAGTGACTATTGAGATAGATGAGGTGGACCTGCAGGAGTTGGAGAGAAAACTGCTGCGGCTGCAGCAGCGCTATATTGAGGCCCAGGAGGATTTTTTGAAAAGTCAGGAAAAGAGAGAGGTGCTTTTTGCCAGATGGCCTCCTCAGCGCACCATAGACATTACCCGGTACGAACAGGCCCAGCTGGATTTTGAGCAGACTGCAGCCGGATATGAGCGGCAGATTGCGGATCTGCAGGAGCAGATTGAAAAGCTGCAGGGGCTGGCGCGGCAGACAGAGATCGTGGCGGAGGAGGACGGCTTTATTCTGGATGTATCCCTGCTGCAGAGAGGCCAAAAATTGGACAATGGCACTGTCATTCTCCAGCTGGCACCGGCGGACAAGATATGCCTGGAATTCTCGGATCAGCTGGAGCATTACGGGTATGGCAATCAGGTCACGCTGGTGACCGGGGAGAAAAAGGTGGCCCAGAGTTATGACGCCATGGTGGTCAGCGCCGTGGGCAAGGCGTTGAGCAGTCAGTGGGATGTGAGTGTCAGTCGTCTGGAGGGAGATTACGATATTGCGCAGCTGCTGGGCAACGGCCCATTCAATGTGACCGGCCAGACCAGCGTTATGGAGAATGTGCTGCTGATCCCGGCGGAGGCAGTGACGGTGGAAAAACAGAAATACTATGTGACAGTGCTGGGAGAGGGCGGCAGCATGACCAAAACCCAGTTCATTCCCGGGGGCAGCAATGCGAAGTACTATTGGGTGTTTGACGGTCTGGAGGAGGGCGTCAGGATCGTTATGCCATAGGGGGTATTCATGTACACACTTATTATCCAAAAACTTTTACATAAAAAATGGATGGTGCTGAGTCTGTTGATTGGAAATATCCTGTTGATAGCGGTGGCTGCGAGTTATCCCATGTACCGCAATTCCTCCTTTCAGCGCATGCTGACGGACGAGTTTCGGAGCTATCAGGACAAAAATGGGGGCTGGCCCGCAGTCTGGGGGGTGAGTCATGTTCGTAGTCTGGGGCGGGATGGAATCAGCTACGAGCAGCTCACCGCCTATGTGGAGCGCTGCCAGGCCCAGCTGAACGTGCCGCTGCAGCGGGAGATCGAGTTTCTCAGCACTGCTCTGGACGAGGTAAGCCCTGTGGTGGAGAGGCAGGAGCGGCTGCAGCGCAGACTGGAGATCACTGCCGTCACCGGTCTGGAGCAGGAGGTGATCGTCTATGCGGGGCGGCTACCGGAGAGTGAGCTGGCCCAGGACGGCTGCATGGAGGTCATGGTCAGCAGCATTGTGGCGGACGGACTGGATATGCTGCTGGACGAGGTATACGAGTTTGACAAGCTGCAGTGGGCCGACGGCAGTCCTCTGCGGGTCAGGATCGTGGGAATGTTCCGTCCCCGGAATGAAAGCTCTCCTTTCTGGGTGGAGAGCCCCTCCAGTCTGCACAGGGATATGTTTGTGCCCATGGAGACCTATAAGGCGTATTTCCTGGGGGAGGAGCAGGAGTTTGCTTTCGGCTGTAAAAAGAGAATTTACCGGCTGTGGGACTATGCCGCTATCGCGCCGGAGCAGGTCAAGGATATCCTGCAGGTGTCCCGGCAGCTGGTGGATGCGGAGAGGAACGGCAGTCTGATTCAGAAAAATGTCTATGAGGGCATCATTCAGAGCTACAGCGCCAAGGCAAAAAAGGTGGAGGCGTCTCTGATGATTTTGCAGATGCCGGTGCTGGCTCTGCTGCTGGCTTTTATCTATATGATTTCCTCCCAGATGCTGACCATGGAGCAGAACGAGATCTCTGTGATGAAGAGCCGGGGAGCCAAGCGATTGCAGATCGTGCAGATGTATCTGATACAGAATCTCTTTCTGGGGCTGCTCTCCCTGGCGGCAGGGCTGCCGCTGGGGGGCGTATTCTGCAGTGTGCTGGGAACTGCCACGGACTTCATGGAATTCTCCGGGCGGCGGGTTCTCAGTGTGAAATGGTCGGCGGACGTGCTGTGGTATGCGGGCGCCGCACTGCTCATGATGCTGATAATGACGCTGATTCCGGTGATCGGATACAGCCGGGTATCCATTGTGAATCTGAAACAGTCCCAGACAAAAAAGAAACGCTCCCTGTGGAAAAAGCTATATTTGGACGTGATCTGTCTGGCGGTGGCCCTGTACGGGTATTACAGCTTTTCCCGCAGCCAGCAGCGGATGATGGAACAGGTGTTGACGGGGGAGACGCTGGATCCGCTGCTGTATCTCAGCTCCTCCCTGTTTCTGCTGGGCTGCGGCCTGTTTGTCCTGCGTCTGCAGCCTCTGCTTTTGCAGCTGGTGTTTAAGATGGGGCGAAAGCGCATGGCCCCCGCATCCTATGTGGCTTTTGTGGAAGGGACCCGAGGCGCGCAGAAAAAGGAGTTTATCATGCTGTTTATGATACTCACCGTGGCCCTGGGCATTCACAATACCACCGTGGCCCGCACTATCGTGGCCAATGCGGAGAAAAATGCCGGCTATGCCACAGGGGCAGATCTGGTGCTGAAAGAAGTGTGGAAAGATGTCTCCAGCCCGGGGGAGCCCCCTGTCTACTCGGAGCCGGATTACGGAAAATATGATACCATATCGGGCATGGATGCCCACACCAGAGTGCTGAACAGGCAGATCAGTCTGGGGCGGAGGTCTCCGGACATGCAGCTCATGGGAATTATCACCGACGAATTTGCCCGGGTGACTCATATGCCGGAGGGGCTGCTGCCCTATGATTTTTACGATTATCTGAATGTGCTGGCCTCCTCAGCCAACGCCGTGCTGGTGTCGGAGAATTTTATGACCAGACTGGATTACCGTCTGGGGGATACCATCATCGTACCGGATAAGGAGGGCGGCGATATACGCCTGAAAATCAAGGGATTTTTTAACTATTGGCCCTCCTATACCCCCCAGAGCTACAGCCTGAACAATGACGGTTCTCTGGTGGTGGAAGACAATTATCTGATTGTAGCCAATCTGGCTATGCTGGAGCAGGAGATGGACCAGTTGCCCTATGAGATATGGTTTAAGGCAGAGAATGGCACCGATGGCCTGTACCCGTGGCTGGAGGAACACTCCGGGGTGAGACTGACGAAACTGGTGGATTTGGGAGAGGTCAGAGAGGAGACCAGGGAGGATACGTTATTCCAGGGAACCAACGGGATACTGACCATGAGTTTTATCGTGGTGCTGCTGCTGTGCGGCGTGGGCTATCTGCTCTATTTTATCCTGTCCATCCGCTCGCGGGAGCTGATGTTCGGCGTGCTGCGCGCCATGGGCATGAGAAAGGGCGAGATCAGCCGCATGCTGGTGTTGGAGCAGATATTTTGCGGCCTATACTCTATCTTGATGGGAACACTGATCGGCCTGATCGGTTCCCGTATGTTTGTGCCCATGATCCAGAATGCTTACGCGGCGGAGAATCAGGTGCTGCCGCTGGAGCTGATTACCAGCAAAAGCGACCTGCTGCAGCTCTTTGGCGTCATAGGCGTGGTGGTGCTGGTGTGCCTGCTGGTAATCAGCAGGATTGTGGCGCATATGAATATCAGCAAGGCGTTGAAGTTAGGGGAAGACTAGTGTTGGAAGAACTTCTAATTGCTTACGCCGGAGGGGCGTAAGCAAAGAAGTTCTAATCCAACACTTTGAAGAATGCCTGGAGCATTCTTCATTAAGGTCAAAGGTCTGATTAAATGAAGATTTGGTTTTCCGAAAGGTTTGGTTTAGGTAGAATGTAAGTTGAAATAGAAAGGGATGCGGGATGGAGAGGCAGAGCGAGACGGAGAATATCATAGTGGCGGAGAATGTGGTGCGCAGTTTTCCGGTGCCGGGGAGCGTGCCTGGCAGCAGGGAGGAATTTCAGGCGCTGAAGGGGATTTCCCTGCAGGTGCCGCCCCGGAGTCTGGCTATTTTGCGGGGGCGCTCCGGATCGGGTAAAACCACGCTGCTGAATATCTTAAGCGCACTGGACCAGCCCACGAAAGGGAAAGTGCGGCTCCAGGGCCAGGATATCACAGCCATGTCAGAGGGAGCCAGGGACAGGCTGCGGCGCGGGAAGATCGGCTTTATCTTTCAGTCCGTGTCCCTGATTCCGCTGATGAGCGCCTATGAGAACGTGGAATTTGCCCTGCGGCTGGCAGGAGTAAAACAGGGATGCAGGGAGCGGGCGGAGGAATGTCTGAAACTGGTGGGGCTGGGCAATCGTATCCATCATATGCCCCAGGAACTGTCGGGAGGCGAACAGCAGCGGGTGGCCATTGCCCGGGCGGTGGCTCACAGGCCGGATATTATCTTTGCGGACGAGCCCACTGGGGAGCTGGACTCCGCCATGGCCATGTCGGTGATGGGACTTTTCCGGGAACTGGTGGAAAAGGAGGGCGTCACCATTGTCATGACTACCCATGATATGGGACTGATCGGGGCAGGAGACATGGTTTTTGAACTGCGGGATGGTATGCTTGTGGAGGATTAGTATGGGATATCGTTATGAGACACATCTGCACACCTGCGAGGGGAGTGCCTGTGCCAGCGCGTCCGGGGCGGAGATGGCCCGGATACATAAAGAGATGGGCTACACGGGGATATTTGTCACCGATCATTTTTTCAACGGAAACACGGCGGTGCCGAGGGAGCTTCCCTGGAGGGAGCGGGTGGAGCGGTTCTGCCTGGGCTATGAGCGTGCCAGAGCGGAGGGGGAAAAGATTGGTCTGGATGTGTTTTTCGGCTTTGAGTACGGGGTACATGCGGCGGATTTTCTGGTGTACAATTTGGATCGGGGGTGGCTGCTGGAGCACGAGGATATTGACCGGGAGGATGCCAGGACAGCTTTTTCTCTGATGCACCGGGACGGCGGCTTTATCGTCCATGCCCATCCTTTTCGCGAGCGGGACTATATCGACCATATCGAGCTGTTTCCCAGAGATGTGGACGGTGTGGAGATTGTCAACGGAGCGCAGCTGAAACAGCCGCAGATGAATGACCGGGCCAAAATATATGCTATGATGTACGAGCTTCCGGTGACGGCCGGTTCCGATTCCCACCATGTGCATGGTCTGTTTGGCAGCGGCGTGGAGCTGCCCAGAAGAGTGGTGGAGGCCACGGACTATCTGGAGATGATGCGTGCCGGAGAGGTCAGATGTCTGGGATATGGACAGGTGATGGAGTAAGCGGCAGGCCGGATGTGGTACTGGCAGGTCGGATGCGGTACTCTAATAGGAGATGGAAGAGATGGGAAAGATTTTGGGCAGAGTTGTTGCGGTGGTCGCCGTGGTTTTTCTGGGATATATGCTGATTACTGGGCAGGTCTCCATAGCCTGGGAGAAGGTTATCATCTATATCATTTTCATAGGGGGATTCTCTATCGCAGCGGAAACACGGGCGCGGAGACAGAGAAAGCAGGACGAGAAATATTTTAGGGAACACCAAAGTGACGCGGCGAGCTTTGATACGGCTGACACACTGCATACCACGGATATGGAGAGGACAGGCGCGGCAGACAGCATACTGCACGCTACGGACGCGGGAACGCCCGGCCAGACTCCTGTTCAGGGAGTGGTGCGAACGTCAACGGCTCTCAAGGGGCTTATGATCTTTCTCGTTGTGTTTATATGGCTGATGCTGGCGTTTATTACAGTGCTGGCGGCGCTGGATGGAGCCTTTGCTGACCTGGAAAATATCAGCACATTTGGAGTGATACTGGTGGTGGCGGCATTGTTTACGGTGGGATATCTATGGTTTATTGACAATTTCTGCCGCGAGATTTACTACACCCCTCAGGGAGTGACCGTAAAGGGCTGGGGAACGAAACAATACAGCTGGAGCGAGATAGGCAGCTACACACAGAAAAACTACTATCTGTATATTTTCCGGGATCGGGAGGGTAAGAGGCTGTTTGCTACCAACTGTTCCTATGAGGGCTTTGACGGATTTTTTGCCCAGTATCGCAGAACTCATGACAGTGCGGCGTAAATAGGCTGTCTTCTGCCACGGCAAAATATTTTGTGAAAAATGAAGAAAAAAATATGGAAAAAAAGTATGGAGTATAGTAAAATAGGTATGTATAGTCCGATAAGGAGTATAGAGACCGGAGAAATCAATAAATGAGCGTGGGAGGACATGGGTATGAAAATACAGGATTTCTGTGATATGAAGAAGTTCGAGGAGATTATGCAGAATTGGGCGTTGAGTACGGGGCTGGCCACAGTGGCAGTGGGGGAAGACGGCCAGTATATCAGTGAATGTTACAATTTTACGGATTTCTGTATTAAGTTGACCCGTGGCAGCGCGGAGGGATGCAGGCGCTGTGAGAAGAACGACCGGGAGGGCAAGGGAGTATATGCCTGCCATGCGGGCCTGATGGATTTTGGCATTCCCATTACGCTGGATGACGGCACGGTGCTGGGGAGCGTTATCGGCGGTCAGGTTCTGCCGGAAGATCCTAACGAGGAAAAGTTTCGTGCCACGGCGAGAGAACTGGGGATTGACGAGGACCGCTATATTGACGCACTGCATAAGGTGAACGTGAAGACCAAGGAGCAGATCGAGGCGTCGGCCAATCTGCTGGGCGATGTAATCAATATGTTTGTGAGAGCCAGCTATGCGACCACACAGAACGAGCGGATTGTGAAACGCCTGCAGGAGGGAATCAACAAGGCGGCCGAGCAGATTGTGCTTGCCAATGAGAATACCCACCAGATCGAGGCGTTCAGCAGCAGGCAGAAGATTTTGGCTTTGAATGCCAGCATTGAGGCGGCCCGTTCCGGCGAGGCGGGCAAGGGCTTTGCGGTGGTGGCCCAGGAAGTACAGAAACTGGCCCAGGGTATGACAGTGACCAGTGTGAACATAAAAAATGCGCTGAGAGAAGTGACCGATACGATCATGCAGCTGAAACAGTGATTATAAAGGGCAGCGAGAGCTGCCCTTTATGAATGTCAGAGATAGTGAGGGGAAGAGGAAAAAATAGAATGAAAAAGATTGATTTATGTGGAACCTGGAGACTGAAAATTCTGGGGGAGAATATCTACCATATCCCAAAGGAGTGGATGGAGGCCAAGGTGCCAGGGTCCGTGTATGGGACACTCCTGGAACTGGGCAAAATGCCGGACCCCTATTACCGGGATAACGAGTTGGACGCCCTGAAACTGATGGAGAATGATTTTGCCTATGAGACAGATGTGGAGATCACGCGGGAGATGCTGGCATACGACGGTGTCATGCTGCGTTTCGAGGGAATTGACACACTGGGCGAGGTCTATTTGAACGAAATATTGCTGGGGCATGTGGAGAACATGCACCGGGTGTGGGAGTATGATATCCGGCAGGCAGCCAGAATCGGACAGAATACCATTCGCGTGGTACTGCACTCTCCGATAAGATATATCAAGGCTGAAAACGAAAAAGTATTTACCGGCGGTTCCAACGAGGCCATGTCAGGATATCCCCATCTGCGAAAAGCGCACTGCATGTACGGCTGGGACTGGGGCCCCAGACTGCCGGATGCGGGTATTTTCAGAGGTGTGAGCTTACAGCTCGTGGACAGCGCCAGGCTGGACAGCGTCTATGTGGTGCAGCGTCATCAGGGGCCGCATATGCAGGAGCTGCATTTAGAGGAGAGCAGAGTGCAGGAACCCCTCACAGTGCCCATTCCCTATATGGAGAACGGCAGGCTGCAGGTGCAGGTGGATATGGTGAGACTGGAGCTGCAGGTGGACCTGGAGGTGTTCAGAGAGGAGGAACTCTCTGCCACGGTGACTGTGACGTCGCCGGACGGCACAGTGTATGGACAGTCGCCGGACGGAACCATTACAATTGTGCATCCCCTGCTGTGGTGGCCAAACGGATATGGTGAACAACCGCTCTACACGGTGAAAGCCTTGCTGCTGGGCAGCGACGGACGTATACTGGACGTCTGGGAGCGGCAGATCGGACTGCGCACCATGACTATGGACATTCAGGCTGACCAGTGGGGGAACCAGTTTGCCCACCAGGTCAACGGCGTGGATATTTTTGCCATGGGGGCGGACTACATTCCGGAGGACAATCTGTTGTCCCGCGTGACCGAGGAGCGCACGGAGAAACTGCTGCGGGCGGCGGCGGAGGCAGGGCACAACTGCATCCGTGTCTGGGGCGGCGGATATTATCCGGATGACTGTTTTTACGATATATGCGATCGACTGGGGCTTATCGTGTGGCAGGACTTCATGTATGCCTGCTCCTCCTATGAGCTGAATGAAACCTTTGAGGAGAATATCCGGGTGGAGACCCAGGAGAATGTACGGCGCATCAGACACCACGCCTGTCTGGGACTGTGGTGCGGCAACAACGAGATGGAGACCCAGACGCTGGACAAGTGCTGGAAACCGTCTCAAAAGCAGTTTTATGACTATATCAAGCTGTTTGAATATATTATTCCCGGGATTTTGCGTCAGGAGGCCCCGCACACTTTCTATTGGCCCTCCTCACCCTCATCGGGCGGTAATTTTGACAATCCATGGGACGAGAACCGGGGGGACGTCCACTATTGGGACGTCTGGCACGGCAATAAACCCTTTACGGAATACCGAAAATTCCGTTTCCGGTATCTGTCGGAATTCGGTTTTCAGTCCTTTCCCTGTCTGGAGACAGTGGAGAGCTTTACAGAGCCGGAGGACCGAAATATTTTCTCACGGGTTATGGAGATGCACCAGCGGAATGTGGCTGCCAACGGCAAGATTCTGAATTACCTGTCAGCCACCTATCTGTATCCCGCAGGCTTTGACCAACTGCTGTACGCCTCCCAGCTGCTGCAGATGGAGGCCATACGCTACGGTGTGGAACATTTTCGCAGACACAGGGGACATTGCATGGGTGCGGTGGTGTGGCAGCTAAATGACATCTGGCCTGTGGCGTCTTGGGCGAGCATTGATTATTATGGACGGTGGAAGGCGCTGCACTATGCGGAAAAGAGGATGTTTGCACCGGTGCTGGTCTCCTGTCAGGAGGTGGGTGAGCTGTCCGAGCGCCCGCACTGCATTATGGAGCCGGGCCCCATGGAGGTATCCGCAAGGCTCTGTGTATCCAATGAGACCATGGAGACGGTGCAGGGAATCTGCCGCTGGCAGCTGCGAAACTATCTGGGCGATGTGGCGATGGAAGGGGAGTCTCAGGTGACAGTAAAGCCTCTCGACAGCCTGTGGCTGGACAAAATAGACTTTACGGAGAATCCCGGACTGAATGTGCGGGAGATGTATTTCAGCTATCAGCTGGAGGTGAAGGGGGATATTTTGTCCGAGGGCACCTGCCTGTTCACTGCGCCCAAGCATTTTCGCTTTGCTGACCCGGGTCTGACGCTGCACCGGGAGGGAGATATCCTGATTCTGCAGGCCGAGCGCTACGCCAAGTCTGTGGAGATATGGGGCGGCGGTGGCGATAGCGGCCTCTATGTGAAACTCAGTGACAATTATTTTGACATGAATCCCGGAGAAAAGCGTGTGCGGATTCTGGAGGGAGACGCAGAGTGTTTCAGGGTGCGAAGCGTATATGATATCGGACGGGAGCTGTAAACCGAAGTCCGGTGAAACACTGAGAGTAAAATAATAGGGAAGGTTGGATAACCATGCGGATTAGAACAGCCAGAGAGGCGGGCAGAGCCATCCGGCGGGATTGGAACAATTATAAGATCGGTCTGCTGATTGCGGCGGCGATTGTGGTGGGAGCCAGTCTGCTGGGGCATGGCATATGTCCCAGCAGGGAACTGCTGGGGCTGCCCTGCCCCGGCTGCGGCATGACCAGGAGTATTTTGCTGATCCTGCGAGGGCGGTTCCGGGAGAGCTGGCAGCTGCAGCCCTTCGGATATGCGTGGCTGGCGCTGGCAGCTGTGTTTGCGGTGGACCGCTACTTGCTGGAATCCCGGCAAAAGCTCTGGAAAGGGATGCTGGCGGCGGTCTGTGTAGGCATGGTAGCTCTATACGGGTATAGAATGTTCACAATGTTCCCCCACACGGAGCCGATGACCTATTATGAGGGCAATCTGCTCCGGTGGGCATACGGCTGGGGACAAAGTTTTGGCGGGCGTTAGAGTTCCTCCAGTTCCTCGATCACCTGTCCGAACACATCCAGCGCATCCTGAATGGGCTGAGCGGTGGTGAGGTCTACGCCTGCGATCTTCAGCAGCTCTACCGGGGGCATGGAACTGCCACCGGAGAGGAATTTCTTGTAGCGTTCCACAGCGGGAGCGCCCTCCTCCAGAATATTGTGGGCGACAGCCACGGCTGCGGAGAAGGAGGTGGCGTACTGGTACACATAGAAATTGTAGTAAAAATGGGGAATGCGCGCCCATTCTACGCCGATCTCCGGGTCAGACACCATATCAGGGCCATAGTACTTGCAGTTCAGGTCATAGTACACCTTGGTCAAAGCCTCGGCGGTCAGACTCTGTCCCTCTTCCGCCATCTGATTGGTGATCATCTCGTACTCCGCAAACATGGTCTGGCGGTATAAGGTTCCCTTGAAACTGTCCAGATAGTGGTTCAGCAGATAGGCCCGCTCTTTTTTGTCCGTGGTGTGAGCCAGCAGATACTCCATCAGCAGAATTTCGTTGCAGGTGGACGCCACCTCGGCGACAAAGATCCGATAGTTTGCGTACATGGGCGGCTGGGCATGGTTGGAATGCCAGGTGTGCATGGAGTGTCCCATCTCATGGATCAGGGTGAACAGGTTGTCCATGTTGCCGGTGTAGTTCATCAGAATATAGGGATAGCTGTCATAGGAGCCGGTGGAATAGGCGCCGCTGCGCTTTCCCTCGTTCTCGTACACATCGATCCAGCGGTTTTCAAAGCCTTCGCGCACCACCTTGAGATAGTCCTCGCCAAGAGGTGCAAGAGCTTTCAGCACGGTCTCTTTTGCCTCGGAAAAAGGAATATTCTTGGAAACGCCTGGAATAATGGGCGTGTAAATGTCGTACATATGCAGCTCGTCCACACCCAGCAGACGCTTGCGCAGACGCACATAGCGGTGCATTTTGTCCAGATTCTTATTCACGGTGTCTATTAGGTTCCGGTACACCTGGGAGGACACGTTCACTCTGTTTACGGCAGCCTCCAGGGTATTCTCGTAGTGGCGCGCTTTGGCGTTGAAAATCAGCTGTTTCACATGGCCGCTGTAAATGCTGGCCAGCGTGCGGGAGTACTGCTTATAGGTGCCATACAGCTTTTCAAAGGTCTCCTTGCGGACACGGCGGTCGGCGGATTCCTCCAATGGCACAAAGCGTCCGTGGGTGATCTGTACCATTTCGCCGTTCTCGTCCTCCACCTCGGGGAATTTCAGGTCGGCATTGCTGAAAATAGAATAAGTCTGGTCGGGATTGTTGCAGATTTCGGAGGCGTCCGCCAGCAGCTTTTCCATATCCTTGGACAAAATATGGGGCTTTAAGCGCAGGGTATTCTCCAAATCGATCCGGTAATCCTCCAACGCAGGGCACTGTCGGTAGTAATCCTCCAGCTGCGCAGGCTCCAGCTCCAGAATCTCAGGCGTGATGAAGGAAATGCTGCTCTCAATGCCAGCTTCAATACTGAAATAACGCTGGCTCATCTCCTGGTGGGTGTCGTTGCCGGTGTCCTGGTCGCTGAGACAGGACACATACACGCCCAGGTGCCCCAGCTTGCGGTACAGGTCGGTCTGCTCCCGCAGGGTATCAAGCAGATTCTGGGCGCTGTCGGAGGCGTGTCCCTCCCGGGCAGCCAGCTTTTTACCCATTTCCTGGGCCAGTTTCAAGTCTGCCTCCCAGGCGTCGCGGTCCGCGTACATCATGCTTAAGTTCCAGGTGTCCTCCACGGCCACCTGTTCTCTTTTAGGTAATGTTTTTGCCATAGTGATTCCCCTTTTCTGAAAAATATTTTTTAGTATAACTCAATTTTGCGCTGTTTAAGACACTCTTTATCCAGAATGGTTAAATACAGAGCATTTTACTCATTATAACACAGTCTGGATAAATTATCTATAAATTTATGAACGAATGCATTCAGCAAAATCAGTGGACGAATTCTCCTATTTATGTTAAGATGAAAAAAAGCACTTATGAGGAGGACATTATGGATTATAACAATCAGAACCCTTACGAGCAGAATAGTGGTACGGACCCCTACGGGCAGAACAATAGTGCAAGTCCCTATGCCCAGAGCGGTACGGACCCCTACGGACAGAACAGCGGTACAAGCCCCTATGCCCAGAGCGGTACGCAGGACCCTTACGGACAGTCGGGCGCGCAGACCACATCGTCGCAGGGGGCATATAGCCAGGGACAGGGAACCCAGGACAGCGGGCAGAGTTCCTACTATCAGAGTCCCTATCAGCAGAGCTCATACCAGCAAAGCTCCTATCAGCAGAGTCCCTATCAGCAAAGCAGTTACCAGCAGAGCAGCTACCAGCAGCCTCAGTATCAGAGCTACCAGAATTATCAGACCTACCAGAACAGCGGCGAGCTGGAGGAGCCGATGTCGCTGAAGGAGTGGCTGATCACGGATTTGCTGTTGATGATTCCCTGCGCGAATTTAATATTGATTTTTGTGTGGGCTTTCAGCAGCAATGAGAAGAAGAGCAAATCCAACTTTTTTAAGGCCCAGCTGATTTTTACGGGCTGTATTTTGGCTTTTTATCTGTTGCTGCTCATAATCGGAGTGGGAGCGGGTTTTGCCTCAATGTTCTACTAAAACAGCTCACCCGTCCATCTGCAGGAGGCGCCGCAGGGCAGAACCAGTCCCGTACCGGCGACAGGCAGACCGATTTCCTCTGCCTCCACCCGGCCGCCCAGAGATGTGGTCAGCGCCGTGTTGGCCATGTAAGACAGCACGGCGGGCTGCAGACCGGTGGTGTAGGAATTAATCAGGAAAAACAGGGCGTCCCGGGACAGGAGCTGGCTGGTCAGCTGTAGAAAGGGCCAGATGCTCTCCTCGATTTTCCAGATTTCACCTTTGGGGCCTCTGCCGTAGGAGGGAGGATCCATAATAATGCCGTCATACTTATTGCCCCGGCGGATTTCCCGCTCCACGAACTTGACGCAGTCGTCTACCAGCCAGCGTATGGGGGCGTCCCCCAGACCTGAGGAAACCGCGTTTTCCCGCGCCCAGTTCACCATGCCCTTGGAGGCGTCCACATGAGTGACCTGCGCACCGGCGGCGGCCGCCGCCAGAGTGGCTCCTCCGGTGTAGGCAAAAAGGTTCAGCACTTTTACGGGCTGTTCTGCATCAGAGCGCTTTGCGTTCTTGATCAGCTGTGAGAACCAGTCCCAGTTTACGGCCTGCTCTGGAAACAGACCTGTGTGCTTGAAACTGAAGGGCTTTAGATGGAAAGTCAGGTGATCCTCGCAAGTGGCCTTATAGCCGCCGTTTTGGAGACAGGGCAGAGGATAGGAGATGTTCCACTCGTTAGGGAGATTGAAAAACTCCCATTCGCCGCCGCCCTTGGCGCTGCGATGGTAATGTCCGTTCTTTTTTTTCCATCCCTCATGATCGCGGGGCGTTCCCCATATTACCTGGGGGTCCGGTCGCACCAGGATATATTTTCCCCACCGTTCCAGCTTTTCTCCGCCAGAGGTGTCCAGCACCTCATAGTCTTTCCAGTTGTCTGCAATCCACATAATCGATTCCTTTTCTTCTATATATAATGTAGAACCATGATCTCATGCGTTTCAGCGCATATTCAGTTCAGAAGAGCTAAATGCGGAGCATTTTACTCATAGAACCATGTGTCTACTATACACTAATTTAGGATATTTTACAATTACAAGATGCCTTCCGGCAGTCCCTGCAGCTTTGTACTCAAAAAAATACAATATTTTCAAAAAAACTCTTGCAATGCTGGAAATTCCCATGTATACTACTAATTGCTGTGGCATGATAGCTGTGAAGCGTGAGGTTGCTGTCAGTCAGCAATGGCGGACAGGTTTTCCGTGGAGCGAATGTCAAGTTAGGAAACTGACGACAAGTCACTGTACCGAGTTATGTCTGTCTCAGGACAGAAACGACGTGAGAGTAGTAAACAGGTTTTACCTCGCTGTGAAATAAGCCGGAGAGAAGAAAGCGTTGCGTGAAGGCTTAGGACACACACGGGAGAGTGTACAGTCACCGCTTGTCGTACTTATAGTAAACGGCAAAATGCCGTTAACTATACAACAAAAAGTGCGAAAAGGAGGCGACTTTTTTTATGGCAAGTCAGGTAATGAGAATCACACTCAAGGCTTACGATCATCAGCTTGTTGATGCATCTGCCAAAAAGATCATCGAAACAGTTAAGAAGAATGGTTCCCAGGTGAGCGGCCCGGTGCCCCTTCCTACTAAGAAGGAAGTGGTGACTATTCTGAGAGCGGTACACAAGGACAAGGACTCCAGAGAGCAGTTCGAGCAGAGAACCCACAAGAGACTGATCGATATCATTACCCCGACCCAGAAGACAGTTGATGCGCTGCAGAGACTGGAAATGCCGGCCGGTGTGTACATTGACATCAAGATGAAGACCAAGTAATCGAACAGTAAAACCCGGGGGTCAAACCCCACATCCCCTACTAGTATGGACTTGATTGCGGTTGCAACGAGAATTCTTGCAGTTACATGGAATTGCAAGAGTCCCTTGCAGTTGCGCCCCAAAGGCGCAATCTGCCGCAGTTGCATCTTCGATGCAATCTGCAAGTCCCGCTGTAGAGTAATTAGGAGGAAAACATGAAGAAAGCAATTTTAGCAACAAAAGTCGGAATGACTCAAATCTTCAACGAAGACGGTGTGCTGGTTCCCGTCACCGTACTCCAGGCCGGCCCCTGTGTGGTAACACAGATCAAGACCGTGGAGAACGACGGTTACAGCGCAGTACAGGTTGGCTTTGTGGATAAGAAGGACAGAATTGTCAACAAGGATGCCACCGGCAAGAAGGAAGTAATCCACAGACATGGCGTCAACAAGGCGGAGCAGGGCCACTTTAAGAAGGCAGGCGTAAGCTCCAAGAGATATGTGAGAGAGTTCAGGTTTGACAATGCCGAGGAGTATACTCTGGGCGGCGAGATCAAGGCAGACATTTTTGAGGTGGGCGACAAGGTGGACGCCTCCGCCATTTCCAAGGGCAAAGGTTTCCAGGGCGCCATCAAGAGACTGGGCCAGCACAGAGGACCCATGAAACACGGTTCCAAGTTCCATCGTCATCAGGGTTCCAACGGTGCATGTTCCTCTCCCAGCCGTGTGTTCAAGGGCAAGGGAATGCCCGGACATATGGGCCATGTGAAGGTAACGGTTCAGAATCTGGAGATCATGAGAGTGGATGCTGAGAAGAATCTGCTGCTGGTAAAAGGTGCTGTTCCCGGACCCAAGAAGGCATTAGTAACCATCAAAGAGACCGTCAAGGTTGAAGCATAGTTTAAGACGGAAGGAGGACCAATCAGATGGCAAACGTATCTGTTTTTAATATGGAAGGCAAGGAAGTTGGTACAATCGAATTAAACGATGCAGTGTTTGGTGTGGAGATCAATGAGCACTTGGTACACATGGCAGTTGTACAGCAGCTTGCAAACAATCGTCAGGGTACGCAGAAGGCAAAGACCCGCTCCGAGGTATCCGGCGGCGGCAGAAAGCCATGGAGACAGAAGGGAACCGGTCATGCAAGACAGGGCTCAACCAGAGCGCCCCAGTGGAAGGGCGGCGGCATGGTGTTCGCACCCGTGCCCAGAGACTACTCTTTCAAGATGAACAAGAAAGAGAAGAGAGCGGCTTTGAAGTCCGCGCTGACCAGCAAGGTGCAGGATACCAGACTGATCGTTATAGATGAGCTGAAGTTCGATGAGATCAAGACCAAGAACTTTGTCAATGTGATGAACAATCTGAAGGTAAGCAAGGGCCTGGTGGTTTTGGCCGAGAATGACGAGAACGTGGTTATGTCTGCCAGAAATGTGGCTGATGTGAACACCACTCTGGTAAACACCATCAATGTATATGACGTGATGAAGGCTAACACCCTGGTACTGACCAAGGATGCCGTAGCAAAGATCGAGGAGGTGTACGCATAATGGCTGATATCAAATACTATGACGTAATCCTCAAACCGGTTGTTACCGAGAAGAGTATGGCCGGTATGGGCGAGAAGAAATATACTTTTCTGGTTCATACGGAGGCAAACAAGTCTCAGATCAAGGAAGCCGTTGAGAAGATGTTCGAGGGCACCAAGGTAAAGAGTGTCAACACTATGAACTACGACGGCAAGAAGAAGAGACGTGGAATGGTGGTTGGCAGAACTGCCAAGACCAAGAAAGTGATCGTGACCCTCACCGAGGACAGCAAGGATATTGAGATTTTTGCGGGCCTTTGAGAAGTCGAGAAGGGAGAAGTTCTAAGGCGTTAAAATACAACGCCTAAGAACATCTAGCCCATCTCGTGCAAGAATTGCCTGGGCAATTCTTGCGGGGTACTGGCAAGCTAAGAATGGATTGCTAATGGATTAAGGTATGCGGCGCATATGCGGGCGCTGCGCAAAAAATCATTGAAGAAAAGGAGATAGAAAGATGGGAATTAAGACATATAATCCCTATACACCTTCCAGACGTAATATGACCGGTTCCGATTTTTCCGAGGTCACCAAAACGACTCCCGAGAAAAAACTCTGCTATTCGCTGAAGAAGAACGCAGGTCGTAACAATCAGGGTAAGATCACTGTAAGACATCAGGGCGGTGGTGTCAGAAGACAGTACAGAATAGTTGATTTCAAGAGAAACAAGGACGGCATTCCCGCAACGGTTGTCGGTATTGAGTACGATCCCAACAGAACAGCCAACATCGCGCTGATCTGCTATGCGGACGGTACCAAGTCCTATATTATTGCTCCCGAAGGACTGACAGACGGCATGAAAGTCATGAACGGTCCCGAGGCGGAGGTAAGAGTGGGCAACTGCCTGCCTCTGTCCGAGATTCCTGTCGGTACTCAGGTGCACAACATTGAGTTATATCCCGGCAAGGGCGGCCAGCTGGTTCGTTCCGCCGGTAACAGCGCACAGTTGATGGCTAAGGAAGGCAAGTACGCAACCCTGCGTCTTCCCTCCGGAGAGATGAGAATGGTTCCGCTGGTCTGCCGCGCGACGGTCGGTATTGTGGGCAATGTGGACCACAGCCTGATCAAGATCGGTAAAGCAGGACGTAAGCGTCACATGGGTATTCGTCCCACTGTCCGCGGTGCCGTTATGAACCCCAACGACCATCCTCATGGCGGTGGTGAAGGTAAGAACGGTATCGGACGTCCCGGCCCCAGCACTCCTTGGGGTAAGCCTGCTCTGGGCCTGAAGACCCGCAAGAAGAAGGCGTCCGATAAGCTGATCGTGAGAAGACGTAACGGCAAGGCAATCAAATAGAAGTATAGCCAGCAACCGCATCGGTAGGACAGTTGCGGAACTTTAAACAGCAACCGCCCAGACGATGCCCAGAGAGTTTACGGACGTGAAACGGCCGGAAACTACTCTGCTGGGCAATGGCATCGGTAGGGCAGTTGCGGAACTTTAAATAGGAGGAAAGATAAATGGCTAGATCACTGAAAAAAGGACCTTTCGCTGATGAAAGTTTACTGAAAAAGGTAGATGCGATGAACGCTTCCGGGCAGAAGTCTGTTATCAAGACATGGTCCCGCCGTTCTACGATTTTCCCTTCTTTCGTAGGACACACCATTGCTGTTCACGATGGAAGAAAGCATGTGCCTGTATATGTGACCGAGGATATGGTTGGCCACAAGCTGGGCGAGTTCGTTGCCACAAGAACGTACCGCGGCCACGGCAAGGATGAGAAAAAGTCCAAGGTCAGATAAGTATGGCGTATCAATAACGCATGGCTGCCCGGGAGGGTGGCCAACCCCTGCAGTGGGCGAGAACACGGGAGCTTGTACCCGGCTTGCCGTCTGCGGGAATAGATACTGGTCTGTCTGCGGCGGAGCCGTAGCAGATGCGTTAACTTGAAAATAGGAGGAAATTATCTATGGCTAAAGGACATAGAAGTCAGATCAAGAGAGAGAGAAACGCCCAGAAGGACACAAGACCCTCTGCAAAGTTGTCTTATGCAAGAATCCCTGTCCAGAAGGCATGTTTCGTATTGGACGCCATCAGAGGCAAGGATGTGCAGACTGCCCTGGGTATTCTGGCATACAATCCCAGATATGCTTCCAGCGTAATTGAAAAATTGCTGAAGTCTGCAATCGCCAATGCGGAGAACAACAATGGTATGAATACCGAGAACCTGTATATCGCAGAGTGCTATGCAAACAACGGACCGATCATGAAGAGAGTTAAACCGAGAGCACGAGGCAGCGCTTATAGGATTGAGAAGAGAATGAGCCATATCACCATCGTGCTTGACGAGAAATAGGAGGAAGAATTATGGGACAGAAAGTTAATCCTCACGGCTTGAGAGTCGGCGTTATTAAGGATTGGGATTCCAAGTGGTACGCTGATGCAGAGTTCTCCGAATATCTGGTGGAGGACTACAACATCAGAGAGTTTTTAAAGAAGAAATTATACAGCGCAGGTGTGTCCAAGATTGAGATCGAGAGAGCATCTGACAGAGTGAAGGTTGTCATCTACACCGCTAAGCCCGGCGTGGTAATCGGCAAGGGCGGCGCTGAGATCGAGATCACCAAGCAGGAGCTTGCCAAGATCACCGACAAGAAGGTGATGGTTGACATCAAGGAGATCAAGAGACCGGACAAGGACGCGCAGCTGGTTGCCGAGAACATTGCGCAGCAGCTGGAGAACCGTGTGTCCTTCAGACGTGCCATGAAGTCCTGTATGGGCAGAACCATGAAGGCAGGCGCTCTGGGTATCAAGGCGGCATGTGCCGGACGTCTGGGAGGCGCTGATATCGCGCGTACCGAGTTCTACAGCGAGGGCACGATCCCCCTGCAGACACTGAGAGCAGACATCGACTATGGTTTTGCTGAGGCAGATACCACCTACGGTAAGGTTGGTGTCAAGGTTTGGATTTATAAAGGCGAGATTCTTCCTACAAAAGGAGAGCCGGTGGAAGGGAGCGATAAATAATGTTAATGCCGAAGAGAGTAAAGCGTCGTAAACAGTTCCGTGGCACCATGGCCGGTAAGGCTTCAAGAGGAAACACTCTTACCTATGGTGAATACGGTCTGGTAGCAACAGAGCCCTGCTGGATCAAGTCCAATCAGATTGAGGCAGCCCGTGTTGCACTTACCCGTTATACAAAGCGTACCGGTAAGGTCTGGATCAAGATTTTCCCGGATAAGCCCGTAACTGCAAAGCCTGCTGAGACCCGTATGGGTTCCGGTAAAGGTACTTTGGAATATTGGGTAGCAGTTGTCAAGCCCGGACGTGTGATGTTTGAGATCGCTGGTGTTCCCGAGGCAGATGCCCGCGAAGCATTACGTCTTGCTATGCACAAGCTTCCCTGCAAGTGTAAGATCGTGTCGAAAGCAGATCTGGAAGGCGGTGTATCATAATGAAGACTAATAAGTATGTTGAGGATTTACAGACCAAGTCTGAGGCAGAGCTGAACCAGGAGCTGGTTGCTGCCAAGAAAGAACTTTTCAATTTGAGATTCCAGAACGCTACCAACCAGCTGGACAACACGGCAAGAATCAAGGAAGTAAGAAAGAATATTGCCCGTATCCAGACTGTAATCACCCAGAAGGCCAGAGCATAAGTAGCGGACGAAGAAAGGAGAATCTGTCGTGGAAAGAAATTTGAGAAAACAGCGTACTGGCAAAGTTGTCAGTAATAAGATGGATAAGACAATCGTTGTTGCAATCGAGAACCGTGTAAAGCATCCCCTTTACAAGAAGGTTGTGAAGAGCACCTACAAGCTGAAGGCTCATGATGAGAACAATGAGTGCAACATCGGTGACACTGTGAGAGTGATGGAGACGAGACCCCTGTCCAAGGACAAGAGATGGAGACTTGTCGAGATCGTAGAGAGAGCAAAATAATTGTGCGGATAGATATCTATCTCACAGATATTTGGAAGGAGAATTAACATGATTCAGCAGGAAACCAGACTGAAGGTTGCCGATAATACCGGTGCGAAGGAACTTCTTTGCATTCGTGTTATGGGCGGCTCTACAAGAAGATATGCACAGATCGGCGATGTGATTGTTGCTTCGGTTAAAGATGCAA
>CAYLIM010000050.1:0-24891 GCA_964383805.1 uncultured Acetatifactor sp.
CCTCTCTGCTGATTCTTACGGGCGATTGGGAAAGTGCCGTCCTTTCCGCATTTTCGAAATCTCCCACATATGAATATAGCCAAAGAAGGGCACCGATCACCGCTGCACGGTAATCATCGTCGATTTCCTTTTTCAAAACTTCTTCATATAAAAAAATCGCTTCTTTCAAGCATTCCTTATAGGCAGTCTC
This sequence comes from uncultured Acetatifactor sp., assembly GCA_964383805.1. Classification (GTDB taxonomy): domain Bacteria; phylum Bacillota; class Clostridia; order Lachnospirales; family Lachnospiraceae; genus Acetatifactor. Next base: position 191 of record CAYLIM010000050.1, read on the forward strand.
TGCATCATTCCGAATATCATCGCATCCCTTGGTAGTTATTGCATGTGCTTTATATTTTTGAGATCCCATTGCTATCAGGGCATCCGCAAGACGGTACTGAAGCTGCCATTCCGCCGGGAACTCCGCAATTGCATTTCGGAGAAATTCGACACGCAGCACACCGTCTTCCCCGCATTTGATCATCTGATCTGCTTGATCCAAATAAGACTGCAGTTTTGTCTGCCTGTCGTTATTATATCCGAAAAGCTCGTCTATTGTGATATGAAAATAGTTTGCGATTGCCGGAAGCATTTCTATATCGGGGTATCCTCCGTTTGCTTCCCAACGGGAGACCGCCTGATTGGTAACACCGAGAGCCGCCGCAAGATCCTCCTGCTTTCTGCCATCACGTTTACGCAGTTCTTTGATTTTTTCTCCAAGTTTGATTTGCATACTGTCTTCCTCCAATTTTCTGTTCACCGGTGTGTTTACAGTATAGCAAAGCGCCCCCTAAATAATCAATTATCAATTCGTTGTTTAGCAATCAAGCCGCTGTTGATTTTTGGTGTTTTTGATGTACCTAAAGCCCACACAATACCCAATATTTTTTAACTATATTTTGAACCTTTAATCTTCTAATAATACACGTTTTCTTTCTATCATTTCATCGATTCTATCAATATATTGGATGACCTCTTTGACATTCTCGCAGCGCTCAATCCGCCCGTCAGGATACACCCTCTTGGTGATGGAACCTGCCCCCAGCGCCACGATGGTCTGTTTCTCCTCCATAATCAGAATATTGTATAAACCATACCTGCCATCCCTGGCGTAGCCCACATTCTCAAAATTCCCGGACATATTCTTCTGCCGGTAGAGGTAGTAGGGATGCATGTTCAGAGCTTTGGCCCCCGCCGCCGCAATCTCCATAGTCTCGTCCGTGTTGCGCAGCGTCTCTATGCCATGCTCCTGTATCCACTGATTCAGCCGTGAGGCCCGCTTGATAGCCAGTGAATGCACCGTCAGACTGTCCGGGGCCAGTTCTACTACCCGGTCTATGGTGCGCTGCACATCGCTTTCGCTCTCTCCCGGCAGCCCAAGAATCAGGTCCATATTGATATTTTCAAAGCCCACCTCTCTTGCAAGCCGATAGGCCTCCAGCACCTGTTCTACAGTGGCCTTGCGCCCGATGATATCCAGCGTCTCCTGTTTCATGGTCTGGGGATTGACAGATATCCGGCTGACACCGTGACGGCGCAGCACCTCCAGCTTGTCCCGGGTGATGCTGTCCGCCCGTCCGGCCTCCACCGTGAACTCCTGCACTGTAGAAAAGTCAAACAGTGACTTCAGGCTGCCGATCAACCTGCAAAGCTGCTCCGGCTCCAAGGTGGTGGGAGTTCCCCCGCCGATATAGACGGTGTCCAGAATTCTGTCCCCATAGCACTGGGACACATACTCCATCTCCCGTATCACACAGTCTATGTAGCGGTCCACCCTCTCCCGGTAGGCCGCTATGGGATAGGAGGTAAAGGAGCAGTACAGACAGGTACTGGGACAGAAAGGAATCCCGATGTACAGGCTGTAGCCCCCCTGATAATGGATTCCCGACAAAAGCTCCCGCTCCCGGCGGGCAATATCAATACTCAGCTCGCACTTTTCCCGGCTCACATAGTGTGTGCGCCTAAGCTCCGCTATAATCCCCTGTTCCGACATCCCCTCCTCCAGCATGGCATAGGCCAGCTTGGTGGGGCGAATGCCCGTCAGGTTCCCCCAGGGCAGCTCCCTGCCTGTGATATCCACCAGACTTCGATAAAAAAAGCGCTTGAAACAGTCCTTAAAGGCCCCCTCTTTTTCCTCATGCCGCCACTGTATATCTCTTCCCGCCAGCTGCATCCTGACTGTAGGCTCCTCGATCCGGACGCTCCACTCCCGCTCTCCCTCACGAATTTCCTGTTCTCTGCTCTCAGGTGTAATCACCCGCAGCGGCTCCTCAGGATAAAAGGACTTCAGCAACGCCTGGACGTCATATTCATAATTTTCTCGATTCAGACGTACTGCCAGCATTGTCCCTCCCTGTACTCCCGTCTACCGCTCGTCTCCCGATATCCTCCATTCACCCCTACGCCGTAAAAGGGTTATACCGCATCTCATGTTCAATAGTGGTGCTGTCTCCGTGGCCCGGATACACCTTGGTCTCCCCAGGCAGCACATAGAGTTTTTCCTTGATGGAGCGCACAATGCTGCTCATGCTGCCGGTGGGAAAATCCGTCCTGCCCACAGACTCCGCGAACAGAGTATCCCCGCTGACCAGAAAGCCCGCCTCGGGAAAATAATAGCAGCAGCTGCCAATGGTATGCCCCGGCGTGGCGATGACCTGAAAATGTATGCCCGCCAGCGTCAGCTCCTGTCCGTCCCTCAGATACTCGTCCGGCGTCACCGTATAGGGCCTGCCCGTCATATCTGACACATTGTTGTGGGAATCCTCGCACAGGGCCTTCTCCGCATCCAGGGCGTAGAGTTTCACTCCCGCTGCCTCCCGCAGCTCCTTAGTCCCCCAGATATGGTCAAAATGCCCATGTGTCAGCAGAATCGCCTCCACAGTGATACCGTTTCTCTGCAGGGCGTCGTAAATTTTGGCCCCCTGATCCGCCGGGTCCACCACAATCGCCTTATTTGCTTCTTCCTGATAGATAAAATAGCAGTTGGTCTGGTAGGAACCCAGCACCATTCTTCCGATCTTTGTCTCAGCCATCAGCCCGTCGTCCTTTCTACATCAATAACGCTCTCTATATTGCGGATCTTGTCAATGACCCGGTTCAATTCTTCCCTGCCCGAGATCTCAAAGGCCGTCTGCAGAGTCGCAAGCCCCTGTTTGTTAGTCTTGGTGTTCATGGACAGAATATCAATATTTTTCTCTGTCAGCGCCTTGGAGATGTCCGCCAGCAGGCCGTTTCGATTGTTGGCAAAAATACGGATCTCGGCCGTGTACTTGCCTTCTTCCTCCCCTTCTCCCTCGCCGGTCTGCCACTCCGCATCGATAATCCTGTCCCTCTCCAGTTCCGGCAGACTCAGTATATTCACACAGTCCGTCCGATGTATGGAGATTCCTCTGCCCCTGGTCACAAAGCCCACGATCTCGTCTCCCGGCACGGGGGAACAGCACTTGGAGAAACGCACTGACAAATCAGCGATTCCCTTTACCACAATACCGCTCTTGGAACGACCGTTTCCGGGACGCATCATCATGGCGCCGTTCTCCACGATAGTCTGCAGAACCTCCTCGTTGGTCATCTCCCTCTTGTGATCCCTGTCGTAGAGTTCCTGCATCTTATTGATGATCTGTCCCTCTTTCAATGCGCCGTGGCCGATGGCAGCCAGCACGGAATCCCAGTCGTGGAACCCGTACTTGCGCATGATCGCCTCCATGTAGACATTCTTCATCAAATCGGACATACCTATGCCCTTGGTCTTGCAGTAACCGGCCAGCAGCTCTTTGCCCTTGACAATGTTGTCTTCCTTCAACTCGTTTTTGAACCACTGGTTGATCTTGTTCTTGGCCTGAGTACTCTTGACCACATTCAGCCAATCCCGGCTGGGACCCTTGGAGTTCTGGGAGGTAATGATCTCGATCCTGTCGCCGTTTTTTATCTCGTAATCAATGGTCACCAGCTTGCCGTTGACCCTTGCGCCCACCATCTTGTTTCCTACAGCGGAATGAATATTGTAGGCGAAATCTATGGGGGTAGAGCCAGCGGGCAGGTTCTTGACCTCTCCGGTGGGGGTAAAGCAGTACACATTATCGGAGAACAGGTCCAGGTCGTTCTTCAACAGATTCATGAACTCCCGATTGTCCGACATATCCCGCTGCCACTCCAGAATCTGCCGCAGCCACACCAGCTTTTCCTCCTCCTGGCCCTCCACCTTCTTGCCATCGGAGGCTTCCTTATACTTCCAGTGAGCCGCAATGCCGTACTCCGCCGCCTTGTGCATCTCAAAAGTTCTTATCTGAATCTCAAAGGGCTGTCCGTTGCTGCCGATCAGAGTGGTGTGCAGAGACTGATACATGTTGGCCTTGGGCATGGCGATATAATCCTTGAACCGCCCCGGAATGGGCGTGTATTTCTCATGGATCACACCCAGAGCCGCATAGCAGTCCTTCAGGGACTCCACAATAATCCGCACGGCAAACAGATCATATATCTGGTCCAGGGTTTTGTTCTGATTTTTCATCTTTTTATAGATGCTGAAAAAATGCTTGATCCGCCCATCCACCTGGGCACGGATACCCTCTGTCTCTATATATCCTCTGACCTCATCCACAATACTCTGGATATACTTTTCCCTGACGCTCTTGCGCACAGCGATTTTGTCCACCAGGTCATAGTAGACCTCCGGCTCCAGATATTTCATGGACAGATCGTCCAACTCGATTTTGATTTTGGAAATGCCCAGCCTCTGGGCAATGGGGGAATATATCTCCCTAGTCTCCCTGGCAATGCGGATCTGGCTCTCCGGTTTCTGGTATTTCAACGTGCGCATATTGTGCAGGCGGTCTGCCAGCTTAATCATAATAACCCGGATATCCTTGGCCATGGCCAGAAACATCTTCCGCAGATTCTCCGCCTGCATCTCCAGCTTGGTGTCCGTGGGATCGTCCGTGTGGGACAGCGGCAGTTTTTCCAGCTTGGTCACACCGTCCACCAGCAGCGCCACATCCTCGTCGAACTCCTGAATCAGATCCTCCTCCGTCATGATAGTGTCTTCCACCACATCATGGAGGATACCCGCCACAATAGTCTCCTTATCCAGCTCCAGCTCCGCCAGAATGATAGCTACATTCAGCGGATGGATAATATAAGGCTCGCCTGACTTGCGCAACTGATTCTTGTGTGCTTCGCTGGCAATGTTGTATGCCTTCTCGATCATGGAAATATCATCGCTGGGATGGTATTTTTTGACGCAGGAAATCAGATCCTGATACAGCTGTTCAGGAGATGTAAATTCTGTCATTTTGCCGACTCTGGCATCGTCAAATATCACATCTTTTTCTTCCTTCATAACGTCCTTGCCTTTCTGTAACCCCTGACCGCGCAGGCCCCCCATAGCCTGCAAAATAAGGTATGTATCTATTTTGGGTACATATCCTCTATTTTCCCGGATAGGTGATGGCCGCCTCCAGCCTGTAGTCGGCAATGCGCTCCCGGCCCTTTAATCCAGCCAGCTCCATCAGCACCACAATGCCTACCACTTTCCCGCCCAGGCTCTCGATCAGTTTTATCATGGCCTCGGTGGTGCCGCCGGTGGCAATCAGATCGTCCACGATCAGAATCCTCTGACCGGGCTTAATGCTGTCCTTGTGCATTTCGATCGTGGCCTGACCGTACTCCAGATCATAGCTTCTCTCCACCGTCTCACAGGGCAGCTTTCCCTTCTTCCGAATCAGCACAAAAGGCTTGTGATTGTTGTACGCAATGGGTGTGCCAAAGATAAACCCTCTGGATTCAGGCCCTACCACCACGTCATATTCCAGATCTCGGATTTTCTCCTGCATGGTGTCAATCGCCAGATGCAGACCGTCCGCATCCTGCAGCACACTGGTCACATCCCTGAAAATAATTCCCTCCTCCGGAAAATCCGGAATGCTTCTCACATACTCTTCCAACGCCTTCATCTTCTTGCCCTCCATTTTAGTTCCGTAAACACAATTTAAGTTCCATATCTGCCGACAAAAAATGCCTTTATCAACAATTTGTTCCTATTATAGTATTATTTGTGAGGAAAGTCAAAATATTCTTTCATAATCGCTCCTCCAAATGCATTTTATGTAGCGATAGGGGCGTTTGTTTCCTGTAATCTCCCGGATTTTATCCCGAAAACCGATTTTTTTCGCCCCCAGATTCTCCAGCTCCTGCAGCAGAAATGAGGCGTCCGGATACCGCAGCTGCGGGTCTGTCTGCAGGCAGCGGTTCAACAGTCTCTTCAATCCCCTCCTGATTCCGCTGTGCCTGCTGCAGTACTCCGCCGTGTCGTATGGCGGTTTGCACGGATTCTGGCCGGTCAGCAGATAGGATAATAGCTTTCCCACTGCATAGATATCGCAGGAGGGGGTGACGCGCGCTCCCTCCCAGAACTGCTCCGGTGCGCTGTATCCGTAGGTTCCCGCCCTGCATCTGTCTCTTTGCAGGGCGTCCACACGCACTGCAGCTCCCACATCCACCAGTCTGGCCCTTCCCTGCGCAGTGACTATCACATTGTCCGCTTTCAGGTCCCGATATACATAGGGCGGCTGACAGTCATGCAGATAGGCCAGACCCAGCACCACGTCCCAGGCAATACCCATTGCCATTTTTTCCGGCATTCCACCCGGATATCTCTCCATCAGTTGGCTCAGAGTAATCCCCTGAATATACTCCATCACCAAATATGCTCCGTCCGCCAGTCTCCCATCCTCGATCCACACGGGAAAACAGGAGTGTTTCAGTTCTCTCAGAATTTCTGCCTCGGTTTGCAGTCTCTCGGGAAATATACTGTGTTTCAGAGCGTACACCTTTCCATCCGCCTCCTTTTTGACCAGATATACCCGTGATGTTGCCCCGATTCCCAACTTATTCAGGATTCGGTATCCCGCTATATGATTCTGCATGTCTCTCTCTTCGTTTTCCATATTGTCATATTCCTCTCCGCGGTCTCTTTCTCCACCTTCCATGACCGCCTGTGGCCGTATCTCATAGCATCTGCAAATATATTCCGCCCACCGCTCCCGTGTTTCCTCGTTCCCGACCCTCCCGATACAGTTCCCGCAGCCGCCTGCCAATGCCCTCCTCCTGACAGAGTCCTTTTCCGTGCATAATCTGGCAAACCTCTTCCTGCCGCAGGCTCCTGACCAGTTCCGGCGTGTGAAGCAGCAGCCCCGCCCCTCTCTGCATCCGGCCCGAAAGGGGAGTGGGCAAAATTTTCATCTGGGGACGGTTATACCTGTAGTTTACCAATCGCACCGCCACATCCCCCTCTCCGCACAGGCAAAAGGCATTTCCCGTCAGCAGCAGAATGCAGTATCCCTGCGGCTCCTGACCGGGCAGCTCCCCACAAATATCACGCAGTTCCGGCTCCAGCAATTCCCAGAGCGCAGGCTGCGCCCTTCCCTCACAGGCAGGTAAGCATTTTCTGTGAAACCACTCCGTCAGCCGCTCCGCCATACGTCCCCCGATTTCCTCCCCGGGACTGCTGCAGACGCAGAACAAACAGACCTCCCTGCCCCGCAGTTTCACCTGCTGTAATACCAGGGACACCGGATTTACTCCGCCGTCCGCCGCCCTCTCCCATATGTAATTTGACACAATACCCATTTTTTCCCCCTTTTATTAATAAAAATTATTACAGCCCTTCCAGTATCGCACCCAACACTGCAGAGCCTTGCTGTTTTTATCGTTAGTCAGTATAAGTTCCCTGTGGAATACCGGGAGATTTCCCGCAAAATATACCTTGAAAAAGAGTCTTCTCCGCGAGACGGAGCCAGTCCCCCGTCCCGCGAAAGGTCAAAAGATAATCAAAAACTGAAAATATTACGCAGATCGTTAAAGAAAACAACCACCATCAATATCATAAAAAATGCCAGACCGATAAAGTGTACCATGCCTTCTTTCTCCGGCGGCACCGGCTTTCCCCTGACCACTTCCACCAGCAGAAACACCAGTCTGCCTCCGTCCAGCGCCGGAATAGGCAAGAGATTCAATATCCCCAGGTTAATGGTCAGCAGCAGGGTGATATAGCCCATATTCAGCGCCACAGTCTCCCAGCCATACTGTTTTGCCTGGGTATAAGTCTTCCCCACAACGTTGACAGCAATGCCCACCGGACCGGCCACTTCATCTCTCTTCACCTGCCCCCGCACCATCAGTCCCAGACTCTGCCAGGTGGAGCGGACACAGTAGCGGATCTCGTACCATGCGTATTTCAGAACATCCAAGCCCTCGGCTTTCAGCGGTTTTCCAATATAGATACCCATGGCATAACTGCCTGTGGCCTCGTTCAACGTGGGAGTCATGGTCACTGTGTAGCGCTGCCCGTCCCTCTCATACTCCAGAGTGAACTCCTTGCCGTTGTTGACACGATTGAAAAGAGTCACCTCATCCCGCAGATACACTCGATCCCCGTTCAGCGCAACGATTACATCCCCCGCCTGAAGTCCCGCCTGTTGCGCGGCTCCGCCGTCTATGACCTCGGACACTACCGGGTCGTAGAACACCATCACCCCCGCCAGTATCAGAGCGATGATAACTCCCAGGATAAAGTTAAATATAGGCCCTGCCAGCACTGTGGATATTCTGGACCACACCTTTGCATGGAGAAAGGAACCCTCCGTGTTCTCCCCCTCCTTTGTGTTCAGTCCATCCTCGCCCTCGAACATACAGGCTCCGCCCAAGGGCAGCAGCTTGACAGAATATTTGGTCTCCTTCTTTTTCCAGGAGAAAATAGTAGGACCCATGCCTATGGAAAATTCCACCACATGAATGCCATTGGCCTTGGCGATCAGGTAATGCCCGAATTCGTGGGAGATCACCACCACACCGAATATCAGGATAAATAAAATAAATGTCATAAATGTTGTCATACCGTTTTCAATCCAATCCCTTTATATAGTCATATACGCTCTGCTCTGTGGCCAGAATCTGCTCCACATTCGGATTTTCTATCACCGTATGGTGTTCCATACAGCGTTGTATCAACTCCGGAATATGCAAATATCCGATTCTGCGCTCCAGGAACAGCGCCACAGCCCTCTCGTTGGCGGCGTTGTATACGGTGGGCAGGCTGCCCCCCCGCTCCAGGGCCTGATAGGCCAGTTTCAACCCCGGAAACGTTTCGGTGTCCGGCTCCTCAAAGGTCACACTGCCCAGACTGAAGAAATCAACCCTGTTGTTGTGCATCTCTCTCCTGTCCGGATAAAACAGGGCATACTGAATCGGCAGTTTCATGTCCGGCACACCCAGCTGGGCGATCACTGCGCCGTCAATGTATTCCACCATGGAGTGAATAATGCTCTGGGGATGCACCACCACCTGTATCTGAGAGGGTTCCACATCAAACAGCCACTTTGCCTCCATGACCTCCAGGCCCTTGTTGACCAGAGTGGAGGAGTCAATGGTGATCTTCCGTCCCATGGTCCAGTTGGGGTGTTTCAGAGCATCCTCCGGCTGAATTCCAGTCAGCTGCTCTTTGGTTCTTCCCCGGAAAGGACCCCCCGAGGCCGTCAGCAGAATCCTGCTGATCTTTCCCTCCGGCTCTCCGTTCAGCGACTGGAAAATCGCGCTGTGTTCGCTGTCCACAGGCAGAATGGATACGCCATGCTCCCTGGCCAGGGGCATAATAATATGTCCCGCACATACCAGCGTCTCCTTGTTGGCCAGAGCAATGTCCTTTCCTGCCTGGATAGCCGCTATGGTAGGTCTAATACCAATCATTCCCACAATCGCCGTAACCAATACCTGAACTTCCGGCATAACTGCGATCTCCAGCAATCCTTCCATGCCCTGCAGCACCTGAACCTGACAGTCCGCCACACGAATCCGCAGTTCCCTTGCGGCCTCCTCGGACCACATGACTGCCACCCGGGGCCGAAACTCCCTAATCTGCTCCTCCATCAGCGCCACATTGCCGCCTGCCGCCAGAGCCTCTACCTTCAATGCCTCTCCATTGCTGCGCACAATATCCAGAGTCTGGGTGCCGATCGACCCGGTAGAACCCAGTATTGCTATTCTTTTCATTGTCCAGTATCTCCTGTAAAAGTATTTGTCATTTTGCTGCATGAATCAGCAGCACCGACAGAAAATAAATCATGGGGGCAGTCACAATCATACTGTCGAACCGATCCATAATACCGCCGTGTCCCGGCAGAATCTTACCATAATCCTTGATATCGTGATTTCTCTTGATGGCAGAGGCCGCCAGATCACCCACCATGGACATCAGCGCTCCAACGGCGCTGATAAACACGACGACCCATAGCACCTTCTGATCAGGAATCACCGGTTCTACCACAAAATAGGCATAGAGACCGCCCAGCAGCGCCGCCCCTGCCACGCCGCCAATGCAGCCCTCCAGGGACTTGTGAGGACTGAGAACCGGAAAAATCTTCTTCCTGCCTATCAGCTTACCCACGCAGTAGGCACAGGTATCGCATCCCCAGGAACTGATCAAAATCAGCCATACCAGATAGTTTCCCACCCGGCTCATTCTTGTCATATACATAAAAGAAAGCATCACCGGTGCGTACAGAAAGGAAAAAATAGCTGTGACCACCTGTTCCGCCCGGTATTTGGGAAACAAGATCACATACAGAAACATCTCCGCCATAAACAACAGCACAATACACATCAAAAGCAGCGTAGTATTCTGCCAGATATACATAACCACATAGTAGAGAATTACTCCGATCAATCCTGTAATCTCCAGCCCGTTAAAGCCTTTGGGGGCCGTGTTTACCTTCTGTGCTTTTGTCAGTTCCCGGTATCCCGCCAGAGAGATCAATAACAATATTCCCGCCAGATAAGGTCCGCCCTGCCACATCGTAGCAAGCGCTATAATCACCATCACAACACCGCTGAAAAGTCTGGTCCAAAACATTCAAGTTTCCTCTTTCCCGCATATCACAGGTGTCACCTGTGATATTGCATTAATCAACTCTTCCGTATCTCCTGTCTCTATGATTATATGCCTCCACGGCCTTGACCAATTCTCCCTTGTCAAAGTCCGGCCAGGCCACCGGAGTGAAATAGAACTCCGTGTAGGCAAGCTGCCACAGCAGGAAATTGGATATCCGCTGCTCATTGCAGGTGCGGATCAGCAGATCCGGCTCCGGAATATCGCGGGTGTCCAGATAGCCGCTGACCAGTTGTTCCGTGATCTCCTGGGGCGTCAGGACGCCTCTCTGAATATCCTGCCCGATATGCCGCATGGCCCGGACAATCTCATCCCGGCCGCCGTAGTTGATCGCTATCTGAAAATGCAGTCCGTCATTGTCCTTCGTGGCCTCCTCCAGCTCCTGGATACGCTCCCGAATATCCGCGTCCAGCCGGGATTTCTCTCCCAACACCCGGACACACATACGGTTTTTCTCCGCCGTTTTCAGACATGTCTTCATATAATTGCGCAGCAGTTTCATCAATGCGTCCACCTCGTCCTTGGGACGGGTCCAGTTCTCCGTAGAAAAGGCATATACCGTCAGATACTGTATTCCCATGCGGTATGCCTCCTCACAGATCACCTCCACAGCCTTGGCACCTTCCACATGTCCCATATTCCGCGGCATTCCCTTGGCTTTCGCCCAGCGTCCGTTGCCGTCCAGAATAATCGCCACATGCTGCGGTATCTTCCATTCTTTCCTGTCACCCTCTGCCATGCTCTCTTCACTCCCTCAGGCTTACATCTACATGCATATCGCGGGCCAACCTTCGATATTCCACCGATTTACACATGTATTCCCGTAAATACATGGAAAGGGAGCAGTCCTCAGTCTGCCGACTGATGACTGTCCCTCCCCACTATCCATTGTACTCTGCTGTGTCTGTTATACTGTCATGATCTCCTTGGATTTTACCTCCATCAGAGCGTCAATGTCCTTGATATACTTGTCCGTCAATTTCTGAAGACTTTCCTCCAGCTGCTTGATCTCATCCTCTGATATCTCCGTCTTAGCCAGTTTCTTAAGGGAGTCGTTGCCGTCTCTGCGGATATTGCGGACTGCCACTTTCCCATCCTCCGCCTTCTTCTTGACTTCCTTTACCAGATCCTTTCTGCGCTCCTCCGTCAGCTCCGGAAACACCAGGCGGATCACGCTGCCGTCGTTTGACGGATTGATTCCCAGATCGGAAGTCTGAATCGCCTTCTCAATCTCCTTAATCATATTTCTCTCCCAAGGGGCAATCTGAATGATTCTCGCCTCGGGTACCGTCACATTGCCCACCTGCTGAATAGGAGTGGGAGTGCCGTAATAATTCACGCGGATCTTGTCCAGCACATGGGGATTGGCGCGCCCCGCCCTGATCGTCCCATAATCGGACTCCAGATACTCATATGTCTTTTTCATTTTATCGTCATACTGCTGCAATCTTGCATCCATATCTATCCCTCCAATTAAGAGTTCCGCATCTGTCCTTCCAGCACCACTTCTCACAGAGTAATTTCTGACCGCTTTGGCGTCCAGAAATTCTCTGGGCACTGGAAGGACTGATGCTGTTTAAGAGTTCCGCATCTGTCCTTCCAGCACCACTTCTCACAGAGTAATTTCTGACCGCTTTGGCGTCCAGAAATTCTCTGGGCACTGGAAGGACTGATGCTGTTTAAGAGTTCCGCATCCATTCTTCCAGCGCCATTTCCCGCAGAGCAATTTCTGGCCGCTTTGGCGTCCCGAAATTCTCTGGGCACTGGAAGAACAGATGCTGTTTTACACGGTGACTTTGGTACCGCAGAACCGTCCCTTGACCGTGTTCACAATACTGTTCTCCTGATTCAAGCCGAACACCCACATGGGCATTTTATTGTCCCTGGCTAAAATGGAGGCCGTCATGTCCACCACCTGCAGGTTTCTGGCAATCACCTCGTCTATCGTCACCTCGTCAAATTTCTTTGCCGCCGGATTCTTGCTGGGATCGTCATCATAAACTCCGTCGATGGACTTGGCGAGCAGAATCACATCCGCATCCACCTCAACGGCCCGCAGCACCACACCTGTATCCGTGGAAAAATAGGGATGCCCCGTACCGCCCGCAAAGAAAACCACCATACCCTTGGCAAAATACTTGTTGGCTCTGTCCTTGGAAAAGAGCTTGGTAAACGAGCCACATTCAAAAGGGGTCAATATCGCCGTCATCATACCCACTGACCTGAAAATCTCTGACACATAAATACAGTTCATCACCGTCGCCAGCATGCCGATCTGGTCCGCCTTGGTCCGGTCGATATTCTCGCTGGAACGGCCTCTCCAGAAATTGCCGCCGCCGATCACAATACCTACCTGAAGTCCCTCGTCCACAAGCTGTTTCACCTGTAACGCCACGCCTCTGACCGTCTCCTCGTCGAATCCGGTCTTTTTCTCTCCCGCCAGGGCCTCACCGCTCAATTTTAACAAAATACGCTGCATATCTCCCTCATTCCTGCATATCATCGACTTTGATGTGATTTACTGTTTCTTGCTCTTTTTCACTTCCGGCTTGTAATCGTCGAAGAAAGAAACCGGATTCACATCCGCATAGCACTGGGAACACATACCCTCGATCACTGCACCGTTGTTGATCTGCACGGACTTGGACTTGATATTGCCCATCACGATGGCAGAGGTATCCAGAATCACGGGGCCTTTCACATCGATGTCACCCTTTACGGCGCCCGCTATAACTGCGCTGGTAGCACAGATATTGCCGATAACCACAGAGCTGGAACCGATCTTCACTGCGCCCTCGCTGACCACCTCGCCATTGATCTTGGCGTTGTCCGCATAGATCTCAGCCGCCTTGGAATTGCCGTTGATATAGCCGGTCACGTTCAACTTACCCAGAATCTCGATGTTGCCGTTTATACAGCCGATCAGGTCCATCGAACCCTCACTTATAACATCACCGTTAATTGTCATACCTGCTGTAACTGAGGATGTCTCGTCTGAAGCCATCCGTGCATTGATCATCTCTGCCACTTTTGATTCCCCCTTTGTCTCCTTTTGGTTTTCATTTTCTGTCTCTGTCTCTTCTTCAAATATCGGCGCCGCGTTCATATCATTGGCCGCCAGCGCGCTCTCCAGCATCTTCTCCAGATCCATATCCGGCTCAGGCTCGTCCGCACCTGCGGTCTCCTCCAGCGCTGCAGCCAGCTCTGTCTCCAGACTATCCTGAGCGGATACCTCCAGGTTCGCCTCCAACTCTGCCTCAGGAAACTCCTGCGTAATCTCCTCCGGCTCTGCCTCAGGAAACTCCTCTGTAATCTCCTCCGGCTCCGCCTCAGAAAGTTCCTCCGTAATCTCCCCCGGCTCTGCCTCAGAAAGTTCCTCTGTAATCTCCTCCGGCTCTGCCTCAGGAAATTCCTCTGTAATCTCCTGCTCGACCGACCATTCCTGGGACTCCGGGGATTGTGTCTCCTCCTGCTCCACATCCGGAATCACTATCGAATCTACTCTGTCAAGCATCTCACTGATATCCCCAAATCCTTCCTCCTGAGTCTTTGTGTCCTCGGGCATCAATTCATTGACTGCCTGGGACAAATCCTCCTTTAAATCCGAGAAAAATCCCATGTTTCTCTCCCTCCATTCTGTTTTCTCTACTACCTTTTAATGAATATGATGAATTGGCGTAGTGTCCTCGGTGATCGGTAATATCACCGTATCCTCCATCGCCAAAATATTCTCAATGATCTGTGGCAGGGCCTCCACCGTGGTGGGCCGGGATGCCGCATCGTGCATCAATATTATGGACGTTCCATGCCTGGAGATATCCGCCGTGCAATTCTGCACCAGCGTATCCACATCCAGCAGGACGCTGCCGGCATCACCGGACGAGATATTCCAGTCATAGAATTCAACCTCCTGCTCTGCCAGAAAATCCGCAAACACATGCATGTCGATATCGCTGATAGTGTTAGAACTTCCCCCGGGAAAACGATAGCAGGTGCTCTGTATCCCTGTATTATCCAAAATATAGGAATAAATCCGGTAAAAATCAGCGGAAAAATCTTCTACTGAGCGATACACCTCCGCATATTTGTGAGAGTAAGAGTGCATCCCTATAGTATGTCCCCGCTCCGCGATCTCCTTTAGCATTTCCAGAGAATGCTCGTTCTCCTTACCTAACACAAAAAAGGTGGCTTTCACGTCATAGGTATCCAGAATATCCAGAATCTCCTCCGTGTACTTGCTGGGTCCATCGTCAAAGGTCAGATATACCTTATGGGCCGCCTCCGGCTCGACCGATATCTGGACACTGTCCTGAGCATCCACAGGAGACGCCACAATAATTTCCTTTCTGCCAGACTGCTGTTCCTCCCCGGTCGCCTGTTCCTGCTGGGCCACTGTCGCCCACATCCCCGTAGGAGACATTCTGGCGCTGTACCTGGCAGCCTGCTCCTGCCGGACCACTGTCGTCTCCATCTGTCGCAGATATTCCTGCGTCTCGGTGATCTGTCTGTTCAACGCCCGCACTTTACCCAATAGTACTATGCTCAATCCCATTGGAAGAATCATCCACACCAGCACCAACAGGACAATCATCCTCTTCAATCGCTGCACTCTCCGGCGTCTGGCATCCCCCTTGGGCCTTTGCTCCTCTCCCATTATAGCATACCAACCCTTCTATCAAAAGAAAACCTCAAACTTATATTAACATGAAAAAAACTATTTTTCAAGGGAAAAAGGGGCCGGTTTTACAAGCCCCTTATCTGCTCCTCAAATTGATTGAGAATAAATGTGTTAAAAAACCGGTCTACGGAACTTGCCTGTTTCATGCGATACCATAATTCCTCCGGCACCTCGGAGTAACAATACCTCCTGCAATCCTCATGAAACTGCACCTCCAGCAGCATATCCTGGGCCCTGTACCCCATGTAGGCGATATGAACGGCCGCTGTTCTATTCATATTTACTCCTTTCCTGCATATCCTCCTCGCAATCATTTCAACCCGGCATTGTGTTGATTCTTCACGGTTACGAAACCGCAGGCGGGGACCTCCCTAAAATATATTTGTGCATTTCCCTGTCCTTCTATCTGTACCTAATCTGCTTCCTGATCCACCCTGCGAAATACATCGTCTTCAAAAAAATCTGTCAACGTCATATTCAGACCACTGCATATTTTCGCCACCGTCTCGATCCCTGTATTACGACTGAGTCCGTATACAATATTTTTCATGGTGGAGGGATTCATGCCGGCCAGTGTCGCAAGATGATTCACAGAGATCTGGTGTTTTTTACACAGCCCATTGATTCTCTCAACCAACGCTTCCTGAGCCTTCATTCTGTCTCCACCCGCTATCCCTACTTTTATCCCATCAAAATTGTACAAAATACTATTGAGGTATGTAGCCCGTATACGGGCCATTATAGGATATATAAAAAATTCCACGTTTACCCCTCTCTATTTTATACTATCAAAACCACCTCCCCACAAAAAAAGAGTCTGGCCTGCGCCAGACTCCCTCTATACTTGATTTTCCTTAATGATTCCGCTTCGATAAGCCTGCAGCAGCTGGTGCAGATCCTCTATCTGCTCCAGCAGTGCCTCTCCCTTGTCCGTATCGGATATATTCGCACGGCTCTGCAGCCGTTCTACAACATGAATTTCCGGCGTCTGTCCGGGACTCCCCGAAACAAAGGGTTTATGCTCCGCCAGACTCAACCCGTGTGAGTCATAGATCAGGGTATAACCGGCGATTCCCGTGGTCTTCTGATACGCCTTGGAGATTCCGCCGTCAATCACAAACAGCTTACCCTCCGCCTTGACAGGGCGCTCCCCGTCCTTGATCTTTACCGGCACATGCCCGTTGATGATATGCCCTCTGTCCTGATCCATGGAAAAATGCGCCAGAATCCGCTGGCATACCTCTGGTTTCTCCGAGAAGGCGTAGTAGTGGTTGTAATTCTCCCTGTGCAGCTCTTTGTCATCGATAAAATACTGCTCAAAAAACGCCATTTTGTCTTTTCCGAAGAGAGGGGAACGGGGGCCGCACCACAGATACCACATAAAATCTCGGGCATACTGATCTTCTCTGGAAAAATAGGCCTTGTTGACCATCACATTGATCTCGTCCAACAGCGCCTTGCCGCCAAAGGTTCCCTCTCTCGTCTCCACGCTCTCGAAATTGCCCTGTTCATCCATCGGGATGCAGCCGTGGAACATCAGATTGCCGTTGCAAACCTTGTACATAGAACCCTTGGACAGCAGAAAGCGAATGTGCCGCTGCAATTTTTCACTGTGGCGGAAGGAATTGGTCAGTATGACCATCAATTCTTTCTCTGACTCGGAAAGCTCCGCCGGACAGGCCGGATTTACCGTGGGAAAGGTTCTGTCCCGCAGCACATATTTCTCTTCGCCTATCTGCAGCGTCCCGCCGGCAAAATCCACTCTGGAGAACAGATCGCGTCCCTGCATTCTCCACTCGGGATGGGCCTGAATCAGCTGGGATTCCAGTTTCAGCTGAATCACGGAGATGGCCTTGTGCATCTGCGCCGCCAACTCCATGTCGATGGGATCATAAATATTGTCGTCGTAGGTGTGAGGATAATAGAACGCGCAGGAATCGCCGCCGTATACCTCCCTGGCAAACACCGCCAATGCCCGCATATTCAGACCGTATCCGTCCTCCAGCAGATCGAAATTGTTGTACTTAATTGAAATTCTGATCACATTGGCAATCAGCGCCGCATTGCCTGAGGCTGCGCCTATCCAGGAGATATCATGATTGCCCCACTGCACATCCACATCGTGCATGTTCATCAGCTCGTCAAGAATAATATCCGGCCGGGGGCCTCTGTCAAAAATATCCCCGATAATGTGCAGCTTGTCGATGGCCAGCGCCTGGATCAGCTTGCACAGGGAGACGATAAAGGTCTCCGCAATGTCCGTCTCAATGATGGAGCCGATAATCTTCTCATAATAGTAATCTCTGTTCACATCCTCCGCCACATTCAACAGTTCGTCCACAATATAGCACAATTCCTGAGGAATCCGCTTTCTCACCCGGGAGCGGGTGTACTTGGCCGAGATGACCTCGCATACCAGCAGCAGTCGGTAGATTGTCAGACGTTTCCACTCATCGCTAAGCCTTCCCTCCTCCCGAATCCGCTTGATCTCCCGCTCGGGATAATAGATCAGGCTGGCAAGCTCCTCCCGCTTGGAAGCCGACACGGCTTTCCCCAGCACCAGATCAATCTTGCTCTTTATCATGCCCGAGGCGCTCTTGAGCATGTGCAAAAAAGCCTCGTACTCCCCGTGGAGATCGCTGAAAAAATACTCCGTCCCCTTGGGCAGACTTCGGATTGCCGAAAGATTGATAATCTCACTGGCCGCGCTCTCTATGTTAGGAAACTTTTCCGCCAATAACTGTAAATACTTTTTTTCCATATTTTCCTCGTTTCTGCATATTGCAAGTGGTTTATCTATTCCTCAGCGGGATAAATCCAAGCTGCGCACAACACCCCGCACCTTGAGCACAAAGGCCGGAGATACGGAAAGCTCATCGATACCCATGCGCAGAAAAGTCTCCGTCAGACTGATGTCCGCCGCCAGCTCCCCGCAGATGCCGATCCATGCCCCATGCCTGTGGGCGCTCTCGGCACTCATCTCAATCAGACGCAGGATAGCCTCGTGGTGGGTGTCCACAAACGGCTCAATATCCGGGTTCTGCCTGTCGCAGGCCAGAGTGTACTGGGTCAGATCGTTAGTTCCCACGCTGAAAAAGTCCACCATTGGGGCCAGCCTGTCGCTGATAATAGCGGCGGCGGGAGTCTCGATCATAATTCCCATCTCCACATTTTCGGAATAGGAAACTCCCTGAGACGTCAGCTCCGCCTTCACCTCTAGGCAAATCTCCAGTATCTTTTCCACTTCCGCCACACTGGTGATCATGGGAAACATAATTCCCATATTGCCATATGCGGAGGCTCGAAACAGCGCCCGCAGCTGGGTCTTGAAGATTTCCGGCCTGGTTAGGCATACCCGTATGGCCCGGCATCCCAGAGCAGGATTTTCTTCTCTTTTAAGTGCAAAATATTCCGGCTGCTTATCCGCGCCAATATCCAGCGTCCGAATAATCACCTTCTTGCCCGCCATACCCTCAAGCAGCTTTTTATAGGCGGTAAACTGTTGCTCCTCTGTGGGATAATCGCTGTTTCCCAGATAGAGGCACTCACTGCGAAAAAGGCCGATTCCCCCGGCGTCACTGGCATGTACCGCCTCAAGCTCCTCCACGCTGCCGATATTTGCGCAGATATTGATTTTTCTACCGTCAAGGCTTATGTTTTCCCTGCCCCGAAGGCTCTGCAGGAGATGTCGCTCTTCCTCCGCCGCCCGCTGCTTTTCCAAGAGCGCCAGGCGGGTTTCCGCATCCGGCTCCAAAAAAACTTCCCCCGCGAAACCGTCCACCATGATCTCATCGCCATCCATGATCTGAGCCAGAAATTCTTCCCCTGCCCCAACCACTGCCGGTATACTCCTGCTGCGGGCCAGAATGGCCGCATGGGAGATTCGGGAGCCTTGGGCCATCACCAAGGCCGCTGTCTTTTTCTTGTCCAGATTCATAATCACGCTGGGGGGCAGATCATCCGCACAGAGGATTCCTCCCTCCTCTGTCACGCTCTCTCTGTCCGTCTCCCCCGCCAGGCAGGCGGTCAAGCGCTGCGAGACATCCCGCACATCCGCGGCCCTCTCCCTCATGTAAGCGTCATCCATGGCTGCGAAACTCTCCGCAAGACTCTCGCCCGCCGCCGTCACCGCATACTCCGCATTGACCCTCTGACTCTCGATCACGCTGTCAATGGAGTCCCGATAGACAGCATCCTCCAAAAGCATACTGTGGACGGCAAAAATCTGTGCGCCGCTCTCTCCCAACTCTCCCAGCGCCCGCTCATAGATGTCCTGCAGTTTCTTTTTGGTGGCTTCTATGGCCGCGGTTACCCTGGCCCGCTCTCGCCCTGTATCCTCGATACTAATTCTTTTTACGGCATTCTCATATCTCATGAGTACCGTGGCTTTTCCAGCCGCCACTGCGCCGTATACGCCTTTTCCTACAAATTTTTTCATTCCAATCCCCATGCATATCTTACGCCTGTCAGAGCTGCTGAAACAGCTCCGCGATATCCTCCGCTTTCGCCAGCCCGTCCGAAAAGGCAGTGGCTCCCCCCGCTGCGGTTCCCAGTTTCAGGGCGTGTTCATAGTCGCCCTTGAGAGAGCCATCCAAAAAGCCGGCAAGGAAACCGGCCACCATGGAATCTCCGGCACCCACAGAATTTTTTAACGTGCCCCTGCATGCGCCGCAGCTGTAAACCTGACCATGTTCATCCACCAGCACCGCCCCCCGTTCAGCCATGGAAACCAGCACGTTCCTTGCTCCCAGTTCCCGGAGTTTTCCGGCATACTTCACCACCTCATCAAAGTCCGACAGCGTCACCCCGAAGAGTTCTCCCAGCTC
This sequence comes from uncultured Acetatifactor sp., assembly GCA_964383805.1. Classification (GTDB taxonomy): domain Bacteria; phylum Bacillota; class Clostridia; order Lachnospirales; family Lachnospiraceae; genus Acetatifactor. The sequence goes on from CAYLIM010000050.1 coordinate 20,333, forward strand.
GTGGTGATTAGGCTTTATCAGAAACGGTTGATATTTCAGCACATTCATAAGCAATTCTCCGGTGGCGTCCACAACCGCCTTGATCTCTCTCCCGGAGAGTCGGGCCAGAATTTTCTCATAGATATTCGTGGACAGACTGCCCGGTATACTCCCCGCCAGCACCAGCACATCCCCGGCCTGCAGCGCATCCAGCTTTTCAAACAGCCGGACGACGCCCCCCTCGTCGATCTCCGGGCCTTGGCCGTTAAGATCCGTCTCCTGGCCGCACCTTATCTTCACGTTAATCCGTGTGCAGCCCTTTTCCAAGTGGACAAAATCCGTCTCAATGCCCTGCCTGGCCACCCCTTCCTCCAGAGCCGTTCCCGTAAATCCCGCCACAAATCCAAGCGCTTTAGAGGGAACTCCCAGTTCTCTGAGCACCAGAGAGACATTGATTCCCTTTCCCCCGCAGAATATCTCCTCGGACTTAAGCCGGTTCACATCCCCCAGTCGCAGTTCTTCCACTTGTACCAGATAGTCTATCGCAGGATTAATGGTCACTGTATATATCATAGCGTACACTCCATCCAAAAGAGTTAAACGCAAAGCGTTTTACTCATTATACCATATCTGCCAAATCTGTGCCATCCCCTTTTCTGCCGCGGAGAATTGTGCAAATACACAAAAGAAACGCCCCGGAACCTTACGATTCCCGGGACGTTTCTCTTTATATGGCTCAACTCCAAAAGCTGTACTTGCCGCCCGACGCGGAGACCAGACTGCCGTTGGCACCATACTGGTTGGACAAACTCTTCATGCCGGCCTGTGCATTGTCGGAGATTCTGCCTGCGAGGAAGGATAGCTTGGCGGTGAAATCATTGGACGCTCCCATCACTTTCTCCAGAGTGTCAACGTCCGCCGCTTTCAGTTTGTCGCCATCCAGCACCGCCTTTCCGTCCTTGGATATGGTGACTCCAATGTCGGCCAGGGATTTACTGTTTCCCTCCGCCGCCTCCTGCAGCATCTGCGCATAGTATTCGTTCAGTGCTCCGGGAGCTGACTGCAGAATCTTCATAGTGCTGTTATAGCTCGCCACCAGCTCTTGAATCTCCTTGCACAGTTCCTCGGTGTCCCCGCTCTCCCGGGCTTTCGCGTACAGAGAGTCCTCTCCCTTTGCGGCAAGGCTGTCCGCTTTCTTTTTCAGCCCGTCCGCCTCCTTCTCCATCTTCTTGTAGTTGTTGTTTCCCTTTGTGTCCGCCGTGCTGCTTTTTCCCTTGTTCACGATATTGCGCAGGTTTCCGTCCGATCCGCCATTAATATGGTTCAGCAGCGAAGTATTGTTGATCGGTATCCCGGCTTTCCTCGCCGTCTCATTTAGCATCCCTGTTGTGATCCTCATGCCTGTACCTCCTTAGGCCTATTGTAATCCCGCAGGTTCTTATTTTCTCCCGCAGTCACTTACTGTATCGGAGAGAGCACGGACTACTTAACGCCGATGGCACAAACCGCCCATGGGACTGCACATACCTCCCAAAAAAGAACCGGGCACTGCCCTGCTATGGTTCCGGCGGGCACTCCCCCAGACAGATCTGGCCGTCCCGCAGGGACTTTACCGCCCTGTCCGTAACCCTGTCCTGGGGGCCGATGTCTCCGCACAGCAGCGGGGAGTCTACACGGCACTTTTTTATATTTCCCTCCACTTTGACGTCGCTGAAATTAGCGTAACAATACTTGCAGCCGTTTAAACAGGTATTGTATGCTCCTATATCCACGCTCTCAAAGCAGCCACATTCCTTCCTTTGGTTCTTGTCCTTTCCCCCGACAAGGCCGCATCCCAACAGTCTCTCAATCAAGCTTTGGTCTATGCAGCAGCCGTGGCGAATTCCCAAAGCACCAAGATCAATCTGTTCCGCACAGCTCTCAATCAGCAGGTCGTGGTCCGCAGCTATCCGGGCCATCTCTGCCGCCAGTCCTGTCATCTCACTCTGGGACATTTCCCCAATGGCATACTCCGCCGCATTTTTTCTGATTTTTGCATACATATCCACAAAGCTGATCACCACCCGCTCCGTGTGACCGGCCAGCCTGTCCGCAATCTCTCCAAAGGCTTTCCGGTGGTAATCTGCCGTGTATTTTTCATTCAGAAAAATGGGATCATAGCGCCATATGACCCTCTCCTTTCCTATCCGTTTTGACAGCTCCTGGAATCATGTTGGCCGGATTTTTGGTCCAAAACACAATGCAGTCCACCACCTGGGGCGATAAATCGATTCTGCTGATCTGGCGCGGATTCATAGGATTTTGCACGCAGCAATAGCCCGCTTTGATTCTGTCTACAAACCACTGGGCATAGTAGTTTGGCAGGTCTGTTCTCCTGCTGGCGCTTAAGATCATGTTCCGTTCCCTCCCCTCTCTCGGACTTCCTTGTCAATGGTCATCCCGCCTATGGTTTCAGAGACGCTTGTCCATTCTCTGCCAAAGGTGTGCAGATTCACCGTGTACTCGTCGTCAAACCAGACGCTCCCCTCCAGGTCGTTTTCCTCCAGGTATATCTCCTCCTGCACCTGCCCGTCCTGATAGAAAATCTCCCGATAGCCAACTGCCCAGGGAAATCCCACCTCGTCTATCTCATATTCCGGCACCAGCCTTCGGATACGCTGCCACTGTCCGTCCACAAAGGCGTACATATCCCAGTATTCCAGCTTATTCCTAAAGCCCGCCGGCCATATTATCACAGACTCCTCCCGGTTCCACGAGGGGCTGCGAAGCCAAGCATCGTCCCAACTAACTTCCGGCAGTAGCTTATGCTCATAGCATCTGTTTTCCTCATTCCAGATAAAGGTTTTCAGAGTTGACCCAATATAGCCGGTTCCTATGGTCTTCTCCGTGCAGAACGCCAGATCCGCCATCCCGTCCCCCGAAAAATCTTCCAGCCAGTAAACCTCCTCAAAGGGAATCGGATAGTTGACTATCATCTGGCTTGCTATGACCTGCCCTGCCCCATCCCTAACCGTCAGGCGATAGTCGGCAAGCCACTGACACGCCTCCACAAACAGTTTCTGGTAGCCGGGACTGACACGCTCAAAAACAAGCTCATAGCTCTCCTCCCCACTCTTGACATTCTCCCGCCATACCAGCCGGGGCAGTTCCTCCAGCTCCAGGGCCAGTCCTTCCTCCCTCTGCACCAGCACCTTTTTTTCACAGTAGGGGTAGATATCTGTGGACTCCTCCCTGGCAGAAAAGCATATCGGTATCCGCCCCTTTCGTATCTCCGTCTCCTCCCGGTCCGCATACCGCACCTGTACTCCGCCGCTCTCCACCTTCACATCCAGTATTCTGCCGTAAGAGTCCGGCAGATAGATGATATCCCCGCTCTCCAAGTCCTGTATGGCCAGATAATCCCCCTCATAGTCGCAGTCCATCTCCCGGTCATTGGTGCGGTATACGACAAATCCATTGTCGGTCTCATACACCAAACCCTCCGAAAAAATATCTCGATCGTCCGCTTTGATTTCCGACTTATAATACACCACATCTTCAGACAGAATGCCCTCCAGCCATTCCTGAAACACCTCCTCGTCCGCTGTCTTCACATCCCCAATATAGTATATCCCTGTGTTCTCTTTATCGTCCCAGTCTGTATATCCCAGCAGGACCTCCCGAAATGTCTCCTCCTCAAAGACCATCCGATAATAATAGCTGTAGGCAGCGCCGCCGGAACCCTCATAGACTCCATTGGTCTGAAGGCTCTCAAATCCGCGATACACTCTGTTCGTACCGTAATAACGGCCGTCCTCTTTTTTCAAAATCAGATAGTGCCCGCCAATATTTTTTAAAAGCAGGATCAGTTCCCTGTCTCCATCTCCGTCCAGGTCACAGAGCGCTATGGACTCTATCCACAATTCGTCAGGGTCATAGTTCGCCTCCCAGAGTTCATTGTCCAGTATATAGCGGAATTCATCAATTGAGACTCTACGCTTGTCTATCTGTTGCTCATATGTGTACGCATCCACTGTCCAGGTAAAGGAAACTCTCCCTTCCAGCACAGGAAAAAAAACCTGCAAAGCAGCATACTCCTCCTCAGGCAGAACCTTTTGATACGCCTCCCAATCCACATCCCTGATCGCAGGACATCCGTTTTGCCAGGACGCCCGGGACTCCTCCTGACTCTCCGCCCCGGTCTGGGCTGTCTCACTTTCTCCAATCTGGACCTTCCCAGATTCCTGCTCCGCATTGCCCTGATATGTGCTGGGGGCATTGTCCGCTGCGCTTTGACCATCTCCACATGCATTTAGGAATAAAATACATAGAATGCAGAAAATAATTCTGATTTTGGCTTTATTCATACCCCAACATCTCCCAGTCCTCACTACCGCTCTCTCCCCAGAATGATTTTGTAACTACATTATTACATAGTTAGCAGGTTTTGAAAATATCCTGTGTATTGGATTCTTTACTTATTTTGTATCTTTTGGTATAATTAATTTACCATAATCTCATGCGCTTTAGCGCAAATTTTACTCATTTCACCATAAATCCTTGCACAGAAGGAGGAAAATGTTTTGGGATCAGATATCTGG
>CAYLIM010000051.1:0-24724 GCA_964383805.1 uncultured Acetatifactor sp.
CTGCGGCATGGTAATCCATCCATCCGTGCAGCGAAAAGCGAAAACTTTTGTAAATATGGCATTTCCTCAATGCTTTTCTCGCGTCCTCATCACAGCAGTCGCAGATAAAGACAGGTGTGATAAAAGAGTACATATGTCCCGGTCCTACATGTATACGACTCATACCGTCGTTGTAGACATGATCTCTCCACTTTTCATATGACTCCAGTGTCAGGTGCGGAATATCCAGGATATAGAGGAACTCTTCGCAGTCCGCAGACCAGAGCTCCGCCCTTTTCGAGATCACATACTTTTCAGAATGCTCGAAAAAATCACAGCGTGCCGCAATTGGCGTCTGTTCATCTTCAAACAGCGTAATATTGTAATAACTTTGATAGCTTTTCAGCAGGCGGGCTATAGCAGCCTCTCTTGTATCCGGCATCCGTCTCTCCATAATATTTTCAGCAGCTTTACCTGACTTTTTAGTGTTTCGCCTCTTCCTCAAGCAGTCACACCATGTCAATATAGTATCATATCCGTATTTATTTTACAACTTATATTTACCATTTTTTGCTATTTTCTGCTGATTAAATGCCACTTTCTATTATTTCCCGACTTTATTTTCACAGATAATCAGGGCGTCCTCACCGGACGCCCTGATTGTTTTTCTATTCTTCCTTCTCACTGTATAGACACAATATTGTTGCTGTCGATCTGTACCCCCTCAATGCTGCTGACATAGCGGGAAAGACGGGCATATCCGTAATCCTTATACTTAAAATCGGGAAAATGCTCGTGGAGCTGCTGCCCCAGAATCTCCAGCTTGATATTCTGCTCCGCCTTGCGGATAATATACTGCTGTACATTGGTCTCCATATTGCGGGGCGCTCCCTGACCGCCTCTCACCACCAGGATCGTGGTGCCCTGCTTGACGATCTTGAACTTGGTAGCCTCGGTGATAAATTTCATCATGGCATTGTAGCCGTAGTTGCGCTCGTCAAAATCGGGATAGAGTCTCTGCAGGTTGCTCTTGACCATCCCCAGATTGGCCGGTTCGCCGTTGTTCTCACACTCCTGCAGCAGATTGTTGATGGCGGATTTGATCTCCCCGATAGGGGTGATGGAATCCTTCTCCGCCATCGGCTTATCTCCCTTGGATTCGTCGTCCACGATCTTGTCCAGAAATTTGTATTCATCACAGACGGCGATAAAGGTCTTGGAGGCATCGCTCTTGCCCATGCCGATCACGGACTTGCCCTCCTCCCGCAGACGGCTTACCAGACGGGTGAAATCGCTGTCCGAGGTCACAATGCAGAAACCGTCTATGCTGCCCTTATACAGTATATCCATAGCGTCGATGACCAGCATGATGTCCGCCGCGTTTTTCGCCGTGGAATACCGGGATTGCTGGATGGGCACAATGGCGTATTTCAGCGCCTTCTTGTTCCAGCTGGCAAGATCTGGATTGGTAAAGTCGCCATACATCCGCTGATAGGTAATGACACCATATTTTTTTAACTCGCTGATAATCACATCCACATATTTAGAGCTGGTATTCTCAGCGTCAATCAACAAAGCATATTTTCTCTCTTCCATAAAAGCTTTCCTCTTTCCTGCATATCTCTGGTCTGACCTCAGCCAAACCACGGCTTTCCCTAATAATATTTATTGTATCCTACTTTTGAAAAAAAGGCAACCATATGGAAAAAGGAGAATAAGCCATTGCGCAAATATATTGAAAGGTGGTACAATGAGTAAAATGCATGATAAATAAAGGGGGCTACCTATGGAAAAACAGATTTTTACCAATGATGTGATTCTGTCCTGGCTGCAGTACTATTCCCAGAACACCACCATTGATTTGGAGCATGTGAAAATCATTGACATTACCAAGAAAAACAAGAATGTGATACCCACCGTGGAGGCGCACAAGACCACTTTAGTGTTCACCAACGCAGGAATAGGCGACATCTTTTACAGACTGTGGAATGCGGGACTGGGAGAATGCGAGGTATGGTATAACGAAGGCTCTGACCCCAGCGGACAGATTCTGCACAAACAGGTCAAGGACATGATCGACCGGGGAATCAATGCCTCCGCCGGAATGCTGATTCTCAATCCCAATGCCCGCAACACCGCTAAGATCGGCCTGAGCAACGAGCTGCTGCAGAGGGGTTCCATACAGTATGTGGGCAGCGAGATCCGCGCCATTATCCTGAACAAGATGGCCGTGGACCCTCAGGATGATCTGGTAGTGATCGGCGGCGAGAGCATTGCGATAGAGGCGGCTCTGATTGCGGCGGAAGGCTCTGTCATCGCCGTGGAATACAGTCAGGCTGACCGGGCCACCCTGGAGGACAATGTGGCTCATTTCGACCTGCACAATGTAAAGATTATCGATCATGTGGATGCGGAGAGCATGAAGGACTGCCCCGTGCCCTCTCTGGTATTTTTGGTGGCCTCTGCCAGCACAGACCAGGAGCTGGAATACCTGACCCGCCTCAACCCCAACATCAATGTGGTGATCTACACGCTGGATTTCAAGACTGCCGCCAGCCTGCCCGCCACGCTGAACGCCCTGGGGCTGGAGGATGTGGATACGATACAGGTGTCCGTGTCCAAGCTGGGCAGCAACAACACCTTTAAGACCGATCCCGCCCCCTGGATCATCACAGCCAGAACGCGGGAAAACAAGTAATTCTATTCCATACAGCCGGAGGGATTTGAACCCTCATCCTTCAGATTAAAAGTCTGCCATTCTGCCGGTTGAACTACGACTGCTCAATACCTGGGGTTCAGGCGCTGACCGCAGTCTGCGCCTGACGAACCGCCAGGATATCCTCTATACGGACATCAAATATTACGGCCAGCACCAGCAGATTATCCACTGTGGGCAGCGCTGTGCCGCGCTGCCACTTGTATATCGCCTGGGGTGTGGCGAAACCAAAGATCTCCTGCAGATCTCTGACCGTCATTCCCCGGGCGTCTCTCAGCCTTGTAATGTTCTGTCCTGTTGCCACCATGTCGATGGCGGGTATTTGTGTCATAACTATTCACCTCTTTCTCAAAAATAAAAACCGCCTATCTCCTTACAAGATAAGCGGTTATCACATCCATGCATCTGGTTTTGCCCTCCGGTTCCTCACTCGGCCAGGCTCTGCATCTGTTTTCGTTCTCGCTCCATCCTGTAAAAGCACAGCAAAGAAAAGCTCTGATATATTTTCAGTGCCTCAAGAGATTCGTGTTTGCGATATGCTTTTACAAAACATCTGCTCAACATGGCTTTTTCCTTTCCGGCTCGGCTTGTGCCCGAGTCATCGTTTACTCAATCTGTATACACTATAACATACTTTACAAGATTTGTCATTATACCGGAGGTATAATTTTTCGGCAAAATTTATCATCCTTATTCTTGTAAAATAATTCCCACCTTGCTCTGTATGATACGCGCAACATCCTCCGCGCTTTTGTCTCCGGCAAAATAAGGAGCTGTCTCCTCACATATCACTGTCCATATATTGCGATCCATCATACCATTGCACAGTTTTCCATGATAGAGAATCTCCTCTACAATGTGTATCTCGGCGTCTGTTATCGTCAGCATTTCCCCACCGGATCGGACGGATATTTCCTTTGACTCCTCCGCCACCTCTTTCAGCATAGAACTGCGAACCGGTAATCCGGGATTAGTAATTCCACAAAACTTTTGATTAGAGTCCCACAGCAGACTCTCTATAAAAACCCAGGCCCCTTCCTTGCGGCTGCTTCCGGAATAAATGGCGCAGCTGTCGGAGCAGGCAAGAATCTCATAAGTCTGTCCGTAGAGCGTAGGGTATCCATAAACGGGATATTCTCTTCCATGCACATTCACGCGGCTTAAATAAGTGGTAAAATTACCACCCAAATATACTTCCTGACATAAAATATTGTGATCTATCTCCTCGTAGGTCTGCTCCTCCGCCCATGACCAGTCCCCCTCCGCATATTCCCTACACAATTCCAATAGTTTAACGAATTCTTCTGACTCGAAACTGGCTTTTTTCTGTTCCCAGTCAATAAATTCTTCCTGTCTGCCTCTCAACAAAAAAGACAGCAATTCTTGAGGATTCCCTATCTGGCCTCCCACCGGAGCTTTCTCCCATTGATTTTGCTCCACCATATCCAGAAAGCTTTCCATATTCCATTCCTCAATGGTGGTTTCATATTCCGGATGTATTGCAACTCCCAACAATTGAATCTGGGGGGTAAAAATATACAATCCGTCTTCAACTTTAAACGTATCCAAAATATTCCATATAATATCGTCTTTGTACTGAGACTGCTCCAAATAGGGGGACAAATCTTCCAAATAACCATTTTTTACATAGGATTCGTAATAATCGGAATACGTCATGTCTATTATATCCGGTCCGTTTCCGGCCGCCATATCCGCGTGCAGGCGGTCAGTATTATTGTAGTAGTCCCGGATCGTCACATAATACTCGTTGCTGGTCTGATTAAATGCGGCGATAGCTCTCCATATGCTGGAGGTGTCTCCTCTATTTACACCACCTACCATTCCGTATATAATCTCTGTTCTTTGCTCCTCGGATGCATCTCGCTCACTTAACACACTGTATTGCAGTTTCTCCGTGTCTGTTCCGGTCAGACTGTATAGCTGCAGTTCTCCTCCGCTTTCGTCATAATACCCTGCCAGAACAGAATATACTCCCAGGTTCATCGTATCGGTTCTTGCCAGCAGGCTGCCGGACTCCTTATCTAAAAAAAGGATTCCCTGATTTGTTGCCAGACACAACGTTTCCTCACTGCTGCTCCGGATGCCGTGAACCTCCTGAACGGATACTTTCAGCGTCCATTTTTCCTCCGCCCCGTTTTCCTTCAGTTCGTACAGAGTAAGCTCCTCTGCGGTTGCAGCCATACACTCTACATATCCTCTGTCGTTTTCCGACCAAAGACAAACGTTTCCTTTTAATTTATAGGTTTTTCCCTCCTGCACATTTCCGTCAAAGCGTGTCACTCCGTCTCTGCTCACCAGATATACGTTTTCGCTGCCGTCCACGAAAAATCCGTTTCCCATAACAGTATAGTCTTCCCAATTGTCCACCCTGATGGATATAACGCTGCTCCAATTCCCGTCCCGGCCGCATTTGCGAATCTCAAGAGTATTATTCTCACGGTTTTTCATTTCCGCATAGAGCATCCCCTGGCGTTCCGCAATGCTTATAAGGTCATAGTTTTCCTCTTCCGGCTGCCATTCGATCTGCTCTGTCCCCATTCCCAAGGCCTGTGGGGACCATTTATATATCGGATCATTTTTTATAGTGTTAATGCTCCATGCGCTCTCCGCATTGCAGACTACCTGTACGGTTGAAGAAAGTTCCTGCTCTTGGGAGTAATCCATGCCAAAAACCTTTGCGGGAACTTCAATGTCTTTTTCTTTTCCGCAGGCGGACAGTACTCCCACCATAAAAAGAATAAATAATGGCATAAAAACCGTTTTTATTTTTCTCGTTTTCATACCCTTTTCTCCGCTCCGTTTTTCCCGGTACACTAGTCCACCTTCAACTGGCTCACGGCCTCTTCCATCTGCTTTGCCCTCTCCTCCAGCTGCTCGACCATAGTGTTCAGCTCCTCCACATATTCTTTCTGGCGCTTGGCAATGCCATCCACCTGAACGGAGTTAGCGCTGGTCTGCTCCGACACAGCCGAAATGTTTGTGATGGCGCTCACGGCTTCCTTTTTGGACTCTTCGATCTGAGCCATACCCGCCGTCATCTGCGAAAGATTATCGGCCATCATCTTCACCCGCTCATTCACTTTATTGAAAGCATCCTGGGTCTTGCCCAAAGAGTCATTCTGTGAAGTGACAATCTCACCGGCCTGATGTACCGCATCCACCATCTGCTCCGTCTGCGTCTGAATCTGCTGCACGATTCCGCCGATCTGCTGAGCCGCATTCAGAGACTGGTCCGCCAGTTTCCGAATCTCCTCAGCCACCACCGCAAAGCCCTTTCCGGCCTCCCCTGCCCTGGCCGCCTCAATGGAAGCATTCAGGGACAGCAGATTGGTCTGAGACGCGATCTCGTCTATCACTCCGGCAAAATTACCGATAGACTGCGTCTGATCGCTCAGGGACATGATATCCTCCCGGATCGTGCCGGTGATATCCGCCGTTGCCTTGGATTTTTCACCCAAATCCTCAATGACCTGCATGCCGTCTGTAATGGTTATGTTGGCATCCTCCGAGATTCTGCTGATCTCATCTGTATATTCATACACTCTGCGGATCTGATCCGACAGCGAATTGATCTGAACCACACATGCCTGAGCGTCCTGCGCCTGCACGGATACACCCCTGTCGATCTCCTCGATTGCCCCCAGAATCTCATCGCTGGACTCCATCAGCTGCTGGGTGCTGTTCCCCACCTGCCCGGAGGTCTGCTGCACCGTCAGCACCACGCCCTGCACGCCCTGGATCAAAGTCCTCATGCTGGCAATCATATGGGAAAGGCTGCGTGCAATCTGCCCGAATTCATCTTTTCTTCTGAGTGTCACCTGCGCCGTGAAATCCCCCTGGGATACCCTGTCCAGCGGCTTTGTAATATCTGTCACGCCTCTGCTTAAGGTTCCAGACAAAAAGATACACATGACGACGGCAATCACAAGCGCAATCAACACCATCAGATATGTAATAGCCTGAATACTGCCCGTATCCCCCAGGAACTGACTGGTGGGCACCAAAGTGATCAGCATAGCCCCCGTAGAGCCAATCCTTGAATAGGCGAACACATAGGACCGCCCTTGAAAGACGATATCCATATATCCGTCCGCCGCCTCCGCGGAGAGAGCTTTCTGGTAGGCCTCCATCTGACTGAATATCGGCGCCTCCTGCGCAGCTGTGCCGGAATCACTGCCGCAGAACACGGTCTCCCTTCCCCCCGGCGCCACAAAGGCGGCATAACTGCCATCGCCGTTATTCAGTTCCGACAGCGCGCTATAAATCGTATTTTTATCAATGTCCACAATCAAAATCATATTGGTCTTCATATTGACCTTGCGCCACAAACTTACAGCATAATCGGAGCTGTTAAATTTCTCATCCTTTTCATAGACCACCTGCTCCAGGAAAGGATGGGAACCCAGATAGCCCCATTTCTGGTCTGCGCTATCGATCTGTCGGCCTTCCTCTGACGCGATAAAATCTCCGTACACTCCCGTGCTCATCGTCGCAGGCGTGGTGGTCAGGCCGGTGGCAATGTCACTGAGCAGATACACATGATAGACAAAGTCGGAAATGCTCTGCATACTCCGAATCTTAGACCCCACCTCGTCCTTGGCGCTGGTCTGTTCCTTGGTCAGCGAGGATACATCCAGTTTCGGGTTGAGATAATAGGCGGCGCACTCCCCCATGGAGATAATTTCCATCATCTGGTTATCCACCTGCTGCAGTCCCAGCTCCAGATAACTTCCCTTGGCGGAAACCGTCTCTACCATGGAGGCCTTCACCTCCTCGCTGATCACATTTTTAGCCACCGAGTAAGATACCGTTCCTACCAGAAAAATCATGATAATCAGTATCACGAAGGCGCCTATCATCTTGGCAATCAGACTGTTGGGAGACAATCTGTACCCGGAAGTGTTTCCCATTGCCACCGTCCCGGCCTTTTTCTGCTGCTTGTCCATAGACATCTCTTTTGATTTGTTCATATTTACCCCCTTAAAGTCAAAACCACTCTATTTCATCTCATTGGCCATCTGATACAGGTGCCAGTATGTTCCCGCTCTGGCCATGAGCTGCTCGTGGGTGCCCTCCTCGATAATGCCCTCCTCCGTCAGCACTAAAATGCGGTCGCTGTTTCGGATCGTGGACAGGCGATGCGCCACTGTCAGCGTGGTGCGTCCCTCGGACAACGCCGCCAGGGATTTGGCAACTTCGTATTCACTCTCGTTGTCCAGCGCCGAGGTTGCCTCGTCCAAAATGATAATCGGCGCATCCTTCAGAAACATTCTGGCAATGCTGATTCGCTGTTTCTGTCCGCCGGAGAGTTTCACTCCCCTCTCTCCGATATATGTGTCATAGCCGTCCTTCAACCCCTTGATAAACTCGTGTGCTCCGGCCCGACGGGCGGCCTCTTCGACCTCCTGACGGGTGGCGTCCACCCTGCCGTAGATAATGTTTTCATAGACTGTCCCGGAGAACAGGTACACCTCCTGCTGCACCACGCCAATGCTGCGGCGCAGACTTTTCAGCGTCAAATTTTTAATATTCTTGCCGTCCAGGTAAATCTCACCCTCGGTCACGTCATAAAATCTGGGAATCAGATTACACAGCGTGGTCTTGCCGCCGCCCGAGGGACCCACCAGCGCCACCTTTTCGCCGGGCTTAATACACAGGTTGAGATTGCGGAACACCTGATTGTGGTCGTCCGGATATTCAAAGCTCACATTCTCAAACACGATGTTGCCCTCGGCCTGAGTCAGGTCCACCGCGCCCGGCTCGTCAAATATCTCAATGTCCGCATCCATGATCTCCAGAAAACGCTCAATTCCCGTCATTCCCCGCTGAAACTGCTCGGCAAATTCTATGATCCGGCGCACCGTAGCAATAAATGTGGATACATACATCACATACGCCACCAAGTCGCTGGGGCTGATCGCCCCCTGTATCACGAAATGGCCGCCTGCCACTACGGTCACCAGGTACATCAGCCCGTCGAACAGCCGGGTAGAACACTGGAAAAGTCCCATAAAACGGTAGCTGCGCTTTTTGATCTGGTAGAATTTCCGGTTGTCCTGCTCAAACCTGGCATTCTCCACATCCTCGTTGGCAAAGGCCTTCACCACCTTCTGCCCCAGCAGACTGTCCTCGATTCGGGCGTTCAGTTCTCCCACCTGCTGCCGCTGCTGGCGGAACAGGGCCCGCAGTCGGAAATTGATCTTGCTGCACACCACCACCATCACCGGTATGACGCAAAAGATAATCAGCGTCAGGGGCACGTTGATCGTACACAGAATGATAAAGGAGGCCACTCCTTTAATCGCGGCGATAAAAAACTCTTCCGGGCAATGATGCGCGAACTCCGTCACATCAAACAGATCGTTGGTGATCCGCCCCATGATCTGCCCCACCTTGGTGTTGCTGTAGTAGGTGTCGGACAGTTTCTGCAGATGTCCGTAGGCATCCCGCCTCATGTCCGTCTCCATATCCACGCCCATCACATGCCCGGTATATGCCATATAGTAGTAAGCTGCGGCGTCAATCAGCCGCAGCACCAGGTATAGCAGTCCCAACCGCCCCACAGTGCGCACCGTCAACAGCGCGATATCCTCCATGGCCTGGTTGGTGATATGGCGGATGATCAGCGGCAGTACGATCTCGCAGATTGTGGTCAGAGCCGCACACATCAGATCCAGACACAGCACCTTTACATAAGGTTTATAGTAAGGCAAAAACCGTTTTAACAGAACCTTCGATTTGTATTTTCTCTCTTTCATCATTACCTCTTTCCCGCAAAGCTGCGTTCAAGGTTTGTTATTCATGTCATCCTGCGCTCACCTGAGCAGCACAGCCAGCTTTTTCTGCATAAAGGAAATCACTGGCCCAAGGAAAAACGCTACGCCCAGAGTCACGATTCCCACATCGCCTCCCAGCACAAAGCCGGCAGCCATAAAACAGCTATCCCAGATCATGCGGATTGCCTTAAAGGGTATCTTTCTGCACTTGTGAGAAATAATAAAGGGCATGGCATCATAGGGCGAAGAACCCAGCCCGGCGGTCATGTAGGTAGACGCCCCCAGGATAAACACGATCAGCACCGGCACCAGCAGGCCCCAGCGCACGGGCATGGACGCGAAAAAGTCCCCGGGCAGCACCCTGTCCCATATCCAGCCGAAGAAATCTGATATGTATCCCAAAAACACCATATTGCCCACGGTGCCGAACCCAATATAGCTCATGTCAAACCGCAGCACAAAGACAAAGGTCACCAGATGGCAGAGCAGCTGGGCCGTGCCAAAGCTGATGGGCACATAGTTGATTACACCCTGGGTCAGGCAGGAACAGGGGTCGGTGCCCAGAGCCAGCCGTATCAACAGGGACAGACCAAAGCCCTGCACCGTCACGCCGATTATCATCATCACCAGCCGAGTCCAGAATTTCGGCGGCCTCGCAAAACAGGTCAATTTCATGAAAGACTCTCCTTATTTGTAGTTCTGTAACTGCTATTTCAGTGTAGCACTCATGAGGCCTTCTTGCAAGTATTCTCTTGTGCCGGATCGCTTTTTGTGATACAGTTTAGCCAGCGGCATTAGCGGAAAGGATAATCAATATGACACCTTTATCAGAAAAAAAACTGTTTCTGTTTGACATAGACGGCACAATAGCCGTGGGAAACACACTGTACGGGGGCACACGCCCCCTGCTGGACTATATTCGGTCCGTGGGCGGCAGAGCCTATTATATCACCAACAACTCCACCTGGAGCAATGCGGACTACGTCAGAAAATTCCGGGATGTTTTCGGACTGGAGACCGACGAGAGCCAGTTCGTCACCTCCGGCTATATGACCCTGCGCTTTCTGCGGCAGTATCATGCCACGGACAAGATATATGTGTTGGGCACCTCCTCCTATATCGCACAGCTGCGTCAGAGCGGGCTGCGCGTCACAGAGAGCCCCGAGGAGGATGTGAAGTGCGCCGTGGCGGCCTACGACAGTGAACTGACCTACCAGAAACTGGTGAATATCTGTCAGCTGCTGTCCGTCGCGGATATTCCCTTTTACGGCACCAATCCCGACCTGTGCTGTCCCATAGACTTCGGCTTTATCCCGGACTGTGGTTCCATCTGTCAGATGATTACTGCCTCCACCGGCAAAACGCCCCTCTACCTGGGAAAGCCCAATCCCGAGGTAGTGACTCTGTGCCTGGAGGACAGCGGATTTTCAGCGGCCCAGACTCTGGTAGTGGGCGACAGGCTCTACACGGATATCGCCTGCGGCATCAACGCCGGCGTGGACACCTGCGCCCTCTTCACGGGAGAGACCTCCCCCGAGGAGATTGCCCACAGTGAATACAAACCCACCTGCGCCTTTGCCGATGTGCAGGCGCTGCTGGAGGCCTGTCAGAATCGCTAGGCCCTGTCATCCGCCTGCAGCCACGATACCATTCTCCAACACCCGCAGTACATTTCCATAGAAAATCTTATCCAGCTGTCTCTCGGTAAAACCGTTTTGTTTCAGACAATCCCACAGCTTTTCCATGGCCTGAGCGCCGGGCAGGGCCTCATTGGTGTCAATGCCGTCAAAATCGCTGCCAAGCCCCAGACAATCCTCTCCTCCCACCCGGAAAATATGCGCCGCATGAGCCGCCACATCCTCCAGTCTGCCCGGATTTGTCACTCCCTCCGGCACAGTCCGCAGAAAATCCGCGCAGAAGTTAAGCCCCATGACGCCCCCCTTCTCTGCCAGACGGCGTATCATATCGTCCGTCAGATTGCGCACACAGGGACACACCGACCGGGCGTTGGAATGGCTGGCCACAAAGGGACGGCGACTTGCCTCAGCCACGTCCCAAAATCCTTTGTCCGACAGATGTGACACATCCACCAGCATTCCCAGCTCTTCCATCCGAGCCACGAAAGCCCGCCCTGTCTCTGTCAGACCATGCTCCATATCCGCCTGAAACAGCAACTCGTAGCCATGCCGGGGACTCAGTCCGTCAATGTTGGGGCGTCCCAGCTCATTGGGAAAATTCCAGGTCAGGGTCATCATTCTCACCCCCATATCATACAGTTCCTCCAGCCGTCTTAAGCTGCCGCCGCAGACGCCGCCCTCCTCCACTGTCAGCAGCGCTCCCACCTTTCCCGTCCGCCTGCAGCTCTCCAGCCCATCGGGACCTTCCACCGGCTGCAGTATGTCCTGACTGCGGGACAGCTCCTGACGGTACAGCCCATGCAGCTCCTGCAGATCCTCCCAGGCTCTGTCCGGGTGAACCTCTCCCCGCTCGTCGATTCCCCCGCAGCCCCGCAGATTCACATACAGGGCAAAGCACTGGAGCAGATAACCGCTCTCCCGCAGCCGCAGGGCGTCAATGTGCATTCCATTTTCCCGCAGACCGCACTCCTCCCCTTTTTCTTTCCGCCGATGGCGGATCTCGCTG
This sequence comes from uncultured Acetatifactor sp., assembly GCA_964383805.1. Taxonomy (GTDB): domain Bacteria; phylum Bacillota; class Clostridia; order Lachnospirales; family Lachnospiraceae; genus Acetatifactor. The sequence continues at coordinate 12,136 of CAYLIM010000051.1, forward strand.
ATTGTGTCACAGTGCATGTCAATTATCATTCCTGCTCCTCTCTGTCCGCTTTTACCGGACGTTTGATATATAAACAGAGGATGCCTTCAGGCATCCTCTATGCCTCTCAGGCATCCTCTGTACTTTCCGCTGCAATCGTGTTCTGTCCGAAATCACTTCTCCTTGTTTCTCACGGAGAAATCCACTCCTGTCTCGGAGGGCGTCTCCTCGTCAAAGGTATAATCCTTGCCGGGAAGAACCGCATTCATAAAGATACCCACCAGGGCACCCACAGCCAGACCGGACAGCTGGATCGTCACACCGCGCACGGTAAAGATGATGGCTCCTGCACTGCTGTACGCGATACCGATGGACAGCACCAGAATCATCGCCGCGATCAGCACGTTGCGGGTCTTACCAAAGTCCACCTTGGTCTCCACGATATTACGCACACCCACTGCGGAGATCATACCGTACAGCACCAGGGATACGCCGCCCACCGTTGCAGTGGGCATACAGCCGATCACCGCCGCAAACTTGGGACAGAAAGAGAACAAAATGGCAAAGCAGGCCGCCAGCCGAATTACCAGAGGATCAAACACTCTGGTCAGGGACAACACGCCCGTATTCTCTCCATAGGTAGTATTGGCGGGTGCGCCGAACAGAGACGCCAAAACCGTGGCCAGGCCATCGCCCAACAGAGTGCGGTGCAGACCCGGATCCTTTATGTAATTCCTGCCGACCGTGGAGGAAATTGCGGATATGTCGCCGATATGCTCCACCATCGTCGCCAGCGCAATAGGCATGATGGTAATCAGAGAGGTAATCAGCAGTTCCGTGTCCGCCTTGCCCAGCAGGGAGAACACAGTTTCGTTCCAGTGTATGGGCAGCCCCACCCATGCAGCCTCCCGTATGGCGGTGAAGTCCACCGGCTGTATAGGAATAAAATCCACTCTGCCCAGCACCGCCGCCAGCAGATAGGAGCCTATCACACCGATAATGATGGGGACGATCTTAATCATGCCCTTGCCCCAGATATTACAGATTATCACCAGCAGAATCGCCGTGAGGGCAGTCAGCCAGTCGGTGCTGCAGCTGTCGATGGCGGATGGAGACAGCGTCAGACCGATAGCAATGATAATGGGACCGGTGACAATGGGCGGGAAAAATTTCATCACCCGGCTGCTGCCAAACACCTTGATCAGCAGCGCCAGCACCAGATAGAGAAGGCCCGCGCAGGCCACTCCAAAACAGGCGTAGGGCAGCAGCTCCTTGTTGGGCTGTTCGTCTAACATGGGCGCTATCACCATATAGCCTCCCAGAAAAGCAAAGGACGATCCCAGAAAAGCGGGAACCTTCCTCTTGGTCAGCAGGTGAAACAGCAGCGTGCCCAGTCCCGCAAACAGCAGTGTGGTGGACACATCCAGTCCTGTCAGCATGGGCACCAGAATTGTGGAGCCGAACATGGCGAACATGTGTTGAATTCCCAAAATAACTACTTTGGGCGTTCCCAGGCTTCTGGCGTCATAGATATCGCTCTTGCCCAGTGCGTTTGATTTGTCACTCATCTCATAACCCTCCATCTGAAGTTTTGCATCTGCCCTGCAAAAAAGGCCGCCTGGTGAGCAAACTCCCTTGCAGCCCTTTACAGCGTATGCCTATGTGTTTTGTCCATTATATCCCAACCGGCTCCGTCAGTCAAGCAAAACCGCATTGTCCTTCAAATATTCTTCCCACAGGCTGATATACTTTGCCTTGAGGTGAACGCCGTCGGTGGTGTAGTCCTTCACCATTCCTCCGTCCTCGTCGCAGATCGCCTCATTGACCTCCAGATAAAAAATCTTCTCCCCGTCCGCCAGCTGGCTCAGCGCCTCGTTGCGGGCCTGAATCGCCTCGTTGTTGATATGATCCCCCTTGTCGGACCGGGCCGTGGTGACTTTCAGAATGCTCTGGATGTAAATTATCGCGTCCGGCTGCAGCTCCTGCAGATGCTCTATCACCTCCGCGTAGGCCTCCGTAAAGCTTTCCACCGTACCCCATCCCATCTCGTTAATACCCATCATAATATATATTTTTCTGAAACTTTGATGCTGCAGAGCCTCCTCCACCGATATCATCCCCTGCTGCTCCGGCAGCTCCACGATCTCCGCTCCGAAAAGCTTGTAGATAGTCATGCCGGTGGAGGCGTAGAAGGTTGCCGTCTCCCCCAGCCCGCCGTACTTGAACAGGCCCACGGTTCGGGAATCCCCCAGAAACAGGGCGTCAGAAAAATAGTCGTCCTCCACTCTCCCTATACAAATCTCCGGTTCCGGTTCCGGCTCCGGCTCGGGAGGTATGTCCTCCGCTCCGGTTTCCTCCGGCTCCGGGGTTGCCGCCGGTTCAGGCTCCTCACTCTGAAACGCCGCTGTCTCCACGCTCTCCTCTGGCGCATCCGTGCTCTCCGGCACAGGATCGATAATGTCTATCCCCTGCAGCTGCCAGTCTTCCCCCTGGCTTTCCTCCACCGCCGGATCCACATTCACCCAGTTGCTTATCTTTAATACGCCCTGGTCCACTCCGTAGTAAATGATACCCGTTATCGCCAATATGATCACAAAGGACCATTTTTTCCACCACTTCAAGGCCATCCTCCACCTTTGCTTATCACTAAAAATTCCGGTACATAAAGGGATTTCCTCCCTCTAATATTATCCTGTGTACACAGAACCAGAAACCCACCGCCAGCAAGAGCATTCCAAACCAGCGTTTCTCCAGTTTCTGATACACCCAGCGCACCAGCGGCGTACTTGCCGCCATGCCTGCGCCCAGCAGCAGGCCGTAATCAATCAGCGCCCTCTGCCAATCCTGCGCGTACACCGCCACGCTCTCGCCCAATCCGAACATTCTGCTCAGATAGATACCCAACTGCCCCAGGTCTGTGATGGCAAAACACATCCATGTGACGGGAATCACCGCCCACAGATACAGATGACAGACCGCCGGAGCCTTGCCCTTCCACAGTCTTCCCACCTGTCTCTCCAAAATAATCAGCAGGCAGATTCCCATACCCCAGATCAGAAAATTGCCTGTGATGCCATGCCACAGGGAGGTCAGCAGCCACACCACCAACAGATTGCAGACCGTCCTGCCCTCCCCCTTGCGGCTGCCGCCCAGAGGAATGTACACATATTTGCAGAACCAGTCGCCCAGCGACATATGCCATCTGCGGTAAAATTCCCGCACGGACATGGCCATATAGGGCTGACGGAAATTCTCCGGCAGTCCGAACCCCAGCATGCGCCCCAGTCCCACCGCCATCAGCGAGTATCCCGCGAAGTCGAAATACAGCTGCAGTGAGTAAGCTACCGCGGCAATCCATGCCAGCGGCGTGGAAATGCTCTCATAGCCCGTGACCTGCACCTCATGCCACAACAGCGCCAGCCGGTCCGCCAGCAGCACCTTTCCGCACAGACCCAGAATGAACAGTTTCAATCCATCCTGCAGGCTCTCCGCATTGCAGATACGTCGGCGCAGCTGTCTGCGCACCTCCTGATAGCTTGTGATGGGCCCCATGACCAGCTTGGGGAACATCATAATATATGCCGCAAAGTCCCAAAAGTTTCTCTCCACCGGAACTTCCCTGCGATACACATCCACCAGATAGGATACCACCTGAAAGGTATAGAAACTGATGCCCAGGGGGAGCATCGCGCCTCCCTGATAATATTTAAATACAATCAAAACGCCGATATTCACCGCCACAGCGGCGATCAGCCCACTCTTCCTGCGTATCACCCTGGCCAGTACAAAATTGCCCGCCGCAGACACCACCAAAAGCCCCAGCCAGCGCAGATCTCCATATGCATAGAATATCAGGCTGCCAATCACCAGAATCCCGTTTCTCGGTCTCTGTGGGACAATCATATATACCAGGATAAAAATCGGGAGGAAGTACAACAAGAATTCAATACTGCTGAATACCAAGACGACCACATCTCTCACGTAATTTTTATATATAGAATTGTAGCCGCAATTCCCGCAAATTACAAGAAAAATAATCTTAAGTTTTCATTTCTTTTTTTCACAACTTTGTCACAACTTATTAAGAATTGTTGCCAATTCTTGAAAAATGATTTAAACTGTTGTAAATAAGACGCAAAAGGACGGTGCCGCACTATGAAAGAACAACTTTACACCATACCGCTGAACGAGGCCATGGAGGCTCATGATGAGTGCCCTTTCTGCTTTATCGAGAGAGCTGTGGAACAGGATGTGATGGATTTCTGCCTAGGCAACAGCAGCTCCTACATGGAGGCGGATATCCGCGAGGCTACGGACAAGGCGGGATTTTGCCGCATGCATTTTCAGAAAATGTTTGACTACGGCAACACTCTGGGCAATGCCTGGATTTTGAAAACCCACTATCAGAGAACCATACGGGAAATGAAACAGCAGTTTGCCGCCTTTTCTCCCGGCAGAGTATCCCTGAAGGACAAGCTGCGGGGCAATACCGGCGGCAACGGCATCAGCATGTGGGTCTCGCAGAAGAACGCCTCCTGCTATATCTGCGATCATTTTAAGGACAATTACTCCCGCTATATGGACACCTTTTTCCATATGTACAGCCGGGACGAAGATTTCCGTGAAAAGGTGAAGGGCAGCAAGGGATTTTGCCTGACTCATTTCGGTGATCTGTGCAGCGCTGCGGACCAGCGGCTCTCAGATAAGGAGCTGAAACAGTTTTATGATGTGGTGCTGCCCCTGATGGAGCGCAATATGGAGCGCCTGTACGAGGATGTTTCCTGGATGGTGGAAAAATTTGACTATCAGAACAAGGACGCGGACTGGAAGAATTCCCGTGACGCCATACAGCGGGGCATGCAGAAACTCAAGGGGGGATACCCCGCCGACCCGCCCCACAAAATGAACAAGTAAAAGAATCACAGAGTTTGTGTCTTCACGATACTCTCCAGCATATCAATATACTCTATGGTCTCGGCGTATAACATATCCGGCTGGAAGGATGCATCCAGAAAGCGCTGCTGCATCAGTCCCTGTATGGTGTAGCTCAGCATCCTTTCCAGCTTGCGCCCGTCCACTCCCGCCGGCAGGCTCTCATAGTCGATCTGGTCTTGTATCCTCTCATACTCCGCCGCCAGGTCCTCTCTCTTTTGCTCTGTGGCCAGCAGCGCCTCGCTCACATCCTCCTTCATACAGCGGTCCAAAAACTGCTGCATATACGGATAACCCTTCATGGCCTGCATGCGCGCCAGCTCCATGGCTCTGCACACGGCGAACAGATCCTTTTCCCCCACCGGCACCCGGGCACCCAGTTCCAAAATCATATATCTGACACTATAGTCATATACGAAGGTATACACTCCCAGCTTACTGGTAAAATAGTGGAACAGCAGCCCCTTGCTGATACCTGCCTCCCGGACGATCTCATCGGTGCTGGCATGACGATACCCCTGCTGGGCAAACACCTTTAAGGCGGCGTTGATCATTCTATCCTGTTTTTCTTTCTTCAGATCAAAAAATTTCCCGTTCATACATTCCTCATGCATATGACGCGCCTGCCGCCATACATTTCCATCGAAAACTCTCCGAACCACTATTTTGTACTGACTAACGATACGTTAGTCAGTATAACACACCCGGTATATGCTTGCAAGGAGTGGTTCCCATAGTTTTTATAAACTTTTTATACATATTCTCTTTTCATTTTCGCAAAATAGTATTAAAATGTCTATATATATAACCAGACTCATTTTGAAAGGAGTAACCCCATGGCTAAAAAATTTGGTAAGTTTTTACTCTTCACTGCCGCTGCAGGTACTGCGGCCGCCGCTGCCTATTACTATCTGACCAGGAAAGATACTACCCCCGCCGCCACCGCTGAGGAGGATGACGATTATGACAACTTCAGCGATGACTTGGACGAGGAGACTGCCACACCTGTGCGCAACTATGTGTCTATTGCCAAGGAGGCCTCAGAGAAGGCCGTGGAGAAAGCCGGGGCCGTAGCTGAGACCGTGGTACAGAAGGTGGGGGATGCGGTAAGTACTCTCTCCGAAAAGTTCTCCAACGCCGAGGACCATTTTACCACTCTGTCCCAGACCATATCCGACGCGGAGGAGAAGGCTGAGAAGGACGTGGAGGAATTCTTTGACGAGGAGGAGGCCGACGAGGAGGAGGCCCTCATCGAGGAGGAGACTCCCGATCAGGAAAACGAAGAGGAATAATATTTCCCTACAGCCAGGCCTGTCGCAGAAGCGCCAGGCCTTTTCTGATGTCTTCCAGCCCCAGACCGCCATAGCCTAAAAGCACGGTACTTCCGGGCTGCTCCCCGGCTTTTCCCACCAGGCTCTCCGACAGACCGTATACCCTGACCCCCTTGGCCCGTGCCGCCTCCACCAGATCGCTTTCCGTCTGCCCTCTTCTGCCGGTGAGCAGCAGGTGCAGACCCGCATTTTCTCCCGTGACAATAAAATCCGCTCCAAAATCCGCCAGCTCTTCCAGCAGCAGATCGTGTTTTTCCTTGTAGCGCTTGCGCATCTTGTTCAAATACCGCTCAAAATATCCCTCCGCGATAAACTCCTCCAGCACCTTCTGGTCAATTCTGGGCACGGTGGCAGAGTAAAAATAGCACTGCTGCCGGTAGCGCTCCAGCAAAACCTGAGGCAGCACCATATAGCTGACACGGATAGCCGGAGCGATGGATTTGCTGAAAGTACCGATATAGATTACCCGTCCCTGGGTGTCCGACGCCTGCAGCGAGGGAATGGGCTTTCCGCGGTAGCGGAACTCACTGTCATAATCGTCCTCAATCAAATATCTCCCCGGCGCCTCATTGGCCCATTTCAGCAGCTCAAGCCGCCTTCCGATGGGCATCAGCACCCCCGTGGGATACTGATGGGATGGCATCACATACGCCGCCGTCACATCGCTTTGACGCAGCCCCTCCACCGACATGCCCGCCTCGTCCATATCCACCGTGGTAATCTCGTAGGCAAAGGAGTCGAAAATCTGATAGGCCCTCTTATAGGTGGGATTCTCCATGGCTATCCGCACATGCCGCCCCAGTATTTTTTCCAAGAGCAGCAGCAGATAATCGTTTCCCGCGCCCACAATGATCTGCTGGGGAGAACAGTTTACGCCCCGCGAGGAGTGCAGGTATCTTCCGATAGTCTCCCGCAGACTGTATTCTCCCTGAGCGTCTCCCTGGGCAAAAAGACCGCTGCTGCCCTCGCTCAGAACATTTTTATTGATCTTGCGCCAGACACTGAAGGGAAACTGGGACATGTCCGTGGCGGTGGGGGAAAAATCACAGACATACTTCATCTCCCTCTCCATCGGAGTCTCATCCCTGTGTCCGCATTCCTCCACGGTGTCCAGCCGGTACAGCTCCTCCATCCGGCAGACATAATATCCCCTGTAGGGACGGGAGGCAATGTAGCCCTCCGACAACAGTTGGTCATAGGCCAGAGTTGCCGTACTCCGGGATATCTGGAGATATTCCGCCAGAGAACGGGTAGAGGGAAGTCGCTCCCCCGGGCGCAACTTCCCCTCTCTGATTTCCTGTCTGATATATTCGTATATCTGCTCATACAGGCATTTATCACTGCCTGAGCGCAGCATGGCGGTCAAATCATACATACCCTATTTCCCTGTTTCTTTCCTCTTGGCCACAATCAAGTCCTTCAGATCTCTGGCCTTGTCCTTGACGCGGCTGTTGGCCATGGACGCCAGCAGTCTGGACACATACTGGGATGCCGTATCCAGCTCGCCCACCTCAAAAGCCAGCACTGCCGTCAGATAGTCCATGGTGTACTCATCCATACCGCACATGGGATACCGCTCCGACTTCTGTGCCTCCACAAAGCCTTTGTAGGCATTCTGCAGATACTCCTGCTCCTGCTGGTTCAGCTCCTCCCTCTGCTGGGGCAGCAGCTGCCGCTTGCTCTCCAACTCCTCGCGGTAGCCCCGCAGCAGCCATGCCGACTTCAGGCAGATATAAGCCTTCTCACTGTTTTTCGCCTTCTTGACCATGGCGCACACCAGCGCTATCTTATAGCGCTCCATAGCCTCCTCGTAGGTATAGTAATCCTCCGAGTGGGGCTGCAGTTTCACTTTGGGGCTGATCTGCTCCTTTATCAGATGAATCTGTGCGGTAGTCATACCCGTGGTAAAGTAGCGTGTCAGCGCCGCATACTTACAGTGCGGGCACAGCTCCACATCATACTTTGTGGCGTCAATCCCCACATACCGGGGCCGCAGATCCAAATCCGTGGATACAAGCTTTGCCTTGCCGGTCTTCATGACCCGCGACATAAACTGTTTGTCACACACGGGACAGGTAAAGGACTTATCATAGATAAAGTCCGTCTCCTCCGGCGGGGCCGGCTCCGCCGCCTGTTCTACCGCCTTCTCCTCGTCTGCGAATAAATCACTGTTCTCCATATCGCCAAGTCCCAAGTCTTTCAGTCCTGAAAAAATTCCCATAGCGCTCAATCCTCTTTCTCTGATTTTCTCATCTCACAACATTGTTCTTCCGCAGTTCTTCTCACCTATTTGGGCAGTACAAAGGAACTCTTCAGCGACACGATCCGGTTGTATACCGGATGCTCCTCTGTGGAATCCTTTGCGTCCACACAGAAAAATCCCTGACGCACAAACTGGAATCTCTCATATGCCCCGGCGCCCGCGAATGCCGGTTCCAGATACCCCTGCTTTACTACCAGAGAATCGGGGTTTAGATACAGTTCCCCGTTCTCATCATATATCGACCCATGTTCGTCCGCTTTCTGCTCATCTATCAGATTCTCATACAGACGTATCTGGGCAGGAATGGCTGTCTGGGCCGCCACCCAGTGAATGGTGCCCTTCACCTTTCTTCCGTCCGGGCTGTTGCCTCCCCTGGAGGCGGGATCGTAAGTGCAGTGTACCACGGTGATATTGCCCTCCGCATCCTTCTCGCAGCCGGTACAGGTCACGAAATAGGCGTTCATCAAACGCACCTCATTGCCGGGGAACATGCGGAAATACTTCTTGGGCGGCTCCTCCATGAAGTCCTCTCTCTCGATATACAGTTCTCTGCCAAAGGGAATCTCTCTGCTGCCCAGCTCCTCATTCTCCGGGTTGTTCACGGCGGACAGATACTCCGTCTGGCCCTCGGGATAGTTGTCGATCACAAGCTTTACCGGATCGAGTACCGCCATATAGCGGGGAACCTGCACCTTCAAATCCTCTCTGATACAGTATTCCAGAGCCGCGTAATCCGCCACGGACTGTGCCTTGGAAACACCGCACATCTCCACAAACCGACGGATGGACTGCGGCGTAAATCCACGGCGGCGCAGCGCCGCGATAGACACCAGCCTGGGATCATCCCAGCCGTCCACCTTGCCGTCCAGCACCAGTTTCTTGATATAGCGCTTGCCGGTCACCACATTCTTCAGGTACATTTTTGCCTGTTCGATCTGCTTGGGAGGATGGGGATACTCCAGCTCTCTCACCACCCAGTCATACAGCGGTCTGTGATCCTCGAACTCCAGTGTGCATATGGAATGGGTAATGCCCTCAATGGCGTCCTCAATGGGATGAGCGAAATCATACATGGGATAAATGCACCAGGCGTCCCCTGTGTTGTGGTGACTCATATGAGCCACGCGGTAGATCACCGGATCTCGCATGTTGATATTGGGGGAGGCCATGTCTATGCGGGCGCGGAGTACCTTTTCCCCATCCGCATACTTTCCGTCCTTCATCTCCTCGAAGAGTTTCAGGTTCTCCTCCACGGTGCGGCCGCTGCCGGGATCCTCCCTGCCCGGCTCGGTAAAGCTGCCCCTGTACTCCCGAATCTGCTCCGCAGTCAGGTCAGACACATAGGCCTTGCCCTTCTTTATCAGTTTCACCGCCGCCTCGTACATCTGCCCAAAATAGTCGGAGGCATAAAACAGCCTGTCCTCCCAGTCGGCGCCCAGCCACTGCACGTCCGCCTTGATGGACTCCACGAACTCAATGTCCTCCTTGGTGGGGTTGGTATCGTCAAAGCGCATATTAAACTTTCCGCCATACTGCTGTGCCAAAAGATAGTTGGTCAGGATTGCCTTGGCATGACCGATATGAAGATACCCGTTTGGCTCCGGCGGAAAACGGGTATGCACGGCATCGTACACCCCTTCTGCCAGGTCTCTGTCAATGATCTGTTCTATAAAGTTTCGCGAAACCTTTCCCTCCAAAGACTCCTCTGTCGCTGTGTTCTCCAGTTCGCTCATAACCATTCTGTCCTTTCCCGTTTACTGCCCACTTAAAGCAAAGCATTTTATTCATCATACCATACCGGACGACAAGTTTCAATCCAATCCTCACACGAATTCTTGGGACGAAAGCTCTTCGTAGTTTTCCCCCAACTGCTTATGCTTGATGATAAACAGATTCCGGGGATTGTCGCAGTAGGCCGCCAGATAGTCGCCGGGAACTCCCAGCATATATCCGTCCTCATCCCACAGCGGAAACAGCTTGACTCCTTTTTCCAGCTCCTTCACATAGACCTGCAGATTGGCGTTGGGCCTGCAGGACCTGGCATGGTCCTGTATGCGAAAGGTGATGTTCTTGGCCTGATTTTTTATCGTCGGCTCATAGGACGTCACAGCCTTCCAGTCAAACTTCTCTTCCATAATATCATAATAAGGCTCAAACTGGCTGCTGCTGGTCTGAATGATGTCTCCGTCGTCCTCCAGCACCAGATAGGTTCCCTCCGCCACATTCAAATTCAGCGTCACATCCCCCTCCTGGGTACGGAGAATGGCACTTTTGCCGATTCCCTCTATGGCGTCCACACGCACATAGCCCATCAGATCAGGACGCTTGCGATAGCGCCGCAGCTCTGTCAGATCAAGCTGGTACTCCTTGGCGTCAATAACCATGAACTCCGCAAAATACTCGTTCATGCGATTATTAAAATAGGCGTCCGCATGAAGGGAACCATTCTTCTCTCCGTACAGCCTCTTGCTGATAAAACCGCCGGCTTTCTCCGCATGTCCGCCGCCGGAGCCAATACCCTCCGTCAGGTAGGCCGCCAGCTCGTTGGCATTGACCTCCCGGATACAGCTGCGCACGGATATCTTGTAGCCGTCGTTGATCTCATTGTATACCAGGCACACGTCTATCTCGTCCACCTGCAGCAAAAAGTCGCTGATAAGGCCCAAAATATTGGGATCGCAGGGCTGGGAATGGATCACGGCGAAACGATACTCATCGTTGTAGCTATAGCGGATCATGGCGATTCCCGCAATCATCAGCTCCTGTAAGGACAGGTTGGAATTGCGGAACATGGTAATCAGTCTCTTGTTGGTGTTGATTGTTTCCCACATGTCCATGTCACGGGGATTATGCATCTCCGAGAGCTGGTTGGTGTCCGTATACAGACCATAGTACAGCGCTGTCCCAAGCACCAGATCCTCGTTCACGGGATAGTCCTCCTCCCGCAGCATAGTCCACACCAGAGTGCAGCAGCTGCCCAGATCGGACTGAATACGACTCATGGGTATATTCTCGATCTCAACACGGTGATGATCAATCACCGCTATCTGCTCCGCCTCAAAACGGGTCACATTGCCTGCCCCATACTGGCAGTCCACTGTAATCAGGAGACCCGGGAAGGGCGGCTCCCCCTCTCGTTTTACATACTCTATGGGGAGTTTCAGCTTGTCGCACATCATGCGCAGATTGGCTTTCTGTATCCGGGAAAAGCCGCTGTATATCATACGCACCTGCTTTCCCTTACTGCGGAAATAGCAGTACAGTCCGTAGGCCGAACCCAGCGCGTCCGCGTCGGGGTTGTCGTGACATTGTATCGTAATCGGGTTGTATTGTTCCAAATCTGCCAGTCTCATGTTCTGCTGTTCTCCTTATCCTTGGCTGCCGCATATGTCTGTTGGAATCATGCTCCGGACGGACAATCCCGCCCGGAGCATCAATCGCTTTTAGTGGTGGAACAGGCGGATGCCAGTAAACACCATCACCATATCGTACTTGTCGCAGCACTCGATCACCAGATCGTCCCTCACGGAACCGCCGGGCTGTGCAATATATTTTACACCACTCTTGCGCGCTCTCTCAATGTTGTCGGAGAAAGGGAAAAATGCGTCGGAGCCAAGAGTCACGTCCCTGTTACCGTCCAGCCACGCTCTCTTTTCCTCCGGGGTAAACACCGGGGGCTTTACCTTGAAGATTTTCTGCCATGCGCCCTCCGCGAGCACATCCATATACTCCTCGCCTATATACAAGTCGATGGCGTTGTCCCTGTCCGCCCTGCCGATGGTGTCCAAAAACTCCAGACCCAGCACCTGGGGAGCCTGACGCAGATACCAGTTGTCCGCCTTGCTGCCCGCCAGCCTGGTGCAGTGAATGCGGGACTGCTGACCGGCGCCTATGCCGATGGCCTGTCCGCCCTTCACATAACACACGGAGTTGGACTGGGTATACTTCAAAGTAATCAGCGCGATCTTCATGTCAATCAGCGCCTCCTGGGGGATGGTCCGGTTCTTCGTCACAAAATTGGACAATAGATCGCCGTTTATATCCAGCTCGTTCCTGCCCTGCTCAAAGGTAATGCCGTACACCT
>CAYLIM010000052.1:0-24315 GCA_964383805.1 uncultured Acetatifactor sp.
GCTGATCCGGCGGGCGGAGACGGCGAGGGATTATTTTGCGACCTTTGACGGTTTTACAATATATGACAAGATGTTTCAGAGCGAGTGAAAATAGAGAAATGAGTGTCTGCTGAGACAGTATTTAGGCAATATCGCAGACACAGTGGTAGTTGGCAAAGCCAACTACAGATATGCATGGAGGATCAGCATGAGATATCCCGAGAATTTGAAAGAGGGTGGAGCAATCGGTTTTTTGGCTCCCTCCTTTGGCTGTAATACGGAGCCTTACAGAAGTGCGTTTGACCATGCGCTGGACAGATGGCATGGAATGGGATACAGGACGGTGCTGGGGCCTAACTGTTACGCAGGCGAGGGAGTTGGTATCAGCAATACGCCGGAGAAATGCGGCGCGGAGGTTATGAAAATGTTCTGCGGGCAGGAGTCGGACGTGTTGATCTCCTGCGGTGGCGGCGAGCTTATGTGTGAGATATTGGAGCATGTGGACTTTAGACAGCTGGCTCAGGCCCCCGCCAAATGGTTCATGGGATATTCCGACAACACCAATCTGGTGTATCCGCTGGTGACGCTGTGCGACACGGCGGCAATCTACGGTCCCTGCGCCGCCAGTTTCGGTATGGAACCCTGGCATGTGTCCATTCGGGATGCCTATGAACTGTTGACAGGCGCAAAGCGGGTGGTGGAGAGCTATCCCATGTGGGAGAGGGAATCTCTGCGGGACGAGGAAAACCCGCTGCAGCCCTACCATGTGACCGAACCGCTGGCGATTAAGGCATATGCGGGAGGAAAATTGATTATGAATCCCGGGGAGGAGAAGACAGAGCTGTGCGTCACCGGCAGACTGCTGGGCGGCTGCATGGATTGTCTGGTAAATCTCCTAGGGACAAAGTATGACGGCACGGCGGCATTCTGTGAAAAATACCGGGAGGATGGAATTCTGTGGATGCTGGAGGCCTGTGACTTGAATGTGATGGGCATTCGCCGGGCCATGTGGCAGATGGAGCAGGCGGGGTGGTTTCAGCATGTAAAGGGCTTTCTCTTTGGCAGGGCCTTAAACAGCGAACCAGTGATGGACCTGGACGCTTATCAGGCGGTGCTGGCTGTGGCGGCGAAATATAACGTCCCTGTGATCATGGACCTGGATATCGGACATCTCAGTCCCATGATGCCTTTGGTAGTGGGCAGCGTAGCTACTGTGACCCTGCGGGGGAACCATGTGAGGGTGGAGATGGAATACAAATAGATAATAAGATAGCAGAGTTATGAGGGAGAGAGATGAGGACAAAAGATCGGAAAAGGCAGATCATATCCATGGTTCTGTGGAGCATATTGCTGGTTGGATTTGGACTAACTCGATTGATTCATCTGATGGAACTGCCAGCGGGGTATCATATTGATGAGGCCGGAATGGCTTATGACGCATGGTGTTTATCTCAATATGGTGTGGACAGGTATCTGAAATCATGGCCGGTATATTTGATTAATTTTGGCGGTGGGCAAAATGCATTATACACGTTTTTGTGTGCCATTCTGTTCAAAATATTTGGATGGCATGCATTTTTGATCAGAGTACCGGTGGTAATTTTTTCCCTGTTGAACTTGATTTTTGGTGTTAAAATAGCGCAGAAGATTTACTCAAAGAATAGCTATTTGCCATATGCGGCGGGAGCGTTAATAGTGATATGCCCCTGCTTTATTTTGATGGGGCGTATGGGCTTGGAAAGCTATTTGATGTTGGGAATGTCGACGGTATTTCTGTATTTTTTTATCAGTGCATTGGAAAAGGGTATGTATAAAAACTATGTAGTAGCAGGAATTCTAGGAGGGTTTCTGCTGTACACCTATGCGCTGACCTATATCATTCTTCCTCTTTTTCTGATAGTGAGTCTGCTGTATTGTGTTAGAGTCAGAAAGTATGAATGGAAAAAGTGGTTTGTGATGGCGGTGCCCATGGGAATTTTAGCGGCTCCGCTGATTGCCGTGCAGATTGTCAATATGTTTGACCTGCCGGAGATGACATGGGGCATTTTTACCATCACGAAAGTGGCGAATTATCGCATCAGTGAAATAGACCGTTTTCAGCTTGTCTATTTATTGCGCGCATGGAGCAGCATTTTTGAGGGAGACTCGCTGGCATACAACTCTATTTCAGGTATTCCGAACTTATACGGCAAGACATCTATATTGTTTGTGCTGGGCTTTATCTGTATTCTGGCAAAAATGATTATTTCGGTGAAAAACAGGAAATGGACTCCTTCCTGCTTTGTGCTTTTCTGGTTTCTCAGTGTTATATATTTTTGTTCCCACATAGTGAGCAATGTGAATAAGATTAATAGCATTTTCTTTTCCGTAATTCTAATTGCAATTGAGGGGATATGGGTGCTCTGGCGGGCCAGAGGGTGGATTGCCAAGGGAATTTGCTGTCTGTGGATATTTATATATGTATGGGGATTCATTAGATTTGGGCAATATTATTACAGTGGTGCATATACATTGAATAATCCCCGGATGGAATATTTTGACATAACAGTCGAAGAGGCAGTAAACTATCTTGAAGAGCACCCTCAATTACAGGGAAAGTTAACTTATATGGCGGAAAACGGGATATATTTTGCCCTGAGTACCAGGATATCCCCATATGAACTGCAAATAGGGGAACGGGAGAATAATCAGTATGGTTACTATGTATGGAATAATCTCGATTTGATAGAAGATGAATGCAATTATATTGTGCGGCATACCTTTGCAGAATATATGGATGAGTTGCGAAACGCGGGTTTTCAAGAAATAGACTATGGACAATATTCTCTATTTTATAAAGAGTAATATAATTTTTAAATGATAAAAATATATATTTCAAAATATACATGCAGAAACGAGGGAAAGAATGAAAACAGCAGATTTCTGGAAACTGAAAAGCACGAGGATAATATTGCTGGTGGCGGCACTTTTGGTGTTTGCGTGTGTGGTTCGGATGTTGTGGCCAAACAGGGAATATCTGTATGAAGGGGAAACTCTGTTTCAGGAGGGAACAGCTGTCAATGATTATCCCGTTTTTGAGGGAATCAGTCTTTCACCGGGAGTGTATCGCATGGAGCTTGTGTACTCCTGCAGTACAGATATGCAGTGTCTGTGTTGGGTGAAGGATGGCAGTGTTTTCACCAATGGATTGCTGACGCATGGAGGACAGTTGTATAGTGGATTGTCCAATACAGGATTTGATATGTGGCTTTTTGAGCAGACTGACACATTACAAATTATGATTAAATATGATGGACAGGGATATTTGCAGACAGGGGATCTGCGTATTTATGAGACTAATGGGCTGTGGGGAATTTGTTTGACCGTCATTGTGACAGTAACGTTGTTTTTGCTGACCATACTGATGTTACGGTGGTATGACAGGGAGTATGATATCTCACAGGAAAACAAAAATGTTATATTTCTTCTATTTGTTTTAGTATTGGTGGCCTCTAGTCCCTATTTGACTGGAATGACGCCATCCGGAGCGGATTTAACCTATCATTTGCAAAGAATAGAAGGTATCAAGGATGGAATTTTATCCGGACAATTTCCAGTAAGGTTGGAACCCGAGTGGGTGCATGGACATGGATATGCCAATGGTATATTTTATTGTGGCACTTTCTTGCTGTTTCCAGCCCTGCTGCGGATCATAGGATTTCCGGCCACTTTTTCCTACAATTGTTATTGCATAGCTCTTAATATTGCAACCGTACTGGTTGCCTACTATTCTTTTTCACGAATATTTAAAAACAAATATATAGGCGTGACAGGAAGTGCCCTATATACCCTGTCTGTCTTCCGAATCTACAAACTGGTGATTTCATCGGCGGTAGGGGAGGGTAGTGCGGTCACATTTATGCCACTGATAGTTTATGGATTCTGGAGAGTGTTCACTGAGGATGAACATAGCAGAGCATACCGCAGATGCTGGATTCCTCTGGCATTAGGATATGCAGGATTGATTCAGACCCATGTGCTCAGCTGTGAAATAGCAGCATTTTTGACTATATGTGTGTGTGCGATAGCGGTCAGGAAAATATTCCGCAGGGCGACATTGTGGGAATTATGTAAAGGAGCAATGGGAGCTTTGCTGTTGAGCCTTTGGTTTTTGGTTCCTTTTTTGGATTATTATATGCGGGAGGATCTGCATATTAAGCATGTGTGGGCAAGGCCGATTCAGGAGAGGGGACTGTATCTTGCTCAGTTATTGTTCAATTGGTGGAGATTTGGGGACAATGCGTTGCTTGGGGAGTCAGGTATGCGACATTCTCAAGCAATGGGAGTGGGATTTATTTTGATACTGGGTTTTCTTGTTTATGGCGGACTGTGGTTTTTCGGCAAACTCAAAGATTCGGGCAGTCAGATATGGAAAATGGGAAAGATCTCATTTGTTTTTGGGACGGTGTTGATGTGGATGAGTCTAGAGATTTTTCCATGGGATAAGATTCAAAGTAGTGGCCGTCTGGCAGCTTCTCTGGTAAGCAGTTTACAGTTTCCTAATCGTTTTCTGGGCTGGGGGAGTACATTTCTGGTTCTGGTGTTTTGCTGCTGCCTGTATTATTTCAGGAAAAAGAAACAGAAAGTATTCTATTTTGCGGGCGTGCTGTGTGTGCTGACTGGAATTGCCACCTCTAGCCTGTATTTGTACGATTATATATGCCGGGATCATGCCCCATTGATTCTGTACAATGATGAAGGGATGGGAATGGGTTATATTTCAGGGGCGGAATATCTGGTGCAGGGTACGGAGGAACAGGGTTTGCTCTACCACCCTCCGGTTACAAGCGAGGAGATTCTGGTAACGGATTATGAAAAAGGTGCGCTCAGGGCAGAATTTATGTGCAATAATGTCAGCGGCCGGGAAGGATACATAGAACTGCCACTGCTGCACTATTATGGATACCAGGCGTGGGCTGGGGAAAAAGAGCAGTCGTTGTCTGTGTGTAAGGGGGATAACAATGTGGTCAGGGTCATAATTCCAGCTGGTCTTGATACGCATGTTACGGTAAAATTTGTCAGTCCGTGGTATTGGCGTGTTGCGGAGGCAGTCAGTTACATAGCGGCGCTGTGGATCCTGGCGGTATGCTTAAGGCGGCGAAAGGGGGAGCAAAAATGAGAGAATTTTTGTGCAGACACAAGCTGCTTTTGAGCGTGGAACTGCTGTGTGTAATCCTGTGTACACTCCTCTGTTTTCGCCCGGAGGAACTGGTATTTTCTGCCAATGCCAACGATATAGAGGAGAAAATGTGTGTGGATGGTTACAGTGACTACTACTACAGCGATCCTCTTGTGCTGACTCCGGGTGTATACCAACTGCGAATGTACACTGGAGATCACGATGGCATATTATATCCTACAGTACAGGTCCAGGAGAGCAGTTTTCAGGCATTGCGGTGCAATGGCGCCAATGTCTTTGCTCATAAGCGTGAGATGGAGATAGAGGCGTATGTGGTTGACAAAGTGGAAAGCGCATTTGTGAGCTGTAACTATATTGGGGAGACGGGGCAACCTATAGAAAGTATCGGGCTGTACAGAACCAGTATTGGCTGGAGGATGTTGACGTTTATTGTTTTGCTGGCGGTGACTGGATTAAATCTTCTGATATGGTTGCGGGAGGGAGTTTTAAAAGACACTATCTCCATGGAACAGGTGACTGTGGTTGGAGTTTTGGCATTTAGTATTTTACTGGCCTATTTGCCATATACCACCGACTATATGAACTTAGGTGCGGATGGAGCATTTCATTTATTGCGGATAGAAGGATTAAGAGAGACTTTGCTGCACGGACAACAATTCCCGGTTAGGGTGCAGGAATATTGGCTGTATGAACATGGCTATGCCGTATCTAGTTTCTATGGAGATCTGTTTTTATTCTTTCCGGCGCTGTTGCGTCTGATCGGTTTCTCACTGATGGACGCGTACAAATTCTTTGTGTTTGCCGTGCTGGTAGGGACGGCTGTGATTGCTTACTGCTCCTTTTACCGTTGTACAGGGAGCCGCTGCGGCGCACTGCTTGGCAGCGTACTGTATGAGCTGGCTCCTTACCATATCTATAATATTTACAACCGCAATGCAGTGGGAGAATCTCTGGGTATGATGTTCCTGCCGATGGTAATCTGCGGATTTTATTGCATCTACACCCAAGATGAGAAGAAACGGGATTACGCGAGAGCAAAAGTCCCGTTGATTGTAGGGCTTAGCGGTATCCTGCAATCTCACATATTGACCTGTGAGATGACTGTAGTGGCATTGGTATTGGCCGCGCTGGTGATGTGGCGAAAAACGTTCCGAAAAGAGACCTTGTGGGAACTGGTTAAAGCGGCAGGCTTTTTTTTGGCAGTGAATGCATGGTTTTGGATCCCGTTGTTGAAAATGCTCTCTGTGGATAAATATATGTTAGGTGATATTGTCACACAAGACATTCAATATATGGGAACAAGAATAGCCGGAATTCTGCAGATGTACCCTTATATGGGAGGGGCACAGACGGAGATGTATAACTGTGAGCCGATTCAAATAGGTGCGGCTCTATGGGCTGTCTTGCTGTGCAATATTGCCGTCCGGCTCTGTCGCAGGGAGAAAAGCGCGGTAAACCAATATGATAAAATAATGAAGTGGGGAACTCTGTTGGGGGTATTAGTCCTGTTTTTGAGCACAAGATATTTTCCATGGGACATGGTGGCGCAGATACCGGGAATAGGTCTGTTGGCAACAGCTATACAGTTTCCCACGCGGCTCCTTGCTATTGCGACATTATTTATTTCATTTGCGGCCGCATTTTTTGTTCCATGGCTGCGAGAGGAGAGTGCTTATTGGAAAGTGCAGACCGCCAGTATGGTCAAGACGGGAAGTGCGATTGCAATCGCCTTGATTGCTCTGTGGGCAACGCTTTATCATGTCAATGAAATTTCCTATAATATTGGCCCAATCAGACTATATACCGCTGAAAATATGGGAAATATCAGTGTTGTAAACGGAGAGTATCTTCTGAAAGGAATGGATGTTCAGCAGATGCAGTATCATGACCCGATAGCGGACGAGGGGCTGCTGTGGGGGGATTACGATAAGAAAGGGCTGATAATTAATCTTTATGTGGAGAATCAAACTTCACAGGAATTGTATATGGAGCTGCCGCTGACAGGCTATAGAGGGTATGAAATTGACGCAGACGGGAAGATGGCAGTTCCCTATATTAGTGAGGAGAGAGGGGCACATGGAGATCTACGCATCGCTGTCCCCTCAGGTTACGCAGGGAATGTTCGGGTGGCATATAAGGGATTTCTGCTATTCCGGGTGGCTGAGGGGATATCGGGCGCGACCGTCCTGTTGTGGCTGGGAATTGGTTTAGTCAGGCGATATAGAAAGGTAGGGAAGATTTCTCGTGGATAAAAAGCAGAAAAAAACATTGTGTGTGATGCTGTATATTCTGATTTTTGCTTTTACATCTGCTCCTGTTTTTTGTGGCTACGTGATGGAGGGAGGAGATGGTGTCATGTGGCTTAACAGAATTCGGGAGCTGAGAGAAAGTCTTGTAGGGGGAGCCGTTTCGTGGTTTCCGTCCCCCGAGTTAATTACAGCTTTTGGTGGTCAGAGTGCGGCTTTTGACAGTGGAATATGGCTTTTACCGGCAATAGCTCTGCAGATGCTGGGTGTTGAAGAGCAGATGTCATACTGTATCCTTACAGGTATGATCGGAGTAGCTACTGTGGTGTCTGCCTATTGGATGATGAGGGCTTTTTTTGAAAATAAAGTAACAGTATTATATGGCGTCTTATTTTACATGAGTTGTCCATACCGCATTTATATATGTTTTGACAAGGCAGACCTGGGCCAGTCTCTGGTCTGGACATTGATGCCGCTGCTTGTAGGCGGACTTGTCCGGTTGCGCTTGGGACGGGGCAGAAAGGTAGTGTGGGGCTGTATATCGACACTTGCTTATGCAGGCATCTGGTATGCGGACGCAAGGTGGGGTGTGATTATAGGGGCATGTGTAGGAGTATATTTGATGCTCTGGGAACGTTGGTTCGCCAGCCTGTTTTTGTTGGCAGTGGGAGCAGTGCTGTCCATGCCGGTAATCATATATCTGGCAAGATATCTAATAAAAGGCGGTATGCAAGTATGGGGTCTGCCCTTGGGCAGTATTATGGGGAAAGGGTATACAATTGGCTTTTTCATGACGAACTGGACTTATCGGCCGGACATGCCAGGCATGGGAATGGCACTTGCCGGAGCCCTTCTGCTGATGATATGGCTCTGCTGGAGTGGATACAGCGGAGGAATGCATAGAACGATAAAGGGACTGTTGACGGCGGCGGGTTTATTGACACTGGTGTCTCTAAAATATTTTCCGTGGGATTTTGTGCAGAGATTGGGAGCGCCTTTTTTGCGTTTTGTAGGTCTGCTGGAGACGCCGGGCGTATTCTGGATGCTGGCAAACATTCTATTTACAATTCCTGCCGCATGGACCATAGGGGAGCTGCGAAAAAAACAGGA
Organism: uncultured Acetatifactor sp.; assembly: GCA_964383805.1. GTDB lineage: Bacteria > Bacillota > Clostridia > Lachnospirales > Lachnospiraceae > Acetatifactor. The sequence continues at coordinate 8,515 of CAYLIM010000052.1, forward strand.
TGTCCTGTGGCGATGGGTGATACCCGCCATTTTTCTGATTGCCGCTCTGGCTACAGCGCTATATCTGTGCAATAGCTTAACTTATTTGCGGCTTCCTCTGGGACAGCGGCCCGTGACTGTGCCGGCATACTGAGAGCGTGCCAAAATATCAGAAATTTTACTTGTCAAAACAGATTTTATGTGGTAGAATCATTTTGTTGTAAAAAATTGCGCAATTGCTGGTGTGGCGGAATGGCAGACGCAGCAGACTCAAAATCTGCCGAGGGCAACCTTGTGTGGGTTCAAGTCCCACCACCAGCATGAAAATGAGGAAATCGCTGAAACTTGGTGTTCAGCGATTTTTACTTTCCCCGTATTCAGAGATATTCCGCATATTCTGTTCTCCAATTTGGCTCCGGCCAGTATTCGGAGCCATCCTTAAGTCTTCCGATCAACCGATACTGAAACATTTCCCGGCGGATCAGCTCAATATCGTTGAATGTGATGGAATCTTTTATAATCTGGTTTACCTCTTTTTCCGTGTATTTCCTCGTGGCGTCAAACTTCTGTACAATTCGGATCAATGCCAGAATTCTCAAGGGTTTTTTAGATGGATATTGTGTCAGCCTGTCTTCGGAATCACAGTATCTTTTGAGCTTTTCACGGTACAGCTTCATGTCCTCATTCATAGAGATAGCCTCCCTCACATGTTTTTTCCATTATATAGTTGTGTGACATATATGTCAACCAGACTAGGAAAAGTGCCCGGCAGAATCTTTTATGCGGGGTTTTCTGAAAAAAATGTAGATATATTGAGCAAAGCCTAGTATAATGTGATTGGCTGCGTAATGTTCAGGGAGATGGGGAGACCGGACAATATGGGAAAAAAATCGGGGATATGTACCGTGCTGCTGACTCTGTGCCTGACATTGAGCGGCTGCGGCGCACAGGAGGAAAAGAGACATATTGATATAGAGCTTTGGAGTAATCACGATTATTCTCTCTGGAATCAGGAACTGAGCCAGACGATTCTGGAGTGTCCCTATGACGAGGTCCGTCTGCTCTCTGAGGGATACGGGGAGCTGGAGCGGGCATTGGTAATATTTAATGCGGAGAACGCCGACTATGTGGGTTCGATGTACGAGAGAGGGATAGAAATAGTCGAGGAGGGTATAGAGAAATGGAATTTATTGGCCAATACGCAGATACTGCCCTTTTCCTATTCCAGGGAGATCACGGTTCTGCGTTCGGACGAGGCGGTGGTCAGTCTGTTCATGGAGGACTACGCGTGGGCGGGAGGTCTCCATCCCAACTACTACGAACGCGGCGTGTGTTTTGATCCTCTGTCGGGGCAGAGGCTGAGACTGGCGGATGTGGTCACGGATTATGACCGGATATATAAATTGGTGCTGGAACAGCTGTCGTCAGAGGAATATATGGATCAGGACGGGAATTCCTGGCTCAGTCAGGGGTATGAGGAGACGGTGAGACAGCAGTTTTACCCGCAGGAGTCCGGTGATGAGGCGATAAAATGGTATCTGGATACAGAGGGGCTTAAGGTGCTGTTTGACGCCTATGAACTGGCTTCGTATTCAGAGGGGGGCCAGGTACTGAGTTTTTCCTTTGAGGAGTTGGGAAACCTGATAAAGCCTCAGTATATCTGCGGCAGTGAAGAGTGATTGGAAAGAAAGGATTTAGACTGTAATTATGAGATATCAGATAAGGCATGCCCTGGTGCAATACGGGGCGGACACCATATTGGAGGATGTAAATTTTGAGGTACATGATCGGGAGAAAATCGCCATCGTGGGTCGCAACGGCTGCGGCAAGACCACGCTGCTGAAACTGATTGTGGGGGATATTCAGATGAACAACCTGGACAGCGACGAGGAATGCGGCATTACTATGGCGGGAAAGCAGGAGATTGGTTTTCTGCGCCAGGTGAATTTCGAGGACAAGGAGATCTCGGTGGAGGAGGAGATCAAGAAGGTCTTTGCGCCGGTCTTTGCCTGTGAAAAGCGGATGAACGAGCTGGAGGAGCAGATGAAGGAGTCTGACGACAGGCAGCTCCTCGGCGAGTATGACAGCCTGCAGCGGAAGATGGAGGCTCTGAGGGGGTATTCCTGGAGACAGGATATGGAGATCATGTTTCAGCGGTTTGGCTTTGCGCTGGAGGATATGAGCCGTCCGATAGGCAGTTTTTCGGGGGGACAGCAGACCAAGGTGGCATTTATCAAGCTGCTGCTTGGGAGGCCGGATATTATGCTGTTGGATGAGCCCACCAACCACTTAGATCTGCCCACCATTGAGTGGCTGGAGGGCTATCTGAAAACCTACGACAAGGCGGTAATCATCGTGTCCCATGACAGAATGTTTCTGGACAAGGTGATTGATGTGACTTACGAGATTGAATATCACAGAATCAAACGCTACGTGGGCAATTACTCCGCCTTTATGAGGCAAAAGGAGGAAAACCTGGCCAAGCAGGAAAAGGACTACGAGGAGCAGCAGAAAGAGATACAGAGACTGACGGAATGGATCGAAAAATGGAAAAATACGCCCAGCAAAGTGGCAGCCACCCGCTCTAAGCGCATGGTGATTGAGCATATGGTCAAGATTGAGAAACCCAGACGGTTTGATACCAAGGCATTTCACGCCAAGTATGAGCCGCGGATAGAGAGCTACACCAATGTGGTGCAGGCCAGAGACTTGTCCATCGGATATGACCATGAGCTGGAAAAGGTGAGCTTTCTACTGCAAAAAAAGGAGCGCCTTGCCATTATCGGAGAGAACGGCAAAGGAAAATCCACGCTGCTGAGAACCCTGATCGGGGAACTGCCGGCTCTGGGCGGCGAGTATAAATTCGGGCAGAATGTGGAGTGGGGCTATTTTGATCAGCAGAAGGCGGTGTTGGATGACGCAGACCCGCAGCAGACGGTGCTGGACAATTTCTGGGAGGAGTATCCCCACTATGTGCGGGAGGAGGTGCGCAGCGCTCTGGGAGGATTTCTCTTTTCCGGAGAGGATGTGATGAAACTCATGGGGCAGCTCTCCGGCGGTGAGAAGGTGCGTTTGTCTCTGTGTAAAATGTTGCAGACCAGGCCGAATCTGTTGATTTTGGACGAGCCTACCAACCACATGGATATTGTCGGCAAGGAGGCTCTGGAGCAGATGCTGAGGGAGTACGCCGGCACGGTGCTGTTTGTGTCCCATGACCGGTACTTCATCAGCCGCATAGCCACGGGGATACTGGAATTTTCCGCGGACGGTGTGACGCAGTATAAGATGGGCTATGAGGAATACCTGGAGCGGAAACAAAAGGAGGCAGCGGGATTGGTGGGCGGCATGGCTGCGGCTCGTCCTGCCGGGAAAACGGGAGCAGGAGAGGCCCGGGGGACCGGAGCGGGAGCAACGGAGTCCAGCGATGTACAAGTCCAAGCCGGGTCTGCGGACAGCACTGCCGGTAAGGCGAAGTCCGCGCCAACCTTGACGGATGTGTTTGACAAAAAGACATATTATAATCCGGGGAAGATTCGCTCCCGCCTGAAAAGCCAGCTGGAGAAATATGAACGTCTGCTGTCGGAGAGCGAGGGTAAGCTTGCGGAGCTGCAGCTGCAGCTTGCGGACCCAGCCCTGGCCAGCGACTACACTAAGCTGGTGGAACTCCAGGAGGCCATAGACGCGGAGGAGCAGAATCAGGAGAGTCTGCTGGAACGCATGCTGGAGACGGAGACAGAGCTGGCGGAGATGGGGGAATAGATTCATGGGAACACAGATTAATCTTGCTCTGTGTTCCCTACAGTGTTTTGCCTATCAGAGAGAGCATTCGGATCAAATAAAAGCGCCAGTATCAGGGGGACAGCGAAAAACAGATACAAGACGTACCTGACCAGAGCTATGGGCCCTAATAGGACAGTCAGATACAATAAGCCTATCAGGGACAGCGAAAATGCCTGTTTCCTATGTCCGGTAGTCAGTAGATATAGGGCCGTGAAGAGATATATCCAATGCCAGAAACCGACAGAGAACAGCATGGAGATTACAGGTATTTTTTGCTGGTATATCTCCAGAGAAATCTTTTCATAAAATTTTTCCAGAGCAGGCAATAGAGAAATGCGTTGTCCAGGTGGCTCTGTGACAAAGGCAAAATAGGAACTGTCTTCATATTGCCTGTTGGCAGTCCATATGCCTCGATAACCGTCCAGTATTGTGTCGGGGTACCAATAATCATAGGTGTTTTCCAAAAAGGAATTCACATATATGTCGAAGTGTTTCAGACCTGTCCGAAACCACAGGGAGACATATTTCCCGGGAGAGGCCTTAAAATTGTCCTCCATAAAATTCCGTTTGACCATATCGGCCAACTTGGGATTGTAGTCATCTAGAATTATCTGGGGAATCAGACTATATAGGATTTCAGAGTCTTCATCAGAAAACTTATCCCCCTCTTGTGTATATACTCGTGCCAGCTGTTGCATGGGAACACAGAACATTTCTGCCAGGGGTCCTTTTTTGGCGTGGAATGCCATGATCAGCCCCTGAGTGGACACGGTGAAAACCAGAAGAGTTATGACCACAGTGGGCAGCCATTTTTTCCATATTTTTTTGTATATAATTCCAAAGAAGAACAGAAAAGGAATCAATGCATAGATTCCGTTGTTGCGGAAAAATAAAATAAAGAGCATTGCAATGGAAAACAATATTTTTTTTGATCTTGAGTTCCAAAATAATTCTGCATCTTTGATGGCATCAAGAAGCAATGTTGTGAGCAGAATTACCCCACCAGAGAAAAGAGTGTCTTTGGTAGAGCAGCAGACAAACATGCTCACGGTGGGAAAGAGAGCCAGAAATGCAGTTCCCAGATTGCAGATCCAGCGTTTTACGCCATTGTTTCTCAGAAAGCTGATCTCATAGGAGAAACAGGCAGACAGCACCAGTATTTGCATAAGGGTATAGATAAAGATTCCCGCGTTGTAGGATTGGCTAAAATGATAGACAATGCGGAGTGTCCATCCCAGTAGCAGAACATGAAACAGGGGTTGGTAGGTGGAGTATTTCTCCGTAAAAACCATATAGGATTCTGCCTCTGCGTCATAAGTGAAAAATCCGGGGAAAGATGCCAAAAGAGTGAAAATATAGGAAAAGAACAGCACCCCAAATGTTATTAGAAAAGATGCGGGAGGGGTGATGGTATTGTTCGATATAAACAGTCTTTGCTGTGAACAACTGGAGGCTCTTTGTACACTGTATTTTTCCAGTTTCCGAATTATGGCAGCCAAAATGGGCGTTGCCGCCAAAGCTACAAAAAACACGGAAAGATAGAGTCTAACGTCGGAGAAATCCACATTGTGGGTCTGATCTAACTGTACTCCAGCGGCCATGCTGCCTGTAAAACATAACATAAATATAAAGCAAGGAGTCAGAAGAGGTTTAATATTCGCCCAGTTTTTATCTGTTGTGAGCTGTCGGAGACCGAAAAGCCAAAATGAAAACAGCAGAAATGCAGCGATACTGTTTGTATAGATTAGGGAAGTATTGGTGGTGTTGATTGTATATCTTAAGCCTATCGTACCAGATAGCGCCAGCAGTGTTAAAAAGCAGATATTTTGCCAGGGTAGTTTCTTCATCTTCAAACACTCCTAATATTGATATTGTACATGCTATTATAGCATGGTGATGGCAGTTAAGCAATCAAAACTTATGAGTCACTGAGGAACCAGAAAGGAATTGTAATTCAGGCAGAAATCAGTTATACTATGAACAGATATAATGTTATTGCGGAAAGGATAGAGAAATTTATGGTAAAGCATATTATTTTATGGACATTAAAAGAGGAGTTGTCAGCGGAGGAGAAGACGGAGGTAAAGGCCGGGATCAAAGCCGGGTTGGAGGGATTGGTCGGCAGGATTCCGGGGCTGTTGGAGATCAAGGTGTATACGGAGGGCCTGCCCAGCTCCAATGTGGATCTGATGCTGGATTCCGCCTTTGTGGATGAGGCGGCGCTGAAGGGCTACGCAGTTCACCCGGAGCATGTGGCCGTGGCGGATGGGAAGGTCAGACCCCATACGGCAGTCAGGAGCTGCATGGATTTTGAGGTATAGTGTGCTGCAGAATTGTCCCTGCAGACGGATTAAATGCCTCCGTCATGGGGACTGCGCGGCCTGCCGGGAATATCACAAGAATAGCCGATATAGAGTTGCCTGTGAGCAGCAGACGGATAAAAGGCAATGCGGGGATGATGCTGGAAATCCACAAAATAATACTTGAACAATAAACCATATCGTGATAAAATCAGTATAACAAATTGATAAAGGAGGTAAAGGCATATGTCAGGTACGATACGAAGCAGGAAACAATTTTATAGCAGTGTACAAGATGCGATTACCTCGGGGATTTTATCATCATTCAGATTCTGATTGGAACGCTCACTGAAGTGGGCGGACGAGAGTTAGAACTTTAAGCCGCGGCAGATTGCTGCGGCTTTTATTGTGCATGAAAAAGAATAAAAGATTGGAGAGAAGAAATGAGTATACAGGACACAGAAAAAATTGCATATGAGATCGTACCCCTGCCCAAGGAAAAATGGCAGGGTACACCCATTCCCATGCGGTATACCACCACAGAATACTATGATGTGGCGGTGAGACAGACGGCAGATGGATTTCAGGTGACTTTGGAGAGAAAAACCTTTGCAGAGCCGGTTAATCATACCCCGGAGGAGTATGATTTCCCCGACAAGCTGTATCAGGAGCATTGGGAGAAGGCCTACGCCTGGGGTGTGGTAAAGGATGGCGAGATGATTGCCTGTATTGAGACCTGTCCCGAAGAGTGGTCAAACCGCCTGATGGTGACAGAAATGTGGGTACACGAGGATTACCGCAGACAGGGTATCGCCCACGCACTGATGGCGCTGGCGAAAGAGCAGGTCCGTAGGGAGAGACGGCGTGCGCTGATTCTGGAGACCCAGTCCTGCAATGTAGGAGCTATTGCCTTCTACCTGCAGGAGGGTTTTACACTGATCGGTTTTGATTCCTGCTGCTATCAGAATCGGGACTTGGAGCGCAAGGAGGTGCGACTGGACCTGGGGATACTGTACAATAAAAAGCCGCAGCTGAAGAGGGAGGATATCGAGATTAGGCAGGAGACGGAGAGCGACTACCATGCCACGGAGGAGATGACCATGCGGGCCTTCTGGAACAATCACCACAGGGGTTGTGACGAACATTTGCTGGTACACAAGATGCGCAAGTCTCAGGACTATGTGCCGGAAATCTCCCGGATTGCAGTGAAAGACGGCAAGGTGATCGGCTGTATCATGTACTGTAGGGCCTGGCTGAAAAAAGGGGAGGAAACACTGGAGATACTGGATTTCGGTCCTCTGTGTGTGGACCCGGACTGGCAGGGAATGGGCGTAGGAGAGATGCTACTTGCGGAGACTACAGCTCTGGCCAGAGAGGCCGGTTATCCGGGCATTGTGATCTTTGGAGAGCCGGGGTATTATCCCAAGAGGGGCTTTGTCACCTGCGACAAGCTGGGGATTACTACTGCGTACGGTGAGAATTATGATGCTTTTATGGGATATGAATTGACACCGGGAGCGCTGAAAGCCTTCGGAGGAAGTTTTCATGAATCCAAGGTATTTAATGATCTTCCGACTGAGGAGGTGGAGGAACTGTCCAAACAGTTCCCACCGCTGAAAAAGCAATATTTTCCGGGACAGTGGGATTGACTTAACGAGAGAGTGCGTTTGTGGTCGAGCAGAGAGACGTCGGCCGATGGGAGAATGAGGTAAATTAATGGAGCAGATAAAAAGGGCATTGGCCCATTGGAATATCACAGATTTCTCGGTTGCAGAGCGCTATCATGAGAATACGGAGCGGATTATGTGCCGCATAGAGACGGAGGACTTTGCATATTTTCTGAAAGGAATTTCCAGAGAAAAAGGCGAGACGACGATTCGGGGCAATGTGTTGGCACATGAGTGTTTGGGAAATCAGAGGCATATAGCCCCGGTCGTCTTACGCACAAATGATGGCCACAGTTACATTGCCCAGGATGAACACTGGTTTTATCTGATGGAATATATTGCCGGAAAGAATTTGGAGGAGACGGAGGCGGACGAGTATGCGCTGGGACAGCTGGCTGCAAAGCTGCACAGCATCAGAGAATACACATATCCGTCCAGTTTGAATCAGGACAAGAGCCGATTCTATGGCTGGTTTGAGGAGAAACCGTTCAAGGCGGAGTTTGACAGGATTCTGGACGGGCTGCCGGATTTTTCCGAACAGGAACAGTGCTTTATCCATTCGGATCTTGGTCCGCACAATGCTATGCGAAGAGACAACGGGGAGGTGATACTCATCGACTTGGACGATGCAGGGATTGGGTCAAAATACCTGGACCTGGGATGGGCTTTTATCATGCAATTCGTTGACTTTAACCATCAGACAGAAGAGATGCGGTATCGGTTTGACCTAGCGCTGGCGTTTTTGCGGGGATATTATGGGGAGAAACCAATTACACAGGCGGAATACGACCTGATCTGGCAGGGCGCAGTATATATGCATATCTCCTATATGCAGGTGTACGGTCCGGACGCGGTGGATTCCCTGTGGCAGATTCTGAAATTTGGCATGAATCAAAAAGAGGAGTTATGGGAGCAATGGCATAGTTTGAGAAAAATGCTGGATGTGGGATTGCGCAGCGAATACAGCGGCGCCCTATGAGAATTACTGCAATGATGACGATTTGGTGCTGTTTATGAGTAAGAAACTGTGATAGCAATGAGGCGGCAGTCTGGCAAGACGGCCGCCTCATTCTCAATTTTTCTGTTGGTTCTCTAGCTCGTCGGACTGTTTCAGCATGCCAATATAGTTGATAAGCTCCTGCCGTTGTTTCGGAGACAACTCAAAGACCGTGTTTACAAAGTCAGAAATGGTATATTGCCCTATCTGTTCTCTGCCTATGCTCTCTATGGGCGCTTTGTATTCTGTTCGATCCAGCAGATAATCCACTGACACATTAAAGTATTCTGCCAGCATGCCCAGCGTTTTAAGATCCGGCAAATGGACATCATTTTCATAACTGGAAACGGCGCTTATAGACATATGAAGATAGGCGGCCAATTCCTTCAAAAAAATTCCGCGTTCTGTGCGCAGACGATACAGTTTTTCGCCGAGACTCATCTGTAAACTCCTGATTTTCTCTAATAATTTTAACAGTTATCATGTTTATTGTATCGCCTCTGAATAGAAAGAAAAATAGCAATATATACCAGCAGGAAAAAATAAAAAACAGAATTTCTACATTTTACTAATCGTGAAATTTGAAACTGCGGTAAATATTTTCTAAAATCCTTTGTCATGAAATCACAAGAATTTTACAAGTTTTTTTTGAAGAACAATTTTTCTCCTTTTGCTATACTCATAACAGGTTTTAGGAGGAGAGTCTGGAATGAATACAGAGCAGCAGAGAAGATACAGGAGAGAGACGGAAATGAGAAGACGCAGACGGTTTATCAGGAGCGTATGCCGTATCTGTGTGATTATGGTTGCAGTGGGAATGGGAATAGCGGCTTTATTGTTGTATGATAAGGCGGAACGCTGGATTTTGGCCGGACAGGCCAACAGTCCAAGCGATTCACGGATCATGGAATCGACGGATACAGGGGCGCAGCAGGAATACCCGGACAGTCTGCTGACACTGATGGAGATGAATCCGGAGACAGAGCAGTTTGTGCTGGGCTATCTCCAGAACAAGGATGTACATCCTGAGATCGATCTGTCCGGCGAGGTGGAGCAGGGCACCATTCCGCTGTTTCTTCAGTGGGACCAGCGCTGGGGATATGAGACCTACGGCAGCGATTTTATGGCTATTACGGGGTGCGGTCCCACCTGCCTGTCCATGGTGTGGTGCGGACTCAGCGGCGAAACCCAGTGGGACCCGCTTGCCGTGGCTAGGTATGCGGAGCAGGAGGGGTATTATGTGAAAGGGGCTGGCACGGCCTGGGATCTGATGAAAATGGGAGCGGAGGATATGGGCCTGACAGTGGACAGCGTTGTATTTGACGCAGATCACATTCTGGCGAAACTGCAGTTGGGCAGCCCCATCATATGCGCGATGCGGCCCGGCGATTTCACTACGACGGGGCATTTTATCGTCCTGACTGGTCTGGATGAGTACGGCAGAGTGACGGTATGCGATCCCAACAGCAGGGTTAACAGCGAGAAGGGTTGGGACGTGGAGGAATTGATTCCTCAGATTAAAAATCTGTGGGTTTATCGATATGAGCCTGTATATTGAACTATAGGTTCAATGACAGAGTGATGGAAAATCCCGTATTTATGCGGTTTGTGGACGCTATGAAAAGCGTTTTACCCCAATAAATACCCCAAATTCATATTTTAAGCCCCTTATGACAGCAGATCTGGATTTGTAAGTCTTGGAGATGGCAGTAGGCAGAGAGAAATAATTCTATGATTAGTTTTCAGAACAGATAAACCGTATATTATGATTGCTTAACAAAGAAACGTGTGCTATACTTTGAGCATGGGAAAACCATAGAGCCGGGCGGCTACCCTCCATTTCGGAGGGGCTAACCCTCCAGACGAAAGAAAGGAGGGCGTTGCCAATGATGATTACATATTCAGATCTGGTTCAGACCGGGATATTCATTATTGCCCTTATTGGATTGTGTTATAAAATCTTTAGGGATAAACGGAAATAGCCGCCACTACTACCAATAGTGACGGCTGACGCTGTAAAGCGTTAAGCTAAACATTATTCGGAGGGTAGCCGTTTCTATGGCTTTCCCTTTTTATGTCTATAATATAGCACATTCGGCAGCAGGATGCAAGGAAAAAATGCACGTTCTGAAAGGGTACCTGGCAGCAGGCCCGGGGCTTTTGGATAGCGCTCAATGCCTTAGTTAGTATCGGGTGCTTTCTAAGTATTAGATTTAAGTATATTGTCTTTCAGCATTTGCATAAATTTATCATATTCATATTTAATCGCTAACTTCTTTTTATATTCATCAAGAAATTTTTCAAAAATAAAAGATTCCTTATGTCCAAAATTTTCTATATAATTTACACAAATCTCTAGTTTCAAATCCAGTTCATCAGCCTGTTTTGCAAGTAGTTCCGTTTTACCATAGTCTTTTTTATCTGTATTTACATAAATTTTCAAAATTTCCATATATTGTTTTACATAAAATTGAAAGTTTTCAAACCTCAGTTCTAAAAAATGCAAAGCATTTTCATTATATTCCTCATATTCCTGAGATGATATAAAAGCATCTATTATATCTTTTCTATTTTTCCAATCACGTAAAACACTTATACTTTGTCCTGAAAGCCCTGTTTTTTTTGAAATATAGTGATCTTCAACGCTTGTGCAGTCAGAATGGCATAACAGATAATCAGTTGATACATGGTATACTTCGGAAAGCATAAGAAGATTATCGTATCCAATAGATGGATAATAAAATGTATTGTCTTTTTCATACTTGCCTACTTCCCATTCCCGATAGGTTTTTGTTGTTACATTTATTTTTTCTGCGATATTATCTTGGGTATATCCGAAAGAGGTACGCAAGTCTTTTAATCTTTCCGCTATTTCTTTTTGTTTTCCTATAGGTAATTTATTACCGTTTTTCATGATTCGCCACTCCTAAATAAGTATTTCATAGGGAATTTACTACCTGTATTTTATCATTTATAATTAGAACTGTAAAGACGCAAACACACGAAACAACATTTTAAAGGAGGGTATTAGATGCACAAACTTAATGAAAATCCAAACGGACGTTATCGCTCTGTATTGGGGGCGTGTGGTGAAGTGAATGTCAGCAGGAGCGTACTAATGCGTATTGCGGGCGAATGCAATGCCATCATCAGGATTGGTAGGAGCATAAAAATTGATATGCCGACATTGATAAATCATATAGATGCGGTATATAAAGCTGAAAAATAAGAATGTATAGAAATGCCCTCCAAAGTGCTGGAACACAGAAGAGGGCAGAGCATAGCCGGAGCCATGCACATCACAATAAAATTATAACATGAGCCCGGCAGAAAGGACAAGCTATGATTGAAAAATTTTTACTTGAAGGTAAGAAAAATGCCATTGCATCACAGACGCTTGCTGATTTGGTAGGATGTAAGAGTGTTCGTGAATTACAGCAGGTTATTGCAGAAGAACGGGCAAGGGGAGTGGTGATTCTTTCTACATGCCAAAATGGAGGTGGTTATTTCCTGCCATGCGGAGAAAAAAGTGAGGTAATAGAATTCATTCAAACTTTACAGAACAGGGCCGAAAATACATTATGCGCACTGGATTCAGCAAAGGCTTATTTAAAGCAAATGGAAGAGGATGGTGAGTAAATGGCGTGTAGAAGAATGTTTTCACTGGATATCGTCAATACAGATTCATTCCTTGATATGCCGGCATCTTCACAGGCTTTATATTTTCATTTAGGGATGCGGGCCGATGATGATGGGTTTGTTTCGTCACCAAAGAGAGTAACAGCAATGATCGGGGCAAATCAGGACGATTTAAAGCTGTTAATTGCGAAAGGCTTTGTTATACAGTTTAATTCCGGCATTGTAGTGATTACACACTGGAAAATAAATAATTATCTGCGCCCGGATCGTTACCGCCCCACATTACATCAAAGCGAAAGGGCCATGCTTGAAAGTAACGAACATGGTTATTACCTGCTTACCGTTGGTATACCAGTGGTAGACAAAATGGATACCCAGGATAGTATAGGTAAGAATAGTAAAGAAAAGGATAGTAAAGGTAAGAATAATACAAGGGCACCAAAGAGTGCCAAAACCTATTTTCCGACCGATGAACCACTGAATCAGGCATTTTTAGATTATCTGGAGATGCGAAAGCAGATTAAAAAGCCAATGACGGAGAAAGCAGTCGATTTGGCAATTAAGAAGTTGTATGAATTGGCCGCGGTTCCATTTAGTGATTCTATGGATAATGACTTGGCTATTAAGATTCTTAATCAGTCAGTAATGAACAGCTGGCAAGGGTTGTTTCCTCTAAAGGAGCAGAAAACAAGTAACACGCCACAAGGCGGTATAGATTGGAGTAAAGTATGACGAGAGACGAAACAAAGAAAATTGTAATGATTATTGTGTCCACCTATCCGAACTGGCATCCTGCAGATATGAGTTTCACAGTCGATACATGGACCTCGGTGTTAGAAAGTTTCACCTATCAGCAGATTGCTGCAGCACTGAAAGCATTTATTTTATCTGACACAAGCGGATTTGCCCCATCGGTTGGACAACTAATAGGATTGTTGGATAAAGTGGGTAATGGCCAGGAACTAAGCGAAATGGAGGCATGGTCATTAGTATCTAATGCATTGCGCCGGAGTACATACTATGCGGAATCAGAATTTGAAAAACTTCCAGAGATCGTACAGAAAGCAGTGGGAAGTCCGTCAATGCTCCGTAATTGGGCGCAGACGGATATGCAGTCAGTCGAGAATGTTGTTCAGTCAAATTTCATGCGAACATATAGACAGGAACTGGCGAAAAGCAGGGAAATGCGGAAGATACCGCGGAATATCCTAGCCATATTAGAACAGCCCGAGAGCGGTCTGATCGAAGATAAATAAAAGGACCTGTCATATAGACAAGCCCCCGATCCTTAACCCTATATCAATCATAGGATGGGAGGACTTGATATGTCAAGAGGTAATTTGAGCAGGACAGAAAATCAAAGAACGCCCCGGCTTGGTTTTGACGAGTATGGAATCGACCGGGAGAGGTATCTGGAATTGCGTAACGGATGTGTGGCGGGGGAATATAGCCTTGAAACGCTCCAGGAGGCTTGTAGAGGGTTTGAATTTGTAGAGCTGTGGATTCTGTTGTCTGTTACCCAAAATAGATCCTATGACCGTTTAGAGTTTGATCTGCAGCTGGGGCGTGTTCCGGTCGGCCGGACTGATTTTTATGGGTTTAGAAGAAAGTTTTATCATAATCTGGACTGCCTGTTGAGGGCCGAGCAGAAAATGCGTCCAGGGAAAGAAAGGTATAGGCAATGAATAGCAGACAAAAAGGGGCTGGAGGAGAGCGGGAATTATCCCGCATCCTCCGGGAGTATGAATACAACTGCCGCAGGGGACAGCAGTACAACGGCGCAAACGGTGACGCTGATGTGATCGGACTTCCGAGAACTTTCTACGAAGTATGGAGTGGCAGCCAGCACCATAAAAAGAGTTTGTGATGCAAACCCAAAAAAACGAACAAATTGCAACACAAAAAAGGAGCAGAACACTCTCGACATGCTTGCATACATGGACAGCCGCAAAGAGCAGTGATGTATTTCGGAAAATTCGAGTTTCGTTACACGATACGAGCGCAAAGGGAAAAGTGCAGAAATGAGCAGAAATGCGCACCAAAAAAAGAAAGCTGAAATGCAGAGAAAAGCCGAACCAAAAAAAGAGTTTAATGACACGGTATATGCGCAGGAGTATTCCGACATTTCCGACACCCTAAAAGCGCATCCTGCAGCAGGACGCAAGAAGAATTTGATGCTGATAGGTTGGATCAGCTGTTATGAGATTCCAATATGTCAGGACTGTTACCATCTTATTTCCTTATCAGGTGACTCCCCTTTTCAGAGTACCCACAGAAACTCGCCACAAGCCTCATATTTCGATTTTGAGAGCATGGACGATACTTTTATCATGTCGCACCATAAAACGCCTGTATGGGGCGAATATGGCGGTTGTAGACCATGTGGCAATTTACTCGTCATACAGGAAGAGTAAAGGCGGTAATCCGTAGCTCCTTATGAAAGCCCTGCTGCCAAACACGGCTATTAATCTGCCCGTTGGACATTCACCCTTAATGGTGAGTCGTCATTAAGTACGAGCCGGGAGTTTGCAACTGAGAATGAAGATTATTGGGTTTTCGTACCTAATGACGAAAACGTTGATTTTACGTCATTCACCATTGGGGGTTAGACATCAATGTCGAGGGTAATATTACCCAAGATTTCAAGCTAACAGCCCACTTCGCCAAGAAACTTTCCTACAGGTGCGGTGGTCCCTCCTGAAAGTTTTGTTAATATCTGGTAGGTTTTTGTGTGCGCTGGTCCTCCGAAATGGAGGAGCGAAAATGTTCCAAAAATATCCATAAACAACTTGAAACAACTTGGGTCTCCCCAAAATGGTGGACACCCCATGTTCACGAAAACACATTACATCCATCCGCAAAATAATCAGAAGTACTCAAAATACATTATGAATCGTGATGGTTTTTCTCTTTTAGTTATGGGATTCACTGGAAAGAAAGCGATAGAGCTTTGCCAGGGTGTTTTCTGACTGGCGGCGGTCATTCCTGCTTTTGTCTGTCACGTTCCATGGTTTCATCAATAGCACGATTGATAAAGGAAGTAGCACTTTCTCCCATACTGGCGGCGTGTTCCTGAATGATTGAACGCTTTCCAGCTTTCATCCTTACTTTGATTTCAACAAATTCTTTCATATAACGCTTATGAGCCTCTGCTTGTGCTGGAGTGAAACCCCGATACTTTGTTTTTTTATCTTCTGACATGTCGATACTCTCTTTCTTTGTTTTTTCCAGTGGGGCGGTAAATCATAGATGCACCTTCTCCACCATACACAGAATATAGCACATTTTCCGAGATACGACCATATACAAAATGTACAAAGATACGACCATATATTTAGTGATTCTATCGATGGACAGATACGACCATATACAATATAATTGTCTTATCAACAAGAGAACCGAACAGCCAAGGCGGACGGGAGTACCGAAAGGGAAAGCA
>CAYLIM010000053.1:0-23984 GCA_964383805.1 uncultured Acetatifactor sp.
GCCTGGGGCTTAGCACTATGTTTAGGGGTTCAAACCAAAAAGACCGGTATTATAATCAATCAGACCATGTTAAGCAATTAATGAATTTTTTGAGGCTTGAGAATAACACGAACCATATAGTTTGGATAGAGGGGAATGCATATAGTGGAAAGACAACAATAATTTTTAGGTTCATAGAGGAAATGGCCAACAAAAAGAATTTAAAACTATATGAGCAATACGAAAAACATATATACTATTTTGACTTAGGGACGCCCTCGTTAAATATAAATAATATTCATAAAAGCATAAGTGACAAAAAATACGAAAATGCATTACTTATATTAGATAATATTCATAAACTGGATTTAATAGACTTGCGTATCTTCGTGACAACATTAGAAAGCTGCCACGATAATGTTAAATTTCTTATTTGTTTATCCCGTCAGTTCGAAGAGTTTTGCTTTTCACAAGAAATAAATGAGAGATTAGAAAATTTTACTCGGAGTTACGCAGAAGAGTTGAATATTAATCCAATTCAAAGTAATATGAGGGTTGATCCTGATATATATTTATTAGATGAAATATCTGCTAACACCAAAAATACAGAAGAAAATTACCAAGAATTTTTTAAAAAAATAATAGTAAAAAAACAGCAAATGAATCTCGCTTTAATTGTGAAGTGCTATAATCTCTATTTGTCAACACCTGGCTATCGCAGCAGAAAATTTATTTATGCAGTATTTGATGCATTGAATACAGGGGAAGGGGATATATCATTAAAATATACATTATCATTTATCATACATGCAACATTATTTTCAGGAGGATTCGAGATAGCTTGGTTCTATGAATATATCAACAAAATAAAAGAGAAAAAATTACGGTATTATTCAAGGCGATATTTTCGTCTGATGCAAAAAAACAGCTTTATTTCGATTGTTTGTTCCTCAAATTCTAATGAAGTTGCTTTTCACGAAAAGCTTGCAAGATATTATTTTGAATTAATTGATAAAAGGGATTGCTACGAGCAAATCAATTTCTCTGTAATAGAATATCTGGTGGAAAAGAACAAAGAATGCGGACGTATTTCTAATGCCTGGAAATATAAAATTCTGTTGCTGTCGAAAGTCCCGAATGATACCACTTTGTTTGACAAAGCATTATGTGTTGCAAACTTTAAAACATTACTTGAAGATTTGCAATATATCATAAAAGAAAAAAATTATGATGAAACTCTATTTTGTAGAGAACTCGGAATTCTTTTTGATCGTTTTGGGAAATTAAATATAGCTGCAACATATTTCACAAGAGCTCTTGAACAAAAATTTTATCCGTCTATCTATATAAATTTAGTTCAAGTAGACCATGGTGCATTTAATACTGAAAAAATACAACCACTTATTGATGAAAAAGAAGACGCTTATATTAGAGTGGCTGCAAAATACTGGAAAGCTCATATTGATATGCATGACGGTAAATTTGTATTTGATGATTTTTCGCAATTGTTAGATGAGTGGCAGGGACATAAAGATATGATCCTTAAAATGTACCCTTATGATGGTCTCCATTTGATGAGGAGGTGGTATTTTGATTGTTTCCGGGTTTATTATCTGTCCGGGATACTTGATCCAAGATTACTAAAACCAATTATTCAAGCTGAATTATTTAAAAACATTAGCTATTTGCCAGAGTATGAAGCTTTTTGTTATAAGTTTCAATATGCTTTCTTCTTGCATTATGATGTGCTTTTTGAAAGGGGAATATGGAATGCCATAGACTACGAAAAGTTCAAAGAGTCGGATAGCATAATGCTCGGACAGAGTTTTTACGCTAAAATAGCAGCTGCTAAAGAACATGGGAAAAGCGAAATAGATTTAATTGTAAAAGAAACAATAGAATATTATATGGCATCCAGTAATGGATTGAAAAAAATCATGGATAAATCATATCGTTATTCGGATTTGCGTGTATGGGAATTAAAACTTGCATATGAGCATGTCAATCCGGATGATATTTATACAAATGAACGTTTTATTAAAGATTATATTCAACATTCCATGAGTATACAAATCGATGAATATGTTGCATACGGTTATACATATTTGTTAAAAAACTATTTGGTAGGGCAATATTGTTTATACCCGGAATATGATGATAATCCATATAATGGAAGAATTTTGAAAAACATCTATATAACTGATGAACTGATTCAAGATTGTTTTATAAATATTGAGCGTTACCATAATAGTTACCGCGGTGAAAGACAAAATAGCTATTGTTTGTTTAGACTTGATATCTATAAGACTCTTTATGGGTATTCAAAAAATAAAATTAAATTCGGACGGGCAAAAAAGGAAATACAAAAATTATATGAG
The DNA here is from genome assembly GCA_964383805.1 of uncultured Acetatifactor sp. Lineage (GTDB taxonomy): Bacteria > Bacillota > Clostridia > Lachnospirales > Lachnospiraceae > Acetatifactor. The sequence continues at coordinate 2,358 of CAYLIM010000053.1, forward strand.
AATGCAAAACAGCAAAGATATCACAGAGAAGAAATATTATTGGAGTATCTATTAAAAAGCGAGCTCAAGCGGGGAGATGTTATTAAGTTTTATAAATATTACCCATTGGTAATGCAATAATCCCTCTTTATGCAAGAGGGATTAATTCTTTAATAAAATCTTCCACGTATTCAGGTGTTATTTGTGCATTTTCTTGTATGATATCAGTAATTATTTTTGCTAGTAATTTTGTTTGTTCTGGTTTTAACCCTTGAATAGTTGCTGCAGTAGTTCCCAAACGTAACCCATAACCTAGTTTATATGGCAACAATCGATAATTTACCAATATATGAAATTGTTCCAATTTTTGATATACCTTAAATGCTTCTTCTTGTCCGCCTAACGGAATCCAAATATGATGTGTCGCTGGTACATCTGGATTCTTACGAATAACAGTAACGCCATTTTCATCCAAGTATTTTTCCAGCAATACACTATTTTGAATAGATAAATCAGCATATTGCTGTAAAATAGATAAATTATTTATTGCATCTCCAGCCTTGAATATGTTTTCGGCATGTAAACTAGATACATAAGAAGACATCCCTTTTAAGATTCTTTCCCAATATATATTGTTTTTATCTTTAGTACAAATCAATGCTTTTTGAGGGCCAGGAAAATTTTTATGTAGAGTAGATAGCATAAAATCAAATCCCATCTCAAAAGGTGACTTAAATGATTCTACTAGTATATTGGTTAAATATTGTGAGGCGTCATAAATGGTGCAGGCGGGGCTATTTCTTACTATGTCAGTAAAATCTTCATAATTTATCCCCTCACTTCTGTCGACAAAAATGAATTTTGGATTGAATTTTTCAATTATTTTTAAGGTTTCTGCATGATCTACGCAATAGTTATCAAAATCAACTGCCATGTCAATTATGTCATAACCTAATCGTTCAAGAATCGATTTAGTGGCGTAATGTCCACCTGCTGCTGTTGGAAGAAGAAGGACTGTATCACCGATATTTCCAATTCTCATAAAAGTGACAATATGGGCATGAAGGCCTGATAATAAGCGCATTGATAGTGCATCTGCATGAAGAAGTTTCGCCCATTTTTGGTATATCATATTAATATCACGACTCAAGTCTTCCCGTCCTGAAAATAATATAGAGGCTGCTAGCTTTTGCTGTTCATCTCGTAATCTATCGGATATATACAGCCCTTCCAATTGACTATTGGCACTATTTGTGAATAGAAATGGCAAATTCTCTACTGGATTTAATATTAAGTTGTTCTTATAATCAAATTCTTTTTTCATAATCTTCCTTTGTTTTGCATGCATCTGCAGTTTGAATAAAATCAATTTTCTTGAGTTCATGTATGTTTTTGTTCCGGTATACTAAATCATTCCTTGCAATAAAGCCAATTTTTTCCAAAAAAATATTTCCCGACACATTATTCTCAAGTGCCACCAAAGCGACCTTATGTATGCCTTCCATCTCCAAAGCCGTTAAAGCTGAATTGACAAGCTTTTTACCAATTCCTCTTTCCCGATATTCCATATTTACAGCAGCGTGATAAATAAAACCTCTCCGACCATCATGCCCGCTCATAATCGCACCAATAATTTCTCCATTATCTTCAGCTACAAAGCAAGTATTCGGATTTCTTGTCAAGTATTGGGCAATTCCTTCTCTTGAGTCGTCTGTTGCATTCAGTCCTATACCTGTGGTGTGAATCCATAGATAGTATACTTTTTCATAATCTTTAATTGTCATCTGCCTAATCATTTTCTCTTCCTATCTCTAGCCGATCATAAATTGTTATCTATGATTTCCATTGGTTGTTCAATAAATAGCCTTGAATTATTCTGCATAATGGTACCTAACAGGAAGTAGGTAGCTCCCATTTCTAAACAACTGTCATCCCATCTCAAACGGGAATATATCCCTGCTCCATCCCCGCCCGATAATTTTCAATTATCGCTACCAAACCAATTATACATTATTTATTAAGATGAGGCAATCTCATAATGAATAATTTTGAAAATTTTTTCCAACCCCCATTTTATTTCTTGGATGCTTTGTTCGTAATATCTCCTTTTCCTTTTCAGTGATCACATATGTATATATTTGTGTTGTGGCAACAGAAGAATGCCCCAGCATTTTTTTGTATGTATCTGATGTTTACATCTTCTTCCATCAGATAAGTGGCGAATGAATGCCGGAACATATGTGGCGTAATGTTTATATCTGCCCGTATCTCGTCCGCATATTTATGTATCATGCGCCTGGCCGATTGCTCAGATAATGGATTTCCGTATCAATTAACAAAAATATCCATGTTTTTTTATTCCCTCTTCAAAGCACTCTTTGTAGATGTTCAATACAGACAATACATCACTATTTCCTATTTGGAGGTATCTCTCTTTTCCACCTTTTCCCTGGATACATAAAACGCCGTTTTTCAAATCAACATATTTATTTTACAAATGGCACAATTCTGAGATTCGGAGTCCCGTTGAAAAGAGTATCTCTACTATTGCGATATCTCTCAAAATGATTTTTTTATGCCATTCGGAATACTCTTTAATACCTCTTTCCTTATAAAGGTGATCCAACAGCTGCTCTATAATATCCCTTGGAATAATTTTTGGTAAGACGACTTCTTCCTTAAACTTTGTTTTTACTTTGCGAAATGGATTTTTATCTACTATCTCTTTTTCCTCCAGATAATTAAACAAAGCTTTTACACTGGCAATTTTTCTCTTAACCGTTTTTTGCTTATACCTGCTATGAATGTATAGAAGATACGAATTCAGTTTCTCTTTGTCTAAATCATTTTCTCCAACCAAAGCAATAAACTGCTCCAAATCCGTCTTGTATGCCCGCACCGTTTTATCATCAAGTTCCTTTTGAAATTTACAGTAGTGCAGATATTTATCGATTTCTTCTCTTAAAAGCATTATGGCAACCTCCCTGTCTTTTTATGTACAAGACATATAGTAATATTTCGTATATATATCTGCAATCATACATTTTAAGTTGCCACGTTCTTTGTATTTTCAACTAAAAAATTGCCGTTGCCATTTACTCTAAAACTGGAAAATCAACTTTTTGTTTACACTAATAAAAATCCGCAGGATGGTTTGGTTTCCATCCCGCGGACATTCTGTTGCCTAGTCTTTCATCTCTTTTCTTATAGTCTTGAATAAATGAAATGAACTCCTGGCTCTTCTGTATACTTTTCTGCAATTCTGCTTCGTCTACTGTATAATTCGGATCAGGTACACATAATTCTAACGGTTCAAAATTATAAGCAACATCATTCAAAGCTGTTTTGCCCATAGTCCACCTCCTTGTATTAGCGATAAAACAATCCTGTTTCGCTGCATTTTGCCAAAAACGTTAAGGCCGCCATATACATTTCCATTGCCGGGGAATCTTTTTTCACCCCTTCAATACACTCCTGAAATAACTCAAAGGCCCTTTTGTATTCATATTCTATATCATGTTTCAAGTAATGCACAGTACCTTGATTTGATACCACCACAATTACTTCTATCATAGGATGTCGGATACAAAATGTATATCCTGCAATGAAAAAGTCTGAGTGAATGGATGATTATGCAGCACTACCTCAGCGATAGACTTCCTGGACGCAATAATATGATTAGAAAGCGTGTCAGCAAAGTTACGATAAACCGATGGTCTTGACTCGCAAAGCTCTGTCATATCCGCATTGTCACCACCTCACCCTCCCGTCACCCCGTCAGCACATTAAACATCGGCGCAGATTCAAACGCCCGTATCCCGAGTATGCCAAGTTAGGGGTCACGAACTGTTTGAAGTTTTTTCGGTTAAAAATTCGGCAAACCGCATAAATTCGTTGGACAATGGTAAGTAAGCGTCAAATTGTTTAAAGCCATAAAGGTATAATGCATTGCCTTAATTTAGTTCTCTCTTCTCCATGTTGTTAATTGCTGTCAATATTTGGATGTCTTCCAGAAACCAATCCTCGCATTCATCATAATATGCCTTTTCTTTCCGTTTCTTGAATATCCGAAAAGGTTTCCTTCCTGAATTGTCATATATATGACATACATCGCAGACTTTCACCAACTCCTTTATCAACTCAAGCGCCCTGTCATACCGCTGAATTATTTTTTCTTCTGGCACATCATGACCGCCTGACTCCACTCTCGACTTAACACGCCAGACATTAATCATCGGATCAGCGGTAAGAACATAGTAACAACGTACAAAATACCCCTTTTCTTTCGCCTTTTCCAATAATTTTAAATTCCGATGTGTTGACAACACTGTTTCAAAGCAGAACTCATTCATATGCTCAATGTGCTCTTCCCGCTGTTTCTCCGCTAACTGTGCCGCCTCCAAATCGGAACATTTGATATTCTTTTTGATTTCATCAGCATTAATATAATCCATTGGGGGTTTCAGCAATTCTGTTATCGTACTCTTCCCCGAACCATTGGGGCCAGCGAAGACTACAACCTCAGGCTTTTTCCGCAACACGCTCACTGTATCGCCCCCTCCTCATTCTCCTGCCCAGTTCAACCCTGGACCCATCGCTATTCTCTTGATAGATGGTCTGTGTTTCTCTGTCATATGTGACTATCGGCACATCCAGCGCCCTCTTCTTTTCCAATTCAATTCTGACTGCTTCATTTACACGCTTTACAACCATCTCGTCAGAAATATACTCTTCCCGCTTCATATTATGCCTCCTGTGCATCATATTGTAATTTCCGAACCACACAATAAAACTTTATTATTTATATTTTATCATATTTTTTAATGTTCTACCATCGCATAATTAGAAAAATACAGGAATTTACAAAAGGCTGCCACACAAATGCGGCAGCCCCCTTTTCTACCATCTCACCCTCCCGTCACCCCCGCCAGCACATCAAACACCCGCCTCAAATTCAACCGTCCGTACCCCCACTCCCTGCTGGGATAGCTGATATCCGCCGACCGGACCGCCCCCTGGATAAAGTAGTTGCGCACCTCCTCCGTCTCCGCCAGCAGACTGTTTCCCTCCACCACGGCCCACTGCATGAACTGCGTGGCGGCTCCGGCGGTCAGCGCCGCGGACAGGCTGCTGCCGGTGCGTCGCCCGTAGATGGTGGAGATATTGACGCCGGGAGCCGCTATGTCCGGACATATCTGCCCCATTCTGGCAAAGCCTCTGCCGGATTCCAGGAAAAAGCTGTTGTTGGCGTCATTGTAGGTGGAGACGCTGATTACCCGGTCCGCCATGGATGGCTCTGTCAACGTGGTATAGGGGTCGGGACTCAGGAAATAGCACTCCGCCGTCAGGAAATCTGTGATGGGCAGCCACAGATGGAAATTGCCATTGTACAGCTGCCCTGCCGCCGTCACACGGAAATTCCAGATTCCCGCCGTGGGCTGGCTCACCCGGAATACTACCAACTGTTCCCCGGTGTTGGCCTCCACCAATACGCTCTGCACCGTGATAACCGTCCGCTCATAGATAAAGCGGTGCGTGGTCTCCGCCTCCACGCCCAGACGTATGGGAGGAATGGTCTCGCCGCCCGGAGAGCGTATGACCACATTGAACAGATCCGGCACACTGCCCCAAAACTCCATGATAAAGCCTCTGACGCCTTCCGCCACCCGTATTTCCACGTCCTTGTAGCTGTCTATCCGCCCCAGATTCGTGGGGATCTGCCCAAAGAAATGATGGGCTGCATTGCCCTCATTCCCTCCGGCCACCACCATGACCCGGCTGCGATACCCGCCCATGCAGCTCAAATATCTGGACAAGAAGCCGCTTCTGTTGTGATCCCCCATATTGGTTCCCACTCCCAGGCACATCACCACCGGCCTTTTAAATGCCTCCGCAAAGGAATCCGCATACCGTATGGCAAGCATGATATCCGCCTCCGTATAGGCCGGCACGTCATCCGGCAGGTAATAATATTGTCTTAGATAGTCCTTGCACTGTTTCAGCTTTACCACCAGAATATCAGCCTGAGGCGCCGCCCCCAGATACACAGTCCCATTTCCCAGACTGCTGCCTGCCGCCACTCCCGCCAGAGCGCTGCCGTGCCCTTCGGTATCCCGGCTGGGAACGATGCTGTAGGGGTCCTCCGCCTGCAGCGCCGCGTTGATTTGCTCTCTGGTATATTCCGTGCCAAAATAAAGCCCCTGGGGAGCCGGACCGTCCTGTATGGTCTGATCCCATATCGCCAGTATCCTTGTGCTGCCGTCCTCGTTGCGAAAAACGGGGGATGTGTAATCCACCCCCGTATCAATACAGCAGAAGATGCAGCCCCGCCCCGTGAGATTGAGCGGTTGCCTCTGCACCGACAGTATTCCGCTGGAAATCAGAGGCGTTGGGTCAAAAGGATCCGACAGCTGCGTCGCTCTCATCTCCCCTGTACCTGCAGACTCAAGTTCCATCAGCCCATACACCTTGGGGGTAAAACGGTATTGGTACGCTCCCTGCCAGCGCTCCGCCGCCGTCAGCCGATTGTCGTATACCACCGAATAGCCCTCCCCCAGGGGTATATAGCATATATCCGCCCCCTGCGACAAAAGAATATCTACCGGAAAATCCACCACAATGTCCACATAGTCTTCAGACAATATTTTTTCCTTGCAGTCCATTAAGCTCTCCATCTCTGTTGCAATTCCTTATGGATAGTCTATGCGGTTCCAGGCATAAATGTTCTTTGAATCGGCAGCCGCTCAAGGCTGCGGATATTCTTTTAAAGCTGTGGTCTCGCCGCTCTCCGTCAGCATGTTGCTGCGGATATCAATGACAGGGCCTCCCTTGCCCTCGATGTACTCCCGGGTGATGGTGACCCGGCCGATGTTGTCGTCCTTGGGAATCTCATACATGATATCCAGCATGAATTCCTCTATAATGGAGCGCAGGGCCCTGGCACCCGTATCCCGTTTCATGGCTTTCTCGGCAATGGCCTCCAGCGCCTCGTCGTTGAACTCCAGTTTCACCTCATCCAGTTCCAGCAGTTTCTGGTACTGTTTCAGTATGGCATTGCGCGGCTCTTTCAGGATCTTGACCATCATCTCCTTGGTCAGCCCCTCCAGCGTGTAAATCACCGGCAATCTCCCGATAAATTCGGGAATCATACCAAATTTCCGCAGATCCTCCACGGTCACATGAGACAGTATGTTTTTCTCCTTGTCAAACGCGTCCTTCAGCGTGGCGTTAAAGCCTATGGAGGCCGTCTTGGTCAGGCGCTCCTTGATAATATCGTCCAGATCGGGAAAGGCGCCGCCGCAGATAAACAGAATATTTCTGGTGTTCACGGTAGCCAGCGGAACCATGGCATTTTTGCTGTTTGCCCCCACCGGCACCTCCACCTCCGCTCCCTCTAAAAGCTTTAGCATACCCTGCTGCACACTCTCACCGCTCACATCCCGGGAGGTCGTGTTTTTCTTCTTGGCAATCTTGTCGATCTCGTCTATGAAAACAATGCCTCTCTCCGCCTTCTCCACATCATTGTCCGCCGCCGCCAACAGCTTGGAGATAACGCTCTCGATATCGTCTCCGATGTATCCGGCCTCGGTGAGAGAGGTGGCGTCCGCTATGGCCAGCGGCACATCCAGCAGCCTCGCCAGCGTCTTGACCAAGTAGGTCTTGCCGCAGCCGGTTGGCCCGATCATCAGCATATTGGACTTCTCTATTTCAATCTCGTCCATAGTACCTGTGGCAACCCTCTTATAATGATTGTAGACGGCCACGGAAATCACTTTTTTGGCATGCTCCTGCCCCACCACATACTCATCCAGACTGGCCTTGATCTTGTGGGGGGCGGGAATATCCCTGATATTCAATACGGGCTGAGCGCTCTCCTGTTTCTTTTTCTTCTTTATCTTCTGCTTGTTGGGAATGCCGCCCTCCCCCTGTAGGTCCGCTATGTTCACAAAGCGGATGTTAGCCACGCCGTTTCCCTTCAGCATGTTGTCCATATCCCTCTGAAACTGGGGATCGCTGAGCATACCCTGATAATCAAACTGGCTCACCGCATCCATGGTCTTGTGCATACAGTCGTCACAGACACAGATATTGTTGGGGAGTTTGAACATCTTTCCCGCCTTGCTCTCCGGCCTGCGGCAGACAAAGCACACGTCCTCGTAGTCACCGCTTTTGTCGGATTCCCCTTTTTGGCCGCTTGGGCTGCCCGTCTTCTCCCCTTCAGACTCCTCTAACTCTTCCAATTCCTCTTCCTGATCGTACTTATCTGTCATCTCTACCTCTTTCCGCTCCAATCTTGCCTCAATACGTATTTGTAAAAATAAACCCGGAATACATTCTTCCGGGTTTATTATATCGAATATTCCATTACTGCACAAGTAAACTTTTTATAAAGGAACAGTTTGGCAGCACAGCCATTTTTCGTCAGGGTCTTTCTCCCAGGGTCAAGGTCAGCTCTATTTCCTCATAGCTGCCCTGCAGCAGACGTTTCACCACTACTGTCACCTCGGAGCCGGGCCCGTAATACTGTATGACTCCTTGCAAGTCCTCGTAGGACAGAATCCTGTCTCCTTCAAAACGGGTGATAATATCGCCGCTCAATATACCTCCGGCCTCTGCTGCGGAACCTTCCTCCACACTCGTGACCAGTATACCCTCGGGTACACCGTAGAGATACGCATATTCCTGCGTCACAGTCTGCAGACTGATACCCATATATCCGGTCTTGCCCTCAGCCACCTTGAATCGCGTCTCCTTGGTCATAAGGTTCTCGATAATGGGACGGGCTGCGGAGATGGGAATCGCAAAGCCTATGCCCTCCACGTATTCGTCGCCGATTTTGCTGGAATTGATACCGATTACTTCCCCGTTCATGTTCACCAGCGCACCGCCGGAATTGCCGGGATTGATAGCCGCATCGGTCTGAATAAAGCTGCCGCCGGTTCCATCGCTGTAGGTCACTTCCCTGTCCAGAGCGCTGACCCAGCCGCCGGACACGGACTGCCCATATCCCAGCGCATTGCCGATAGCTACCACCTGCTCCCCAAGCCGCAGGGCTTCGCTGTCCCCCAGCCGCGCCACCGCAATGGCGTCTATGGTCTCCTCCTCCAGGCTATCCATAGAAATGGCGATCACCGCCAAGTCCATGTCCGCATCGCTGCCCTTGATCTGGGCCTCCGCAGTGCTGCCGTCAATAAATGTCACCGTCAATTTGCTGGCGCCATCCACCACATGGTGATTGGTTACCAGAATCAGCTCTGTGTCGCTCTGCGCCACAATAATGCCGGAACCGCTTCCCTGTCGTTCCTCAGAGAAGGTACGTCCCCAGAAACTGGACTTCTCCGTGTAGTCTTTCACGATAGACACCATAGCCGGCATGACCTCCTCCACCACGTCGGACACATCCGAGCTGACAATGCGCGTACCGTCCGTCGTAGCCAGTTTCACATCCGCTGTGGGAGCAATGGTAGGTTCCGCCATGCTCTGCACATTTCCCGTCTCCCGGGAGGGGCCTCCAAAGCTCATGCCTGTGGCCTGCTGTACCGCATACAGTCCCAGCCCGCCGAACAGTCCAAAGCAAAGCCCCATGCAGGCACAAAGCAACAGTTTTTTTGCAAAACCGCCGGAATGTTTCTTTTTTTCAGGCTCCTGAGGAGCGTTCCCCCAATCTCTCTGGGGCGCACTGCCCGCCTGATAGCTCTGATAGGTACCGGTGGTATGATTGCCGGTACAATCACCGGAATAGATTTCATTTTCGTACATAACAGTTCCTCCTGGTTTGCTCTTATGCCATTTAGTATATCCGTCATTTGTGTTCAAATTGTGATGAAACTATTAAGCTCCTGTGAAAATCTATTTTTCATTTTTATTTATTCCACCGTGACCGACTTGGCCAGATTGCGGGGTTTATCCACGTCGCAGCCCTTGCCCACCGCCACATAATAGCCGAAGAGCTGCAGAGGAATAATCGCCAGTGAATTGGAAAAATAAGGGTTGGTCTCCGGCAGATAGACACAGTAGTCGCTGGCCTTTTCCATGGCCTTATTCTCCTCGTTGGTCACCGCCATGACAAAGGCTCCTCTGGCCTTGACCTCCACGATATTGCTGATGGTCTTCTGATATAATGCAGGTTGGGTGGACACGGCCACCACCAGCGTGCCATCCTCGATCAGAGAGATGGTTCCGTGCTTGAGTTCTCCCGCCGCATAGGCCTCTGAATGCACATATGATATCTCCTTCAGTTTCAGCGATCCCTCCAGAGAGATGGCGTAGTCAATGCCCCTGCCGATGAAAAAGATATCCTTGGCTCCCACATAGCGGTTGGCGAAACGCTGTATTTTTTCCTTCTGTCCCAAAAGCAGTTCAATCTGATCGGGCAGTCTGCGCAGGTCACGGATCAATTCCGCGGCGGCTGCGTCGTCGATGGTCCCCCGCACCTGGGCAAGCTTGACAGCCAGCATGTAGAGCGCCACCAGCTGAGCGCTGTACGCCTTGGTGGTGGCCACGGCGATCTCCGGTCCCGCCCAAGTGTACAGACAGGCATCCGCCTCCCTGGCGATGGAGCTGCCCACCACATTCACAATTCCCAGCACCTTGTAGCCTCTGGCCCGGGATTCCCGCAGGGCTGCCAGAGTGTCCGCCGTCTCGCCGGACTGGCTTATGACGATGACCAGGCTGCCCTCATCCATAATGGGGTTTCGATATCTGAATTCGCTGGCCACATCCACCTCCACCGGAATACGTGCCAGACCCTCAATCACATATTTTCCCGTGACTCCCGCATGATAGGCGGAACCGCAGGCCACAATATGCAGTCTCTTCACGGCGGCCAGCTCCTCGTCCGTCATATGCAGCTCTTCAATCACTATCCTGTCCTCCTGCAGGCGGGGCGAGATAGTGTCGGTGATGGTCTTGGGCTGCTCATACATCTCCTTCAGCATGAAATGTTCGTATCCGGCCTTTTCCGCCGCATTGGCATCCCAGTCAATAGTAACGGGTTCCTTGGTAATCTCTTCCTCATCCACGGAGTAGAATTGCATACCATCCTTACCCAGTTTTACGACCTCCTGATTATCCACATAATATACAGTGCGGGTGTATTTCAAGATGGCAGGGACGTCAGAGGCGATGAAACAGCCGTCACAGCCGGCGCCCACAATCAGCGGACTGTCCTTTCTCACGGCATAGATCTCATCCGGATGATCCGCAAACAGAATTCCCAGAGCGTAAGAGCCTTCCACACGGTGCAGCACCTTCGTGATGGCCTCCAGGGGGTTGCCCTTGTAATAGTAGTCCAACAGATGCGCCAGAACCTCCGTGTCCGTCTCCGACACGAATGCGTATCCTCTGTCCGTCAGTTTCTTCTTCAGCGGAATATAGTTCTCAATAATGCCGTTATGTACCACGGCAATGGTCTCCGATGCATTCATATGGGGATGAGAGTTAGTGTCGCTGGGAGCGCCATGGGTAGCCCATCTGGTATGACCTATGCCCATATAGCCTTTCATGGTCTCGCCGCCATGGGTCAGGTTCTCCAGCACACTCAGGCGGCCCACAGCCTTTCGCATCCCGATATTTTTCCCGTCGTATATAGCCATGCCCGCAGAGTCATATCCTCTGTATTCCAGCTTTGCCAGACCGTCCAAAATGATGGGTGCCGCCTGTCTGGTGCCGATATATCCTACAATTCCACACATACTTTACTCCTCCTAATAAAGTTCCGCATCCGCCCTACCAGCACACATGGCAGGTGATGAATATCCGGCCGCTTGAGCGTCCGTACATTCATCAGTGCGCTGTCCGGGCAAATGCTGTTAAATGCTGTTTTAAGTTCCGCATCCGCCCTACCAGCACACATGGCAGGTGATGAATATCCGGGCAAATGCTGTTTTAAAGTCCCTCATGCGCCCAGTACTCCCTGTTGGACGTGCAGCTGAGCACCAGTCTGCGGGGCAGTTTCCTGTAGTGCTTTCCCAGCCAGTACCCCGCGTACTTAAAGCCGCTCTGCCAAAAAAGCCCCGGTATCTTCCACCCCTGTTTCTGACTGCGCAGCCACCTCGCTGCCATCCTGACGCTGCGGATACCCTCCCCCTCCGACGGCACGGCCCGAAACACCTCCGGGTGATCCGCCTGGGATACCCCAATGTCAAAATTGCGGTGAAAATACTGTCCGCAGGTATAGTTGTGAGAGTGAACCACCCGGGCCTGCGCCGCATAGGCAATCCGGTATCCCGCCTGTATCGCTTTGGCCGCATAGAGCATATCCTCGTTGAAAATGGCATGCCGGACAAATCCCCCCAGCTTATCATAGATATCCCGCCGGTATGCACAGCACACATTGGAGCAAAAATAAGTCTTGATTCCCAGTTCAGACAGATCCTCCAGAGATTTTACCCGAGAATCTTCGGGATAATTATAGCTTCGCATATATCTCTCCACCGGCCCCGCATCCTCCGCCGGGAGCTGCCTGGCATACGCCGCCGCCACATCCTCCGCCAGAAACGCTGCCGTCAGGTTTTCGATAAGCTGCGAATCCTCCGGCATGGCGTCCTGCGTCATCATGACAAATATTTCCGCCTCGGATTTTCCCACGCCCTGCGCTCTTGTGCGGCCATGGTCAAACTCTTTTTTCGACAGATGAGAAACCACTACCTGCCGGTGCTGTTCCAGAAATTTTGTGCCGTAAATCAGCTGCTCGAAGTATTTTTCCTCTGTATTCATAACTATGATACGCCGGACGGGCACCGTTTGTGTTTCCAGCCTCTCTATCAGCTGAAAAAACGACCGATCCGGCCTGTATACGGGAATGATGACATCCACCACCATACTGCGTTTCCTCTCCTGCTTCCGCGCCGTTTCACAGACACGGTCCACACAACGAAAGAGGGAGCCTGCGTCAGCTCCCCCGCTTATATCACTGATTCAGATACGGACTGGTATCGGACTTGATAGTGTCACTATATTTTTTCACTTCCTGTGTTACCTGGTAGTCCTCGTCTCCGAACAAAAACTTGTGCAGCCAGACCACATTGGATTCCAGATCTACCGGAACCACGCAGCTCCCGCTGGCGCCTATGGTGCCAGTGGTGCGCATGCTTTCCGCCGGGAAACCGCCCTCATCCACAATATGATAGCTGCTGATACTGTTAATCATGGTCAAAATATCCTCCGACTTAATAGAAGTATACACGTTTTCCATGACCTTTGTAAAGAGGTTTGCCAGAGTATTCAAATCAGCTTTCTTAGCTTGGGTCTCTATGGCCTGCAGCACTGCCCTCTGACGCTCCGTGCGCTTGAAATCATTTCCCCTGGTATAGCGGATACGGCAGTACGCCGCCGCCTGCAGACCATCCAGCAGCTGGTATCCCGTCTCCGTCACCGGCTTGTAGTCCTCCATGTCCCTGTTCGGCATGGTATCTCTGATAATGCTGGCCTGATAGTTGTTCAGGTGCGTGATCTCCTCCTCGCTCTCTATGTCGATCCAAATGCCGCCCAGGCCGTCCACTACGTCAATAACCGCCTGATAATTCACTGCCACAAAATCCTTGATGTCCAAATCCAGGTTCGTGTTCAGCATGGCAATAGCCTGTTCCGCCCCTCCGAGGTGGTAAGCCTGATTGGCCTTCTTGTACCGGTCGTTTCCAATGTTCAGATATGTGTCACGATACACGGACACCAGCTTGATCTCCCCCGTTTCCAGATTGATGGAGGCGATCATCATACTGTCGCTGTGGCTGCTCTTATACAACATGGAAGAGTTTGTGGCGTCCACGCCGAACAGCGCTATGTTCCAGTAGTTCTTCATAGCCGGATCTTCTTTCACCGTCTCGTTTACTATAAAACTATCCGGAGGAGTGATCTGTGTACCATCTTCCGGGTCCTGCACTGCCGGATCAAAAATATAGGGGCCTGCACTGCCGCTCTCCGGATCTGTCATCAGGAAAACCTTTACTACCACCAGCAGCATTACCAGTATCACCAAAATCTCCACCGCAAAAATAATCATGCGCGATATCCTTTTGGACTTTTTTGATTTTCCCTTTGTTTTGTTTGCTTTTGTCGCCATCTCTCTCCTGTCCTTCCCTAATGTGTCTCCATATTCCTAATAGGCATTTTTGTTGACAAAGCCTGTAAAAAACGTCATAAAGACAATCTTTATGTCAAAACCTATGGTCCAATTTTCAATATAATAAATGTCGCAGTCAATTCGCTTTTTGATAGAGGTATCTCCCCGGTAGCCGTTGACCTGCGCCCATCCGGTAAGTCCGGGGCGCACCTGATGCTTGACCATATATCGAGGAATCTCTTCCCGGAATCTCTCCACAAAAAGCGGCCGCTCAGGTCTGGGACCCACCAGACTCATATCCCCCTTCAGAATATTGAACAGCTGGGGCAATTCATCCAGGCTGGTTCTGCGCAGAAACTTGCCGATTCCGGTGACTCTGGGATCATCCCGCACTGTCCAGGCTTTCTTCTCCTCCTCCGCAGACTGCTGCTCCATACTGCGGAATTTGTACATATAGAAGGGCTTGCTGTGCAGCCCTACCCGTTCCTGTTTAAAAATAATGGGACCCGGACTGCTTATCTTGACCAGCGCTGCCAGTATCAGCAGCAGGGGGGAAAGTAGGACAATGCCGCAGGCTGAACCCATAATATCCATGGCCCGCTTGATCACCTTGTTGCTGTTGCTGGACAGAGGCACATACCGGATATTGATTACCGGCAGTCCCATCAGATCCTCCGTGTAGGGTCTGGTGGGGATCACGCTGTTGTAATCCGGAATAAACTTAGTGTGCACGCCGGATTTCTCACAGATATTCACCACATGCTCCAAATTGTCATAATCCTTCAGGGCCAGGGCAATGGCAACCTCGTCCAGCTCATGATGCGGCAGAATAACTTCCAGATTATCCAGCCTGCCCAGCACCTTGATTCCCTTGTACAGGGTGCCGCTGGGGATCGTGTCGTCCAAAATCCCGGCAATCTTGTAGCCCCACTGGGGATTCCACAAAAGCCGGTCAATATACTGCTCCGCAGCGCGGGAATAACCCACCACAAGCACATGCTTTAGATTGTAGCCCTTCTTGCGAATGGTCCGGAGCATCTTTCGCAGTACGATCCGGCTCAGACAGGTGATGAAAATATTCAGCATGTAGAAAATACCCATCATCAATCGGGAATAATTGATCTCACGGATCACTACATACAGAACAATGATATAAAAGGCCATGCCCAGCGTGTTGGCCTGAATGATCGCCAAGAGCTCATGCCGCCGCTTTCCCGTGCGTTTCGGACCATACACGTTGCAGAGAAAATACAGGATCACATATCCGGGTACCAGGAACAACAGCACCATGAAATAATCCCGCACCGGCAGAACGCCCACATCAGGGGACTGGGCATCGATTATATAAAATTTGATAAAGTAGGCCAGTGCATAGGAAACCACCGTAATCATGACATCCATCAGCACATGCAGCCTGTTAAATACCTTCTGGTTATCTTTAATCATACGGCATCACTCCGTCAGGTCCTCAAGTCTCTCTGATCTTACTTTATTCTACATGAATCCCGACGCAGAAACAACTTAAGATTTTATGAAGATTCGGACCAGATCCAGCCAGAGTGTCCCCTGAATACAGCAGTAATGCCACAGATTGCGCCATTTGAAACGCACCTTATGCTCTTTCCCCGCGCTGCCAAAGCATCTGGCGATCCCTTCCGCATATCCTTTCACATATAGCATACCCATTTTTTTCTTTGCAAAAAAGGCAGTTTTTATGCAAAAGCCAATAAAAAGGAACGGAAAATTCAGGAAAAGCTGGAAGAGCGGCATATTTTTGCCGATCATATACGCATTGTTGGCGGAGGAGAGCTTTACCTTAAAGGCATTATATCGGGAACCCGAGGCAGCGCTCCCCGCATGCAGCACCATGGCGCGGGGCTCGTACACATTGCGCCAGCCGTGTATTCTGGCGCGATAGCCGATATCTATATCCTCCAGATACGCAAAATGGTTCTCGTCAAAGCCTCCCAGAGACAGCACTGCCTCGCGGCGGTACAGGGAGGCGCCGCCGCAGGCCGCAAAAATGTGAACCGATTTCTGATAGCGCCGGGCAGGCTGTCCCTTGCCCCGGGCAAAAGCCCAGCCCAGAGCATTGTAGCGGTCCCCCGCATCGTCAATGCGTGACTCGTCCTGCATGTTCAGCATCATGGGACTGACGGAAAAAATGCGCGAATCGGATTCCATGCGCTCAAGCAGCGCCGCCACAAAGCCCGGTTTCACTATGGTATCGTTGTTCAGCAGCAGCACATAGGGGGTGTCCGCCGCCCGGATTCCCACGTTGACTGCATGGCAGAACCCGGTGTTCTCGGAAAGTTCCAGGATATTTACCTCGGGATACTCCCGCCGCACGATCTCCAAAGCGCCGTCCGTGGAACCATTGTCCACCACCAGAGTCTGAAACAGCGGTGGGGCCGTCTGCTGCTCCCGCAGACTGTCCAGGCAGGGCCGTATATAGTCTTTACCCTTATAGTTGGGAATGATCACTGTTATTTTCATGGTTTCCTCTACATGCATATCACAGGTTTCACCTGTGATACTGCGCAAATATATATGAAACGAAGTTTCATACTTTCCGCTGCTCCCCGGTCTCGCTCAGGTCACACACCAGCTGGGGGTCCCAAAGCAGAATATATCCGGCCTCTCTCAAGGCCCGGCTCAGTTTCAGACCCATGCCCGCATAGTCGCTGTCAGGCGGCAGACTCTGCCAGCAGAACATACCGGTGTTTTCGTCTTCCTCATATTCCAGCCCGACGAT
Source organism: uncultured Acetatifactor sp. (assembly GCA_964383805.1). Classification (GTDB taxonomy): domain Bacteria; phylum Bacillota; class Clostridia; order Lachnospirales; family Lachnospiraceae; genus Acetatifactor. Next base: position 19,154 of record CAYLIM010000053.1, read on the forward strand.
CTGAGAGAACAGCTCCCGGCACTGCTCACTCAGTTTCAGACAGCGCAGATCCAGAGCCTGGGCCTGCTGCACCAGTATGGCCCGGTTCAGATAGCCGCTGTAGCCGTCCTTCAGCCCCAGATGCTGCACCTCTCCCGTCTCGTCCATCATGCCCCCCGCGATCCTGCGGGCCTTGCCCAGCACTCTGCCGCCCAGAGCGCCGATCTCCCGCCGCTGCTCTAAAATTGGCGGATCGTATTCTGTCCGGGAAAATCCCATGTGCTGGGTCATGGACACCTTAGCTCTCCAGCCCCGGCTGTCCACAAAGTCCTGGGAGGCTTTCACTCCCGCCTCATAGGCATAGAGCTTGCTCTCCGGGTTGGCCGCCGTGGAGGCACTGTGGCAGCGCCAGTGGTACAACACCCTGGGAATGTGCAGAATGGCTCTGGGAGTGCGCCAGAGGCTGGCCGCCGCCCGCAGCACCAGATCGTGATCCTGGGCGCCGTCGTACTCAGCTCGGAATCCCAGCTGCTTTATCAGCCCGGTCTCCATCACCAGCAGGTGACAGATATAATTGTTGGTCAGCAGCAGATCCAGGTTAAAATCCGGCTTGAGATTGGGTTCATAGAACTCTTTCGCGTCCTCATCGCATTTATCCTCGTCCGAGTACAGCATTTCGGGCCGCCTGCCGTCACTCTTTCCACGCGCTATCGCCGCCGCCATCTCATACAGAGCATCCGGCGTCAGCACATCGTCATGGTCCAGCAGGGCCACATAGTCTCCCGTGGCCCACTGCAGCGTCTCGTTGGTATTGTCCGCAATACTGCGGTTGCCGGAAAGACGGTTATAGCAGATACGATCATCGCAGTAGGAGGCCGCCAGCTCCCCCAGAGTGTCATCCTCCCCTGCGTCTCCGATCACCAGCTGCCAGTGAGGGTAGGTCTGCCCCAGAACGGACTCAATCAGCTCCCGAAAATAGCGCTCCGGCGTGTGGTAGGCGGGAACCACTATGCTGAAAGTCACCGGCTCCTCCCAGTTCTGCCGGCGCTGCCGTTCCAGCTCCTGCTCCGCCACGGGAACATAGGCATATGCCTTCCGCGGGGACTGAGGCAAATGTTCCCGGATTGTAACCAGTGTCTCCCGCAGTCCGTTGCGTTTCAGATACGATATGGTTTTTCGCAGATTGTGGATACTTAATTTGCCCATCATTTTATTCCCTTCCTGATTAGAGTTCCACATATCCCCTACAAGCACACATGACCGGTGAACAATATCAGACCGCTGCAGCGTCCTGATATTGTTCAGTGCGCTTTCCGGGAATATGCTGATTAGTATTCCCTGATTCTCTCCCTGCACACAGCCGTTGAAACACAGAAGTCGCCCCTTGCGGGGCGGCTCCTGAAAAAGGAATATGCTTTATAAGATTGCTTTCAAATCCTCTGTCAACTTCTCCACTCTGGCCTGGGCATCCTCTAAGCTGTTGCCCACAACGCCCATGTAGAACTTGATTTTCGGCTCTGTGCCGGAAGGTCTTGCGCAGCACCAGCAGTTGTTCGGCAGTTCAAAATACAGCACATTGGACTTAGGCAGGCCGGTCTCCGACACGGCTCCGGTCTCCATGTCAATGATCTTGTTCTCCTGATAGTCACGGAATTTCAGCACCTTGGCGTCACCGATGGCCTTGGGCGGATTGGTGCGCAGCTTATCCATCAGGGCAGCAATCTCCTTGGCGCCGCTGACACCCTTCATCGTGATGGTGTACTGGGTCTCCTTGAAATAGCCGTACTTCTCGTACATCTGCAGCATCATATCCCACAGGGTCATGCCATGTTTCTTGCAGTAGGCGGCGACCTCGCACAGGCACATTACGGCCACACAGGCATCCTTGTCCCTGGCGTGGGTTCCGGCCAGGCAACCGTAGCTCTCCTCCAGGCCGAACACATAGTTGTTGGAGCCTGTCTGCTCAAACAGCTTGATCTGCTCGCCGATAAACTTAAAGCCTGTCAGCACCTCGATGAGTTTTACATTGTAGCTCTGGGTGATGGGGAAGGTCATATTGGTGGTCACGATGGTGGTCACCATGGCCGGATTCTCAGGCATAGTGCCGCTCGCTGTCCTCTCCCGCAGAATATACTCGGCGATCAGCATACCGGACATATTGCCAGTAAACGCCACATACTCGCCGGTCTTGGCATCTTTTGCGTACACGCCCAGACGGTCCGCATCCGGGTCCGTGGCCAGCACGATATCCGCATCCTTTTCTTTCGCCAGACGCAGCGCATAGGTAAACGCCTTGGGGTCCTCGGGATTGGGATAATCCAGCGTGGTAAACTTGGGATCGGGGTTCTCCTGCTCGGGAACCACATACACATTCTTAAAGCCCAGCTCGGACAGCACTCTTCTCACAGGCAGATTACCGGTGCCGCACAGAGGAGTGTATACAATCTTGATATCATCCGCCACTTCCTTGATGATCTCCGGATGGATGATCTGCTTTTTCAATTCCACCATGTAAGCGTCGTCGATCTCCTTGCCGATGGTCTGATACAGGCCCGCAGCCTGAGCCTCGGCTTTGCCCATGGTCTTCACAGTGTGGTAATCCTTGATGGCCTGCACCTCACCGATAATCTCCTTGTCCTTGGGAGCTGTGATCTGTGCGCCGTCCTCCCAGTACACCTTGTAGCCGTTGTACTCCGGGGGATTGTGGCTGGCCGTCACCACGATACCTGAGGTGCAGCCCAGGGTGCGCAGCGCGAAAGACAGCTCCGGCGTGGGACGCAGAGACTCAAACACATAGGCCTTAATGCCGTTGGCAGCCAGGCACAGTGCAGCCTCGTCCGCAAAATCAGGGGACATAAAACGGGAATCGTAGGCGATGGCCACGCCCTTTTTCTGTGCGCCCTGCTTGATGATATAGTTAGCCAGGCCCTGAGTGGCCTTTCTCACGGTATAAATGTTCATACGGTTCGTACCTGCGCCGATAACCCCACGCAATCCGCCGGTACCAAACTCCAGCTCCCTGTAGAAACGGTCCTCGATCTCCGTCTCGTTGCCGCTGATGGCCTCCAGTTCCTTCTTGGTGTCCTGGTCGAAATAGTCGTCCTCCAGCCAGAACCGATACTCGTCCATATAGCTCATTGCATATCCTCCTCCAATTCTCTATAGTGCTCTGCCATTGCGTACATGTGTCATACCGCCCGGCCAGCGCTGTTATACTGACTAACGTTAAGATTTTTAGGTTACCGCACAGCACATGCCGCATAATCGGGCAACATGCACTGTGCGGAAAGGAAAATCTAATCGTTAGTGAGTATAGAGGTATTATAACACAGTTTTTTCCATTTTTACAGTACTATTTTCGCCAGTCTGCTACAGCGCCGTTGACCTGTACTCGATGGAGATAATGCTGTCGTTCTGCAGGATAAAACACAGTTTCATGCCATCCTTTTCATACACCAGCATCCCGCTCTCCTGAGCGCCTTCCCCGTATGTCTCCTGGAGTTTTTCTAGAGAATCGCCGATGCATATGCCCTCGGCAGTGGTCACGGTATCGTCTTTCAGTACCACCGCCGACACCAGATCCCCGTCCTTCGCAGGATAGGTGTCAATCTCAAAGCTGCTGTAGGTGTATATCTTATCAAGGCCCTCGAAGGCACAGCTGGCGGCCTCAAAGTAGGATGACGGCTCACCTAATGCCTGTAGTATAGGCGCCATATCCGCATCCATCTCCACTGTCACGCCGCCTGCCACGAACACATATCCCTTGGCGGCGGCTGTCTCCGCCTGCTGTTCCGGAACCTGAGCGCTCTCCTGCTGCCCGGCCGATTCCTCGGCCCTGCTGCCAGTGGTCACATTCTCCACCTCGCCGTCAATCACCCTTTCACTGTCCCCACAGCCTGTAAATGTCAACAGACCAATCGCCATAAACACTGCCAATATTCTCTTGCACATATTCTTCTCCTCTAAAAATCATTCAAAATTCAATCAAACTGGTACAGAAACGCCGCCACATCACAGACATATTTCCTGCATGGCATAGGCCGTGGCGGATCCTGATCCGGCAATTTTCCTGCCAGCAGGTCCTGCGCCCCCTTTAAAATCCCCGGAATAATATCTGCTGTCAGCGGATAACTTCCATGGGACGGCCAAATGGAATCAAATGCATCTGCCATAGCAATCATTTTTTTGAGACTGTTCTGAAACGCCTGCATATTGCGTCCCGCCTCAAACATAAAAATGTCCCCATTCTGAATCGAATCACCCGAAATGAGCATACGCTTTTCACGCTCCAGCAGCATAATGCTCCCAGGCGTATGCCCCGGCGTTAAAATCACTTCAAACTTCCAGTATCCCAAATCAATAATATCACCTTCCCACAGCGGGCACACATCCTCCATACAGCAACCTTCCGGCAGTGCGTTTTTATAGTGATCCATCTCTGCCGGATGCATATATACTGGTTTAAAGTCCACGTTGCGTCCCGTGTGGTCTTTATCGGTATGGGTGTTCACTAAAAATATGGGTAAATCTGTCAGTCCTTCAGCTAATTCCCGAATCTGCAACGTGCCAAATCCAGTATCAATCAGCATAGCTCTTCTGTCCCCCTCAAATAAAAAGGAGCGGACGCCATTTTCCTCAAAAATCCAGAAGTGATCTGAAATCTTTACTATATCGCTCATTCACTGCCTCCATAAGTTTGCCAATTTTCTATCTGCCGCTCTTTTTCCCGTTCATAAGCCGTCAGCTTTTCCTCCCATATTCCGGAGAGATGCTCCTCACCCCGCCGGTCCGCCAGATCCGTCTCCTCCCGCAGCATTTCACCCAGATACTCTGTGATCTTTTCAGCGCCGGA
>CAYLIM010000054.1:0-23544 GCA_964383805.1 uncultured Acetatifactor sp.
GATCAGGGAAACCGCCTGTCCGTCATATACCAGTCTCATATGGCTCCTCCTATTTGAAAATCTTCAGATCTTCTGTTCCGCATACTCCCTCATTACTCCACCACGCCCCAGCCCAGGATCGTAAAGTCCTTGTCCTCCTGCCCCGGCGCCATCCTCACTTCCACATGGCGGTGCTTTCTCTCTGTGCTCTTAAAGCATATCTGCGCATTGCAGTGGGTCCAGCCGTTGACATGGGGGTCCGCATACAGCACCTTCTCCCCGTCCACCCAGACCTCGGCGCAGCCCACCTGATTGGCGGCGCTGTCCTTGGATACCAGCAACAGACTCTCACAGGTGATATCCATGACAAAGGGTCTGCATTCTCCGCCGGACTGTCCCCCCCTGTGCACCCAGTTGTCCACAAACTCCGGGGTTCCCTCCAGGTTCAGGTCCATCTCCACCGCCTGCAGTTCTGTGTCCACCCGGTCAAAGCTGCCGCAGTCGATCTGCGCCTCAGAAAAGGGATGGCTGCGGTCCATCAGACGCACCCGCTCAAACGCGCCGCCGATGGGAGGTTCAATCTTGTCAAGCTCCGGCATATCCTCATCCGCCTCCTGGTCATCCACCTTCTGCAGCAGGCAAAGAATACCGTCTGCCATGATCCGGTGTCCCACGTTGGTGGGGTGGTAGGAGTCATAGAAAAACTGATTCTTGCTGACCACTCTGCCGCTGCCGGGCTTTTGGTAGAACTGCTCCACCACCGCGTCCCGGGTGCTGACCATGGGCAGATCGTAGGCCCTGCCCACCGGGGACAGGCGCTCCTGCAGGTTGAAATCGTTGGCAAACACCGCAAACAGCAGGATTACCGCCGGGCGGTTCTCCGCATTCAAAATCTTCCGCACCAGGGAATCATAGCACTCACCCTTGGTCTCGTCTCCCTCGTCGTTGACGGCGAACTCCACCACCACCACGTCGGGAACCACACTGCCCTCCCGCAGCACATCCTTCTCATACCGTATCATGCCCAGTTCGGAGGGAGTCCCCCCCACACCGGCTTTCACATAGTGGACATTGTCATCCAGCCCTCTGCCCGTCAGCTCACAGAACCCGCAATAGGTTCTGTAGGCATAGCACTGGGTGTTGATGGGAATGGCCCCGGCCCCCTGGGTAATGGAACCGCCGATAAAGGCCACGGTCACATCCTCCCCCCGGCGCGCCTTGTCAATGGCCCTCTTCAGCCGGGCATTGTTGCCAGTCTGCACCAGGGATTTCTCAATCATCTGCCGATAGAGCGGAGAGTCGAAATTCACCGGCTCCTCCTCCTCCACCTCCGGCGCGTCAAAGCCGTCCTGAAGGTAGAAACGCACCGCCACCGTGGCCAGCATCCCCGCCTGGGGAAACTCGAAACGAATCTGTCCGGGCATATTGTCGTCGTCGGACCACTGACAGCTCTCCAGTTCCAGAATATGCTCCATGCCGTTGGCCTGCACAGGCAGCCGCAGCGTGGTTCCAGAGCCGTACACGTCCCGGTGTCCGTACATCTGCAGACAGAACTCCGTCACCAGCTCTCTGTCCTCCGCCTCCACCGTGACGCCGATGCTGTGTACCAACCGCCTGAATCCCTCTGTGGTCTCCATCAGCTTCAGCATCTCCTCATCCTCGATCCCGCCCACCAGCCTGGCGCTGCTGAGCATCCTTCCGTCGTTCATATACAGAAATTGTATCCCTCTGCCGTCCGGCTGGGGTGAGCCTGCGACGCTCTTGCCCCGCATAATATAAAAACTCTTTCTCTTTTTTGTAGGGTCTTTGGGTGCTTTAGGTCCTTCCATCGTCTCCATCTCCTTATTTGAGTTCCGCATATTCCCTCCCGGCACACATGGTCGGTGAACAACATCTGGCCGTTCTAACGTCCAGATATTGTTCAGTGCGCCATTCGGGAACATGCTGATTTGAGTTCCGCATATTCCCTTGGTTTTTACCAAATTCTATAATTTCCGCTCAGTGCCAAAAACGCGAATATGTACAGACAGTTGTCATAGTATCTTCTCTCTCCGGTGCGCAGGGGCATGTTCCAGAAACGCTCCACCCACTCCCGGGCCAGCTCGCCGCCGTTTTCCGGCAGCACCGCCAGAGACGCCTGGGCGGTGGTGGCAGTGATCGCGAAGGGGTGCAGCGCGCTCTCCCCCGCAATGCTGCCGTCCAGCTCATAGATGTGGTAGCTGCCACTGCGGCAGTCGTCGATCAAAAACTTCTGAATACGCTCCGCCGCTGCCCGCTGTCCCACGTCCACGCCGAACCACTCGTAGTCCAGGCCGATATTGGCGGCCGTCCTGTATGCATCGCTGAAAAACCAATCGTGCCTGTCGCTGGTCCAGGGAATGGGTCTGCTCATGGGGCTGCCGTCAAACTCCGCGTACTCCGCATTCAGCCCCGTCACAGGATGGCAGGCTTTTGCCAGATACTCCCGGCTGGCGGCAGCCGCCTCCTTCCAGAACGCCCTGTCCTCCTCGTCCGCCCACAGGGCAAAAAGCTCATAGAAATGAGGCAGATGATAGGAGGGGTCTGTGTAATCAATGCCTGGCACAAACAGAATCTGGCGGTTCTCCCGATTCCACATGGGATGGCCCTGACGGCCGTTCTCCCCCTTGTGCAGGCAGGCCCGCAGAATCTCTCTCGCCTGCTGCGAATAATTGAAAATGCCTTCCCCATCCCCCCATCTGTGGGAGGCGAAAAACAGGGCCATGGCATAGAATTCCTCTCCGTCCGGTGCTGCGCCGTCCGCGTTTTTGGTGCCGTCCGTACCGCAGGACCAGGCAAAATATCCCTCACTCCAGCCCTCCGTCATAAACATATATGTCTTGGACCACTTCCATATCCGGTCAAACTCCTCCTTCATGTCCAGCTGCACACACATCATCATGCCGTAGGACATGCCCTCGGTGCGGGCGTCATAGTTGCCGGTATCCATCAGATACCCCATATCCTCCCCCGCGGGATGGTAGATTCTCTCCTCCTCGCTGCCGTAAAAAAAGGTCTGCACGATCTCCTTCAGCCTCCGGTCGATCTCCTCCTGGGAAATCCCGATCTCCGCAAACATATTGCGATAAACTCTGTCCGATATACCGCCCATTGCCATGTCCTCCCTCAAAAATATAGTCTTGTGGAAATTATAGCATTTTTTCACCAAAAAAATCTCTCTAAAACTTGTCATATGTTCGTCATTTATTGCTATTTCTTTGTCTGCTTACCTGCATTTCTCTATGCGCAACATCCGTTATTTTTTATCTCCGATTGACCCGGAGGAGCTGATGCGCTATACTTTTAAGAAATCCATCCTGGGAGGCTATCCATGAATACCATACATTTTGTCGGCTACAGCGCCGTTCACCCATCCGATTTTTTGTTTGATATGACTGCCGGCCCCGGCCAGTATATGCTGCTGCTGGTGCTTACACCGGTTCAGTTTCTGCTGGATGGCCAGTGGCAGGAATACCCTGCCGGAACGGCAATGCTCTATGCCCCCGGTCAGCCAATCTGTTACCGCGCCTGCCAGGAAACCTATCAGAACGACTGGCTGCGTTTTTCCTCGGACGATCCGCTGGTGAAACAGTTTCCGCTGACGGGGACCCCCTTCCCCGTATCCGACCCGGAATACTGCCACCTCCTGTTCAAGCTCCTGACCTGGGAGACTTCCCTCTCCTCGGCGGACAGCGATTTAACCATATCCAATCTGCTGCAGGCACTGTTTCTGCGGCTCAGACAGGACACCTACCGTCAGGAAACCACCTCCCACGCCTCGCAGCTGCTCTATCTCCACAAGAAAATCTACAACAACCCACAGCTGCCCTGGAACATCCGCTCCATGGCTCAGGAGATGCATCTGAGCGCCGGCTACCTGCAGATTCTGTACCGGAAAATGTTCGGCGTCTCCTGCATGGATGACGTGATCGCGGGCAGGATACGCAAAGCCCGGGAGCTGCTGGCCTACACAGAGAAACCCGTGTCCGAGATCGCCGACGACTGCGGATACCACAATGTGGAGCATTTCTGCCGCCAGTTCCGGCAGCAGACGGGGTTGACTCCCGGCGCTTTCCGCCGCAATTTTCTGCACGCTGCGCCCCCTCCGGACACGGCAAAAAAAGGGACGCCCCAGGAAATGTTCCCAGGGATCGTCCCCTATCTAAAATATGCCGAACCCACCCCTTTTAACAGTTTGTCGCACTATAATGTGGCGGGTTCAGAGATACCTTCCGACGCTATGGATTCCGACGGGAATATTCTCCCGCCTCATGAGCCCAGACGCTGATCCATGCATGGAAAACGCCCGGCAGCCTACCGGATCACCAGTTTGGTCCTGACCTGCCGAAACGCCTCCCTCAGGTCCATTTCCTCCGTCATATCCAGCACGGGGTCCCCATCAATATCAAAGTGCACTCTGCGGATACCGCTGCTGCGCACTCCGTCCGTTCCGGGACGGGCGTGGTAGGTGTTCCAGATATTTCCATCCTCATCCTCCACATAGGCGTTGTGGCCGGTCCCGTACTCTCCCTCCACACTGCGGGAGGTGAGAATCGGATAGTTGTTTTTGCGCCAGCTGTCTCTGCGCAGCAGATCCCTGCCCCGCTCCGTGACCAGATAGCTCACCACATAGGAGGTATCCACAGCCGCCGCGGAGAAAGTCACATACAGTCTGTCTCCCACCGGCAGCGCAAAAGGCCCCTCCTCCACAAAGGTGTGGTTGTTGCCCCAGCCATAGTCCGGCTTGGACAGCACTACCGGCTCCGACGCCAGTTTCCAGGGTTCCCCTGCGTCCAGCTTTGCGATATACAGCCAGGCCCCCAGATCCTTGGGCAAAAACTCCCTCTGGGACCAGATCACATAATAATCCCCCTCCCAGAAAAAACAGGTCATATCCAGAGATATGGTTTTTCCCGCCTCACATAAATCGCTTCCATCCATCTTCACAATTTTTCTGGGCGCTGACCAGTCCTCCCGGCATGCAGGATTCCCGCCCTCGCGCAGCGCCATGATATGGCTCTCTTCCTCGAAGAAGGGTTCCGGCGTGGCGGCATGGAAAATGTACAGCCGCCCCTCTATCTCATGGAATTCCGGCGCCCACAGCAGCCCGCCGATTCCCTCATAGGTACTCGAATCCAGCAGCAGAATCTCCTCGGCCTGGGTAAGCCCCTCCAGCGTGTCCGCCTCCCTGATATACAGGGTGTGATTGTTGTCCGCGTCATTGGTGGCAATAAAATAATATTTTCCGTTCCAGCGGGTCACACAGGGGTCGGCCCGGTTGAATGCCACAGGAAACGGAAACGAAGGGCGGTAAATTTTTCCGCTGATTATCTGACTTCCCTTTTGGGACAAATCCACCTTCTCCAGATCCCAGTCGATGGACTTCCTGCAAAAGGTTCCATCGCTGTAGCGCACAGTCGCCTTCTGTCCGCACAGCGCCTGCCGCGCCAGTTCTCTTCGCTGCCCGCTGTCCGGATTTTCTCCCATGCTTACCTCCACCTCCCTGGGCACCTCCACACCGGTGCTGATGGGAGGCAACAGCTTGCGCCGCAGATACCAGGTCTCCTGTTCTCCGATATCCACCACACAATGCGGCACCACGCCCTCTATATTGCCCGTCTCCCGCAGCAGGCTGTCGTTTTCGGTCCGAGGAAATCCGTCTGGCATGCTTTCATCGCTGTCCGGGTCCACAATACAGTTCAGCAGCGGTTCACAGTCCCGCAGCTCCCCCTCCAACAGGGTCTGGGGGTACAGGGCCCGATAGCAGCTGCCGTTTCTTTCCTCCCAGCACAGCACATAGCAGCTCCGCTTTTGGTCATAGCGGATCTTTACCCAGTCTACGTACTGTTCTCCCAGCCGCAGCAGCCCCAGTTCCCGGTAGACTACCAGATCCGGGGTAGTCCACAGCAGTACGCTGCCCCTGCTGCTGTCATCATCCTCTCCGTCCCCGCATATCCGCACCGCCGCCACCCCATAGCCGCCGTCCTTCAGGGGAAAGACCCAGGGAGACTTCAGACTCATGGGATTGAGAGAACCGTCCGCATTTTCCGTGGCCAGAGCAAACAGTACGCCGCTATTATGGTTCAGGGGCCGGAAAAGCTCCCCCTCCTGCAGCGCCAGATGCATACTGTAGGCCAGTCTGGGGTCATAGAGGATATTGTCAATCGGTTTTCTGGTATAACACAGTAGTTTGCTCATACGCTCTCCTTTACTCCGCATTCCATCTGATCATAAAATTGTACAGTCCGCTGCGAATGGCCTGACTGTCATGGTCCGCTCCGGGCACCTCGTACCACAGATGCTCCACCCCGTTCTGCTCCAGAATCTTGTGATAGCCGGCGGGAAACTGCCCCACCACGCTGTCTCGCGTGCCGCAGCAGATCATCAGCAGCTCGGGCAGCTCCGCTCCCTGGGCAAAATGCAGTTCCTCCTCCTCCATCTGTCCGGGATGAGTCATGGCCCAGTCCTTGGCCGGAGTCAGTCCCGGCGCCGGGGATATGGCCCCGATATAGCCGAACAGATCCGGTCTGTTGATTCCGATATACAACGTCTCCCTGCCGCCCATGGAGAATCCCAGAATTCCTCTGTCCTCCCGCCGTGCCGACACGGAATAATGGCTTTCGATATAGGGGATCAAATCCTCCGTCAGTTCATTGATAAAGTTGTCATAGGGCGCCACCGCCTCGTCCGTGAAAGCCGGTTTCAGATCGGGGTCCGAGGTGGCGTACATATCCGGGAACACCACGATGGTTTCTTCGGTCAGCCCCTGAGCGCTGAGATTGCCCAGTATCTCGGGAATGGCATTACTCTGATCGCCCAGCAGTGAGTTCTCGTCCCCGAAAATACCATGCTGGAAATACAGCACCCTGTACTGTTTCTCCGAATCGTATCCTGCGGGCAGCAGCACATTGGCCCCCCGCTCCAGCCCTGTGGTCTTCGAGGGATAGGTGATATGCTCCGCGCTGCCGTACTCCCTGTCAGACATGCGCCTGGCCACCTCCGCCGGACACTCGGCGACAAGTTTCTCCTCATCCTTGACAAACTGCCAGCTGCCCAGCTCATAGGAGCCGCCCTCGCCGCAGTAGAAGACAAAATACAGGTCGTGTACTCCCGTGATCTCCTCCTCCAGCTCGGCCTCGTAAACCGCAAAGCCGTCCGTCTTCGCTCCGTCTCCGCCCAGAGGCACATAGCCCAGCACCTGGCCGTAAATAGTGTCAAGCCGCACCGAAATCAGCCCCTTCGCCCCCGCGCCGCACCGGGCGGTAACTCTCAGCAGCCGGGGCGCAGTGGACCCAAAATCCACGCCCTGTACCTTGAAAAAGTCCCCGCTGTCGATGGAGGACAGAGCCATGCAGCCCGCATCGTCCTGTGCCACAGTGTCCAGTCCCCCCTGCACAGCCATGGTGGCAGCGTTCACCTCCCTGTAGGGATTCAAAAATTCCAGCTGCTCCCTTCCCTTCATAGTCATGGAAATCTTGCCTATGGTTCCGTCCCCCCCCATGTCAAAGCCGTCCACATGGGTACAGCGATACCCCTTTTCCACTCCCATCTTTTTCTCCAGTGTGCGAGCGTGATAGGCAATGTACCAATTCCCCCGGAAAGAGAACACACAGTGGTGATTGTTGCCGTACAGGCCGTTTAACTTGCCGGGATTCTCCAGAATCGTCTCCTTGTATGTAAAAGGCCCCATGGGGCTGTCGCTCTCCAGACAGGCGATCTCCGCATTGTGGAACCCGTAGGCCGCTGTGCCCTCGGCATCCACCTGCCAGTTGGTGCAGTATGTATAATAATACTTGTTATTATATTTGTGTATGCCGGAATCCTCAAACAGATAGGGCACGTCGATGGGCTTTGGATCTCCCTTTAAGCTGATCATATCCTCTCCCAGCTCCACTACCCTGGCCGTGCCGGGCGCAGCCACCTTATCCTCCGGCACACCTCCGCCGAAATACAGGTAGGCCCTGCCGTCCTCGTCCACCAGCACTGCCGGGTCAAAGAGCCACAGAACCTCCGCGCAGGTGGGAGTCTGCCTCGTCACCAGTCCGTGGCCCAGAGGATCGGTAAATGGTCCCGTGGGGCTGTCCGCCGTCAGCACGCCGATGCCGCCGCCCCCGTCCGCGAAATACAGGAAGAATTTGTCCTGCCCGTCAATATTTTTCCAGGCCGCCGCAGGCGCCCAGGAGTTGTTTGCCCATTTTGCCGCTCCCTGGCTGCCGCCCACCTCTATGGCGCCGTGGTCCGTAAAGTTCACCATGTCCGCAGTGGAGATCACATTGATCTGGTGTATCTTGCCGTAGGTGTTGTCCTTGATCTCTCCCCCCTCGTACTCAAAGGCATCAGCCGTCATGTAAAAATAGACTCTGCCGTCGTACTCCATGGCGTAGGGGTCCGCTCCAAAGCGCTGTGTCATCAGCGGATTGGCGTCATCCAGCCCCTTGTAGCTCGCCGTCAGTTTCAAATTCTTAAAATAATCTGCATAATCCATGTTTATGTCCCCGTCATCTTCCTGCCCGTCCGCCTGATCGCTCTCACCGGGCTGCTCCTGCGTTTCGCTCTCACCGGGCTGTTCCCCGGTCTGGGCGTCCACTGCCGACTCCTGCGCCTGTGACTCCTGGGTCCGGCCTTCCTCCTCCGCTCCCCCAGAGACCTCCTGTCCGCCGCAGCCGGTCAGCGCCACACACAGCAGCAGAGCCGTTCCCCATTTTTTCCATCCCATACTCCACACTCCGTTCTGCCCACAGCGGGCGCTCACTCTCCGTCCTCAAAGCACTTCAGCACCTCCGCCCCTTCCCTGGCAAACACGATGTATTCATCCAGCTTTGCGTGACAGAGGTTCCATCTGCCGCCCTCCCACACACTGCCGTCCCGCGTCAGTACCCAGCTGCCCCGGGGCAGATATACCCGGCGCTCCACAGCTCCCTGCTCGTAAATCGGAGCCACCAGCAGGTCGGGACCGTAGAAATACTGATCCTCCAGCGTATAGCACTGCTCGTCCTCCGGGAATTCCCAGAACATGGGACGCATGATCGGCGCACCGGTGCTGCTGGCCTCGTCCATGTACCGGCATGTATAGTCCTTGAGCCGCTCACGCAGCTCGATCAGCTTTTTCAAAATCGGATAGTTGCGCTCTCCAAAGCTCCATATCTCGTTGTCTCCGCCGCTGGCCTCCTTGACGCCGGGATGGCGCTGTCTGTGCCAGGATGGACGCAGTCTGGAGCCGTGCAGCCGCATCACCGGGCAGAACACGCCGAACTGGAACCACCTGACAATCAGTTCTCTGAAATACTCGCTCTCAATGTCTCCGGAGAGGAATCCGCCGATGTCCGAATTCCACCAGGGAATGCCGCACATCCCCATGGACAGGCCGCTCTCTATGCTCATCTTCAGATTCAGAAAGCTGGATGGTATATCCCCGTTCCATACGATAGCGCCATATTTCTGGCTGCCGGGATAGGCCGCGCGGGTCAGAGATACGATCTCCTCCTCGCCCTCCGCCTTGAGCCCCTCATAAAACATTTTCGCGTAATAATAGGGGTACAGCTGGGCCACCTGGGCGCCGTTGCCCAGATAGTATTTCAAGTGTCCCGGCTGCTGGGGATGCACCTCAGGCTCCGCCTCGTCCAGCCAGAATGTCCTGATTCCATAACGGTAGTAATTTTCTCTGGCCTTACCCCACACAAAGTCCCTGGTCTCTGGGTTCATGGGGTCGATAAACGCCTGCTGCCCGTAAAAGTCAAAGGTTCCGTACTGCCCGTTCTCCGTGCGCACCAGCATGTTGCCCTCGCTCATGTGAGAATAGTTCTCGCTGGCGGGATTGATGGTGGGCCAGATGGATACCACCGGGTGGATTCCCAGCTCCTCCAGCTCCCGGCACATTGCCTCCGGGTCCGGCCAGTACTTGGGATCGAACTTCCACTCGCCCTGCTCCGTCCAGTGAAAATAGTCGATCACAATGGCGTCGATGGGGATTCCTCTCTTTTTGTACTCCCTGGCTACCTCCAGCAGATCCTCCTGGCTCTCATAGCGCAGCTTGCACTGCCAGAACCCCGCCGCCCAGCGCGGGAATTTGGGAGCATACCCCGTGAGATCGCAGTACCGTCTCATAGTGTCCGCGGGAGTCTCCCCCGCATAGATAAAATAATCCGCCTGATAGGCGCTGTCCGCCACGAACATGGTGTGATTGCGGGTGGTCTCACAGCGCCCCGGCGCCGGATTGTTCCAGAATATGCCGTAGCCCAGAGAGGAGTACAGCACAGGCAGAGTGGATTTGGTGTTGTAGTGGATGATCTGGCTGGTGCTGCCCTTGCGGTCAAACAGATCCTCCTGCTCCTGGCCCATGCCATAGAAATGCTCTCCCTCGTTGGCGTCAAAGATCACCTTGACCTGATAGTGATCCCCCTCCACATGCATGTTGCGGTTGGTGTAATCCCCCTCGAACTTCGTATGCAGAATCTGCTTTCCCATGCGATAGTAGGTGATGACGCCGCCGTACCAGATATTGCCCGCCTCTATGGTGGCGCTGACCATACCGTTGGTAATGGTAGCCCTGCTCTCGTCCCCTGTGATTACACAGTCGTCCCGGGTGACAGGCTCCAGCACTGTCCACCGCTCCTCCGATATCCGTCCGTTTTTCGTGCTGCGGCACCGCAGACAGTCCCGGCCATAGGGTTCTATCACCGTCAGCTCGTCCCGGCGCTGAAACACCAGTCTCTTCTCCTCAATCCGAATCTTTCCCATGCGCTTACCTCCTTGCAACGCCTTTTGCCTGGCCCCGCTCCCTTATCTCAGTTCAAAGCCCTTAAGCATGGCGTTTCCCTGTCCCCGGAAGGTCAGATAGAGAGCGTATTCTCCCTCGGGCAGACCGATATCCGCCTGGGACTCCTCCCACACATTGGCATATTCCACCGAAAGCTCCGCCAACACCTTTCCGCCCGGCTCCGTCCTCACTTCCACTACGCCCTGCGCGTAGCCCCTTATCCACACATGAATCCGTTTCGCCTCCGCGCCCCGGAAAAACTTAAAGCCCGCCGTGGCTCCGTCCTGTATATTGCCTATGTATCCCTCGTTCTCGTCCCCGTCCCGTCCGTCCTGCATGACTCTGGGCTGGTCCGCGCCGCCCACATACGCCGCCGGGGAATCCGTAAACAGATTGCAGGCCAGATATGCGGGATAGTAGCCCTTGCCCGGCAGCGGGCCGCCGTTCAGCCCGCAGGAGGTCATCTGAGCCTGCTCGATGCTGCCGTCCGCGTGAACCGTGAGTTTCTCCGCGCAGCCCTGGCGGCTGTACCATGTACCGTTGGTGTGACGATGATAAAAGATATACGGCTGCCCCTGAATCTCCACTATGCTGCCGTGGTTGTTGGCGCCGTAGGCCATCGGCTGCTCCGCCGGTTTGTAGCTGTCAATATGCAGATCGCAGTTGCTCACCAGCACTCCGCCATAACGAAAATCTCCCGTGGGCTTTTTGCTGGTGGCATAGCACAGCTCATGCATCACCTGAGAGGAGTAAATAAAATAATAGGTGTTACCTTTTTTTCGGATGGAGGGAGCCTCAAAGAAAGCATGGCCCTCATACTCCGTCCCGGCGCTATACTCGCAGCCCGGCACAACGATTTGGGGAGCCTCCGCTATGGTCAGCATATCTCTGCCCAGCACCGTCACCATGGCCCCGTGCCGGGACTTGTCGCCCTTGCCGCAGAAACCGGTGTACAGGTAGGTCTTCTCCCCCTCGGTCAGCACACCGGGGTCAAACTGGGGTTCATCCCCCGCCCGCTCTCCCAGCAGCGTACCGTCCGTATAGTGCACATATCCGTAAAACTCATATTCTCCCGCCGGGGTGTCGCAGACCGCCACGGACACCACAGACACCTTATCCAGCACATAGTACAGATAATATCTGCCGTCCGGCCCCACAGTCACATCCGGCGCGTAGAGACACATTTTTCCCGCCCTGTTGAACGGGTCCGCCGTCTTCTTATAGATCACGCCCTCGTACCGCCAGTTCCCCAGATCGTCCACCGGAGCTGACCAGCACACATAGTCCCCCATGCAAAACACATACCCGTTGTAAAAATCGTGAGAGCCGTACACATATACCCGGTCTCCGAACACATAAGGCTCTGCGTCCGGGATATACTCCCAGGAGGGCAGATATGGATTCCACGCCTGTTTTTTTCCCATATTTACCTCTTTCCCGCCTAATCATCCCACTCAGGCAGCCGTTTCCCTACCTTGTGAACCGTTCCACCACAGAGCTGATCTCTGCGGCGTTGTTCTTGTTGGTCCTGCTCACGTCCTGCAATTCCTCCGCGGTCAGGCTGGTGCGCTCAATCTTGTTGATGATCTCATCCACGCCCTCTCCGTTCTCCTTGGAGGCAGACTGAATCACGTTCATGCGGTCCCTGATGCTGTTGATGGAAAGCCCAAATCCACCCGAGCTCTCCTCTATCTCACCTATGGCGCTGCGAATGTCGGCCACGGACTTTTCATACTCCTTGGCAATACCCGCAAACTCCCTGAATCTTCCCGAGACATCGCCCTCCATAAAGTTGATAATGTCATCCACACACTCCTGCACATTGGCGATGTTGCTGTTGATCTCCTCGCAGATATCCGATATCTGTCTGGCTGTAACTGAGGAGTTGGAGGCCAGATTGCCGATCTCCTGGGCCACCACCGCGAATCCTCTTCCCTGTTCCCCGGCTCTCGCCGCCTCGATGGACGCATTCAGGGACAGCAGATTGGTCTGGCTGGCAATATCCAGTATCTGCTTTGCCATCTCGTTCACACGGGTGAGAGACTGCAGATTCACCATCGCCTCCTCCATGTTGCTGCGGTTCTGCTGAATCTTGACCTCGGCCTCCTCCAGAGCGTTGCCAGCCATGCTCTTCATATTTTCCGCGGACGCAATCAGCTGTCTGCTCTTCTCGTCGCCGATTCTCACCTTATCCACCACATAGCCCACCAGCTCCGAAATCTTTTCGATCTCGCTGACCACATTGCCGATAGCTCCGTTGGTGGTGACAATGCCGGCCGCCAGCTGCTGCGTGGTGGCGGAGTTGTCTCCCACATACTCGACCAGGGTACTTGTGGCGTCGTTCATGGTGTTGGTGGATATCTCCAGAGACTCCGTACAGCCCTGCAGCGTGGCTACGATACTCTGCAAGGTGTCATACAGAGAACCCATGGCAGACGCGATCTGACTGGTCTCGCTCTTGCCGCCCATATATCTTCCAAGCTCCGCGGGCGCTCTGAGTTCCAGATTCTTCATGCTCAAAATAGATCTTCTCACCACATCCAGCGGTTTTACACAGATTTTCACAGATATCCAGGCCAGAACAATTATCAGCGCCCATGCGCCTACACAGAGCAGTGCCAGAATATTTCTGCTGGTAATGGCGTCCCTGTAAATCTCACTCTGGCTGTCGCTGAGTACCACTGCCCAGCCGCGGCCCGGCATCGCCTGGTAGACCGCAATACTCTTTACTCCCTCGTCCGATGTAAATTCCATATTACCGTTCTGAGAACCGCCTGTTATCGACGCCATGACGTCCAGCAGCATTTCATCCTCTATCGCCGTGGCCATGCGCGCCTCTTCCTCATCAAAGATATGTACGCCGGTTGCGGTGTTGATCATATAATCCCTGACGCTCTCCATGCCGTTAACATTGAGTCCGTCCAGCAAAGTTTTCAGGCTTGCGGCAAACTGAGCGCCGCCCACATAGCCCAGGATCGTCTTACCGTCCGTATCATATACCGGGCAGTACAACGACAACGTCAGCTGCTTGGACGCAGGTGAGACAATGATGCCTGTGTTATAGATATCGCCCGCAGCCGCCATAGCATCCTGCAGCTGTTTCAGCGGGTCCCCCTCACGAGTGGTAATTCCTACCACGGCAGGATTGGAGTGGGTCAGAACATGGGTGTCCCACTCTGCGATATAGATGCCTTCCCAGCCTTCCAGCCCCGCGTAAAAGCTCTCTGTGTACGCCTGGGCAGCCTGCACCGTCTCGGCGTCCTGCGGCGCCTTCAAAAGCTCGGCCACTATGGGGGCCTTGCTGTAGGCGATCAACAGTTTCTCCGCCTTGTCCACATACTCCTCAATGATCGCCGACTTGGCCTCCAGCGAGGTCTGCATGTTTTCCACTGCTGTGTCCCGCATGGTGGTCATCATACTGCGGCTGGCTGTCAAATACAGCAACAGAACACACACCGCAGCCACCACAGAGATAATGGTGGTAATTACCGTACTCATCTTCAGGTTCTTCATGAATCAACAGTCCTTTCATTACACTTTACCGCCGCAGCGGATTTATCAGGTTATCTATCTTAATATCATAAAAGATTGAGCCTCTTTTGACAATGATTTATCGTATGGAATAATTGATATATAATCATATCCCCACTGCGGAGCCGACAGCAAAAAAACAGAGCAGCACAGATATATGTCTGATGCTGCTCCATGATATATACAAATGAATCAAATGGGGTTATCGTTGCAAATTTATATGAATCCCCGAGAACACTTTATATAATTTGTCCCCATTCAATTCACTTTGTACCAAAAGGATTGTATTGCTTTTCTTTATCATAGATTATATCCCGGACAAGAACAAGGGCCAAAATTGTCAAGTATCTGTCTAAAATGTTGACTGCAAATAAAACAGAGCAACGCAGGTATGAGCCTGACGCTGCTCCGCAATATACAAATGAATTGAATGGGATTTGAGTCGCCATTATTTTAATCCCAGAGAACATTTTTATATAGCATCCACTCAATTCATGTTGTATCGAAAGGGATATAACTTATTTTCTTTATCTTAGATTATATCCCCGGCAAAAACAAGAGACAGAGCTGTCAAAAGGTGGAATTTTGACAGCTCTGTCCCTTGTCCGCGCCAGTTCGACTATTCTATAATTAATATATAAATTTTTGACATTTTTTTACAGGAGGTATTATCATGAAAAATATTTTTAGAAAAATCGCAGCAACTACCCTTTCTATCCTTCTCATCGGTTTGATCCTGTCCGCATGGGAGTCCGGATCGTTTTCCGATAGCCTGAAGGACGAAATCACAAACCCGCCTGTATATGGCCTGTTCAATGATGCTCCATCAAAAGATATAGCCGATAACTAGGCTTTTTCATCGCAGAGACTGTTTAATTTTTCATTATAAAACTTTTCGTATAGTGTTTCCTTGCATAATTTCGCAAGCTGGATACATTTCTGCAAATCCTCCTTTATGGGGGATTTTTGATTTGCCGAATCACTCTCAGCAGCAATTTTCATTTGATTCCACAGTCTGTTGTATATGCACAGGTGGAGCATGTTCATTCGCCGCAATGAGAGACCTTGCTCTATAATATCCTCCGTGATCTCATTTGATGTTTCATATTCACCTATATCACCCAAATGGCTTGCAACCTTATACATGAGCAGTTCATATAGAATAACGTACATCTTTGTATCATTTTCTTCTACAGACCACTCACAAATGCGCCGCAATAAATTCATATAGGTATCTTTTTCTGTTCCGTCTGACCTCTTTGCAATGTTATGAACGCAAAGCATCTCTCCGCAGGATAAATAGCCGTCTTCCGCACTTTTGACGCACTCCAGGGGCACCGTGTATTCCAGCGCTTGCTGCAATCTGCATATGCAGTCCTGTTCCGTAATCTGCCCGCAGTGCCATAAACGCATCGTCTCCAGGAATTCCATCTCCTGTCGATTGATCACAATATCCATTGGCAGAGTTTCCCGCAGCTGCGGCAGCACCCTGCCCAGAGTCTCCATATCCCGGTTGTTTATTGCCTTTGTTGCTACATCATAGAGAACTATCGCCTCATATCGGTCTGTGACGATCTTTTTCCTCTGGTACTCCGGGGATAATCCCATTCGTTCAAACAATTCACCCACGATCTGCATGTGGGTGCTGGCTCTGTTGTTCTCCAGCCGCCGCAGAGTCTTTTCACTACAAATTCCCTCGCACAGTTTCTTTGCCGTCATGCCCAGCATTTTTCGGCGTTTCCGCACCACATCGCCAATGCTGTAGTTGTACATCTGCCAGTACAGATAGGCGCAGCTTTCCATTTTTTCTGGGATGCCCTTATCCAGAAAAATCTCCGACAGCACCCGTCTCCACTCCTGTACCTGCGGCAATGTAATCTGTATATGTACGTTCTCGTCGGCAGCTCCGTCTGTTCGCTCGTTCCACACGGAGAATATGCGTTCCATTATCTCCAACAATTCGCATAGATAGTACATCCGCCCGGTGGAGCGCAGCATTTCCAGCGCGTTTTCAGCTAATGTGAGCATCCGCTGGCAGTCCCAGTCCTGTACCGGAGGTTTCATCCACTCCAAGCATAAATAGTACACCGCCTTGGGGTAGATTTTTACGCAGCTATAGATATCCATGGCGGATTGCTGTATTGCCGCCAGTATCTTTTCGTATGCAGTCACCTTGTCGGCCGTATTTGTCCCGCTCTCCCGCGCCGCTCCCACATCGCCGCCGCAGCGGATATACTCCAGCAGCAGATTCCACTCCTGCACCGCCAACAGGTATCCATCCCATGTGTCCACGGAGCAATCCGGTATGGTAAGCTCTATGGCCTGCTTTATGACTGCGCGCAATTCCTCGTCCGATTTGCCCTGATATTGCATCAGCTGCATCTTCATAGCCAGGTAAAACTGATACTCTATGGAATTGTCACGGGTGTTATTTTTCTCGTACTGATATATTTTCTCTTCCGCTGTTTTAATGTCTTTATCTTCTATCGCCCGCAACAGGTTCTGCCGTTCTTTCCATAAAGCATACTCGTCAGGGAACAGGAAATCCTCAAAACCATCGTTCACCACTCCCAGCCTGTCCATGAGCCGATCCCGCATCAGCTTATCAGGCAGCCGCTCCCCTCTCTCAATCCGATTAAGCATACTGATAGAGCAGAGTCCCCATCCGAGCTGCTCCAATGTCACGTTCTTCCCCTTTCTCATGGCTGTCATAAAAGTGTTGAAGTGTATTTCATCTCTGTAGTACATGTTGCCTCCAAATGCTATCTTTAGCTGCGGTATCAATCAGACTGTATAAAAGAAGTAATTGGTTAAAAATTTTGCGGTTTTAATTATTATATAACAAAAACATATTTTCCTCAATCTAATTTTTTGTCAAATTAGTGAATTCTCACTTCATCAAAGCAAAAGTATAAAGTTATAAACCGCGGCTATCCCCACTGACAAATGCGCTTACGGGCCCGATGATTTGATGTGTATCTTATCATCAGAATAATAACCATGATTGCCACTAACAGTTCTGTAATCGGCATGGCAAACCAGATAGAATCTGCTCCTGCCAAAACGGGCAGGGCATAAATCAAAATCCCACTGACAACCATTCCTCTTGCAACAGAAACGAGGAAAGAGGCGCTCGGTTTCATCAATGACTGAAAATAATAGGTCGAAAAGATATTCAGCGGCAATAGCAGGAAGGATATACCGTAACTGCGCATGATGGACGGTGCAATTTGACAGACAGTTTCCGTTGGCGCCATAAAAACTCGGATAAATCCATTGGGAATCGCCCAAATGGATATTGTCCATACAACACTGAAAAATATCACTGTATACAGTGCATACCGAAGCGTCCCCTTTATGCGCGCCCAGTTGCCCGCACCGTAATTGACAGATAAAATGGGCTGCGCCGCCTGCCCTACGCTATATGCGCAGCACTGTACAATCGTGCTGACATTCACAATGACACCATAGACAGATAGGGCATCTGTTCCAAAATACCTTACAATCTGTCGGTTAAATATCATAGTCAAAAAGCCCATTGCCACATCGATGAAAAAGGTGGAAAAGCCAGTCACCAGAATCTGCTGTACTTTTTTACAAAACGAGGAAGGAAAGACAAAATGCAGACTGTTTTTATTTGTGAAAAAGTGGGAAAGCATAACCGCACATGTAATGACCGCCCCTATTGCTGTTGCCAAGCCTGCCCCCTGTATTCCCATGTCCAAAGAAAAAACAAAGAAATAATCCCCAAAAATATTGAATATGCCGCCGCTTAAAACTGCTGCCGTTGCCAGAGCAGGAGCATTATCATTGCGTAAAAATGCCGCCAGCATTTGATTAAAGAGAAAGGCTGGAACGACGAATTTAACGGGAGAAAGATATTTTTTTGCCAAAGGCAGCAATGTTTCCTCTGCGCCAAAAATCGTCAGCATTTCTGTATCAAAAAACAGGACTGCCCCCCAACAAACTATTGCAAGTGCTATTGTGCCAATCAATGCCGCTGAAAAATATTCATTTTGCGCTTTTGTCTCGCCTTTTCCTTTTGCACTGCCCAATAATACAGAGCCGCCGATTCCTGTTAAAAGTCCCAGACTGTATATAATATTCCAGATTGGAGCTACAACAGCGAGCGCCGCCGTGCCGCTCGGTCCCTGATACTGTCCCACCATTGCCATATCCACAATACCGTAAATAGAGCTGATCAACGCACTGCCAAAGGCCGCAGCTAAATACTTGAAATAAATCCGCCTGACATTTCCAGATAACATATCCATTTTCCCGTCTCCTTTACAACAAAAAGAGCCGGTAAGAAAACAGGCGTCTCAACCTGTTACCTTATCCAGCTCATCATTTCCAACGAATGACTCACCCTCCGAGTAATCTATCAGAATGATAGCAAAAGAAAAACAAATTGTCAAATGTAAAATTCCATTGACAGGCATTTATTCACGGTTCTGAACTCTAAATTCCCGAGAATGGTCTTGAATTTTTCTCCGGCAAGGTTCATACTGTTTCTTGATGGCATAAATGAACTATACTGACGGCGACCGTGAGTGTAACGGAAAAGGAACAATACGAAAATATATGAAAACCGCAAACGTAAATGAAGAGACAAGAGAGATTTTTGAGACCAGGCCAGTCCCCCGTGCGTTGGCGAAGATGGCGATTCCGACCATTGTAAGCCAGCTCATTACGCTGGTCTATAATGTAGCGGACACCTGGTTCATCGGACAGACCAATAATCCCTACATGGTGGCGGCGTCCTCTCTGGTGTTGACCGTCTTTTTGATGACGACAAGCATCGCCAATCTGTTCGGAGTGGGCGGTGGGAGCCTGGTAGTTCGGCTGCTGGGCAGAAAAGACGGGGAGGAGGCGAAGAAGGTGGCTTCTCTGAGTCTGGTAATGGCAACTGCCGCTTCCCTCGCCTTTTCCATTCTGTGCTTTATTTTTATGAATCCCCTGCTGCGCCTTCTGGGCGCCAGCGACAATACGATCGGGTTTGCCAGGCAATACCTGATGTTCGTGGTGGTGATCGGCTGTTTTCCGACGGTTCTGGCCAATACCATGAGTTCCATGGTGCGCAACATTGGCTATTCCAGAGAGGCGGGATTCGGCCTGGGAATGGGTGGTATCCTGAATGTGATCCTGGACCCAATCTTCATGTTTGTGATTTTCCCAGACGGCTATCAAGTGGTGGGAGCGGCGGTGGCGACCATGCTCTCTAATATTATCACGCTCATATATTTTATTATCGTGTACAAAAAGCTGGCGGGGGAGACCGTACTCACTCTGCCTAGCAGCATAGAGAAAATACGGCGTGATTCTATGAGTTCCCTCTTTTCCGTGGGAATCCCCGCGGCTATGAGCCTGTTTCTCTTTGACCTGTGCAATATCGTGATCAACCGGTTGGCGTCGAGCCACGGAGATATCGAGCTTGCGGCCATCGGAATCGTGCTTAAGGCGGAACGTCTTCCGTTGAATATCGGGATCGGAATCTGTCTTGGGATGACGCCGCTGGCGGCGTACAATTACGCATCAAAAAATCATAAGCGAATGAAGGATTTCTTTCGGACGGCGCGGCTGGCGGGACTGATCGTCTCAATTCTCTGCGTGGTGTTCTACCGAATCTGCGCGCCTTACATTATAGGCGCCTTTATCGAAGACGCAGACACAGTGCGGTACGGGACGCAATTTCTCCAATCGCGCTGCTTTGCCACGCCCTTTATGTTCCTGAGTTTTCACATGGTGCATTTCATGCAGGCGGTGGACAGGGGGAAGGTTTCGTTCAAGCTTGCAGTGATCCGACAGCTCTGCCTGAATATTCCGATCCTGTTCCTCATGAATATGTTCTTCGGTATGAGCGGCATCGTGTGGACGCAGTTGACAGCAGACATTATCAATGTGGTGATCTCCTATGTGATCTACTCGCATGTGATTGGGGATATTGTTTCATAGGGGACAAGAATTCACAATCGCGATCAGCCCGAACATCCCCATTCCAAGGCTCGGCAGGATAATCCCCGGCAAGTCGTAAAACCAAGCCGGCTTTATCTTTCTGAGTCCCACACCCACCAGCAGGAACACAAAGGGGTTGAGCAGCACAAACCATTTCGGCACATCCAAAAAGCCTTTTAAAATTGCTACTATCACACATATCGCTGCCACAAGCATAAATGCATTCCCAATCAAAAATGGCGGCAGGACAGCTTTATAGTATGCCTCCAGGGTGGCATCCGCCAGCTTGAAATTATCTGTTTCCATGATCTTCTTGTAGATGATCGGCTGTATGCAGAGGACAGTATGTATAAAAAATCCCGCAATGACGCTCACATATGAACATACGGCGGTAACTGCTGCCAGAGCCCTGCTCACATCTTTCATCTGACTGACCAGGGAGTAAAAGCCAAATCCGATCAATGCATCCCCCAAAAAAGCAACCAGTATGGACGCACCGAATCTCCAATAGGGCATATTGATCCAGTTGCTGTCAATATTCCCCGAAGTGCCGAGTTTCTTGTTTCCTTTGCCCTTTAAATCAAAAAGCATATCTCCCACAGCACAGAGGATTCCCCCTGCAATTCCTAAAATCCCCAAAATTATATTCATTTTCATGTCAGCTTTCTCCTTTCATGTAGCGGTACAGACGCTCCGGCTGTATTTTTGCCCGCCAGTTCCCAATGTCTGAGTTCTTTCTCAATCCCATTACTCCCTGTTATCCTTTAAACTCTCGATCATATCAACCTTTTTTACCTTGAGGCGCAGCAGCCACAGCGATCCAAAGTAACAACCGGCCGTCAGAAGAATCGCAACAAGATAACTTTCCGGTTCAATATAAGTGTCGATCAACATCACGCCATAGTCTACCATCAGTAAAAAGAATGCGTTTGCAGCCGCATAAACGCACGGCACTGACAAAAGGATTCCAACGGGAAACAGGATATGGTGAACTCCAAGTACGATCTTGTTGATCTGCCTGTCCCGATAACCCAGCACCTTCAGCATAGAAATATTGCTGCGGCTTTCCATAACCAGCATATTAACTGCCACATACACTGCGGCAATGCAGATGATAACGCCCAGTCCAATAATTATCTGCAGCAGAAAATCCATCTGCTTTGTCATGGTCTTCGCCTGGTCGGTAATATCGCTCCTTTTGCTCTCCTGCGCAATTTTGGCTTCGGGAATGGAAAGGATACGGTCGCTGACAATGCAGTTAAAGCCGCCTTCATCCAGTCCTGTGAGCTCTGCTGCAAGCGCTTTGGAGGTAACGATACTCTTCTGCACATTATTTTGGATGATCCCTGCGATCCCGATCTCTTTCTTTTCCAGTGACAGCGGATCATACACCGTCACTCTGTCTCCCACCTGCCAGTCAAAGGTAATCTGTGTGAGGCTTGTAATATAACAGCCGTCTTCCATGGATATGGGATTTCCATCTTGGCCGACTAAATTAAGATACGGATTGCTGTCCGCCGTACCAATCACGGACAGCTTGCTGCCGTCAGCGTCTTCCATGGCCGATACCAGCATGGTTTCTCCGCCGTAGGGATTTTCTGTCAGCATTTCATTCAAGATATACTGATGCTCGAAACTTCCCATCTCTTCCGCCGCCGTATTTCCCATATGGTCTATGGAATCAAAGAATGCCTGCCCCAGCAGCATAATAAAGCACCCTAAGAACACGCCCAGAAGAACCACAAAGCTGCGCATGGGACTGCCAAGCAGGGAACGCAGGGCAAACTTTGTACGGAAAGAAATCTTCCTCCCGGCCAGCATCCGCTTTCCTTTCTCCTTCCCGCTGTCCGCATTGCCGTTCAGCAGCAAAACCGTATCCTTCTTCAGCAGCTTACGGACCGACAAAAGGGCGGCAATGACATACAAAGCGGTTGGAATCACTACGCCCAGCACAGCGTCAAGCGGGTTCAAATGCCCTGTTACACGCATGGGTTCATAATCCTGCAAGCCCATTTCACTCATGGGCTGTGCCGCTGCCGCGGAAATTACTGCTGTTAAAACGCCGCCCACAAGCCCCGGAATCGCCGCAAACCCTGCATAATGAAGCATAAGCCGTCCTTTTTTATAGCCCAGCGCCGAGAGCGTTCCGATCATCCGCTGTTCCGACTTTACCTTGCGGCTGATAATAATGCTGATCAGGACCACCGCTACCAGAGGCAGGATACACAAAAGTACATAAGCCATGACAATAAACATCTGTGCCTGCTGCTCCACCATGGTAATGCGGGGATTTTCTTTCGCCGCGGAATAGGAGCGCATATAATACCGCTCATGCACAGCCTTCCGAAATCCCATGACATCTGAATCCTGATGATACCTTACAAGATACTGGCAGCCTGTATCGCCCAGAGATTCAAACTCTTTATCCGTCATATAACAGAGATAAAAGGTAGATATATTCTTGTAGGAATCGTCTTCGCTCTCCAGCATATACAGATAATCCGGCCGCTGCATAAAACCGGCGACCGTATATTCTTTACCGGCAATTTTCATATTGTCGCCGATTTTTATGCCGTTTTCCACGGCATACCCCTCGGACAGGACGATCTCGTCATCATCCGCCACATCTTTCCCCTGTGTGATCTCGTATAGATCGACAGTCTGGGTCCTGCCAAATATGCGGGCGGTAACGCCGTCTGTTTCAATATTGATATAACGCTGTTCTTCCAGTGTTACGTTGTATGTATCCGCAAGTTCCGAGAGTTCCTCTTCAGGAATTTTCATGTATGTACTGAAATGCGCGTCTTCAATTTTATTCCGCTCATAAAAATCCACACTGAATGTAAGAATCGCATTTCCCGCAATGTTAAATAAAAAATATAAAAGCAGTGTCACAACAGTGAGTACTGTCGAAGAAAGATAAAAAGACCTGTTTTCCTTAATACTGCGTATATAGCGTCTGTCCAGCTTCATCCGAAAACCTCCTTACAGCACAAGCTCTGCCGCAGGAATTTTCCGTTCATTCCTCCGGTTCTCACAAATCTGGCCGTCCTTTAAACGGACAATTCGGTCCGCCATACCTGCAATCACTTCGTTATGCGTGATGATTACCACTGTCGTCCCAAACTGACTGTTCATTTTTTCTACGAATTTCAAGACTTGTTTGGATGATTTTGTGTCCAGCGCCCCAGTCAATTCGTCGCAGAGCAGGAGTTTCGGATTTTTGATCATCGCACGGGCAATCGCCACTCTCTGCTGCTGCCCGCCTGACAGCTCCTTTGGAAAGCGGCGGCGATATTTTTCTA